>NZ_JAHFZY010000010.1:0-253881 GCF_018603865.1 Actinomadura sp. NEAU-AAG7
GTGTGACCACCACCGGGTGGTCACACGGCCGTTCTGTTCGTGGACGGTGCGTGTGTTCCGGTGTGTTCTCCGTCTCGGTGCCGCGCGGGGGCGCACTCGGCTGGCCTGCTGTTTCTGGTGTTTCGTCCGGCTGGTCGTCGGGCGTGTAGATCCGCTCCGGGTAGCATCGGGCGAACGGCGGAGCCCCCGTGACCCGACCCCCAGGCGAGGACATGCAGCAGACCGACCTGCCCGAGGCCGAGTACCGGCACGTCTACGAGTTCTACCTCCGTTTCGGGGACATCGACTCCCAGGGCCATGTGAACAACGTGAAGTTCCTCGGTTACCTGGAGGACGCGCGCATGGAGATGTTCCACGGCGGTCCGGTGCGCAAGGGGGAGCAGCCCGTCCGGGGCATGGTGATCTCCCGGCACGAGATCGACTACCGGTTGCCGCTGCTGCCGACGGTCCATCCCGTCCGCGTGGAGTCGTGGGTCACCGAGGCCCGCGTCGCGTCGTTCAAGCTGGCCTACGAGGTGCGCGACGACGAGAACGTCTACGCCGTCGCGAGGTCGACGCTGGTGGCGTTCGACGCGTCCACGAACCGGTTGCGCCGGTTCACCGAGGAGGAACGGGAGTTCATCGGCCGCTACCTCGCCCCCGGGGCATGACGGCGGTCGCGGGCCACGCGCTCGGTGACGGCCCCCGTGACCCGCTGCCCGGTCTCGGTATCGGACGAGGCGTCGCGCTGCGGCTCGCCGCGGACGCGGACGCGGAGGCGCTCGCCGTCCTGTGCCGGGAGAACCGCGAGTACCTGCGGCCGTGGGAGCCGGAGCGGGCCGACTCCTATTTCACCGTCGAGGGCCAGCGGGCCAATCTGCACGCCCTGCTGGACGCCTACGACGCGGGGGAGATGTGGCCCGCCGTCATCCTCGTGGACGGCGCGGTCGTCGGGCGCATCACGCTCAACAACATCCTGCGCGGCCCCCTCCAGAGCTGTTTCGTCGGCTACTGGGTGGCGCGCGCGCATTCCGGACGCGGCGTCGCCACCGAGGCCGTCCGGCAGGTGCTGGACGTGGCGTTCGACGAGCTGCTCCTCCACCGGGTGGAGGCGTTCACCAGGATCGACAACCGCGCGTCCCAGCGCGTCCTGGAGCGCAACGGCTTCACGGTCGTCGGGACGGCCCGCCACCACATCCACGTGGACGGCCGCTGGCACGACGAGCGCTTCTTCGAGCGGCTCGCGCCCTGGGACGACGGGATCGCGCCGCTCCCTCCGGCGTAGCGATCATTCTTGCCGGGTATTACCGGTAAGAATGAGTCTTCTGAATCGAGACGCCATGTCCCCCTATCTCGCCGCCTGGATTCTCTGGGTCCTGATGTTCCTCGCCATCGAGCTGCCCGCCGTGTTCAACCGGCAGGAGGGCGACACGCTCTCCGAACTGGTGTGGAGCGTGTTCGCCATCCGCGGCAAGCCGGTCGGCTGGCAGCTGCGCCGCCTCGCCCTGGTCGCCGGGCTCGGCTGGCTCGTCGCCCACTTCCTCACCGGCGGCGCCGTCTAGCGGCGGTTCAGCGCGAGGCCAGCCACGGATCCTTGAGGTCCAGGTAGGTGAAGTCCCCCTCGTAGAACCGCCCCATCTCCTCCATCGCGGCCTTCATCTCCGGAGTCGGCGCCTGGGACTCGCCCGCGCGCGCCTCCGCCTCCGACCTGAAGTAGACGGCCTCGGTCATGCCGCCGTCCCCGTGCGCCGCCCAGACGCCGCCGAGGATGTCGGGGCGGTTCCGGGTGAGGACGCCGTAGTCCGCGTGCTCCATCCACGCGCGGAGCCCGTCCAGGTCGCGGACGCGGCTGTGCATGATCTGGACGAATCCGGCGTCGTCGGAGCCGCCGGACATCCAGGTGCCGGTGGCGGCGCAGTCGTGGAAGGTCACCTCGCCGGCGAACAGCTTGGACAGCTCGGTCCACCACTGCTCCTGCTCCTGGCGGTGGCTGTTGCGGCGGGCCGCCTCCTGCGACTCGAAGCGGGCCAGCGCGACGAACGTGTCGTCGTCGGTGACGCCCGCGGTGCTGCCGAGCCAGCCGACGGATCCGGGCGCGAGGTCGCGGACCCAGCGGTCCATCGCGTCCCTGACCTCGTCGCGGTCGGTGATCTTTCCCTGGATGACCTGGATGAACATCGCGCACCTCCTCGTATGGGATCGCCTGGGGCCACCGCGCGGACCGGCCGTCCGGGGTCGCTTGAGAGGGCCTGGACCGGGTGTTCGCCCCGGTTCCGGATGACCGTCCCCCGATGGTCCCCCTAAGACCGACGTTACGCCTGGAGCCGGGTGTTGACCACCGAGCCGTCACGGGTCGGTAACAAGCCCAGCAGGAAACCGCTTTTGTCGGGCTTATCCCTCTAAGGTCGCTTCGCGAAATGTGGAGATCCCACGTGGAAGGGGCATGATGCGGCGCGTCTCAACAGGAGCGATGGCACTGCTGCTGGCCGCGGGAGTGAGCGGGGCCGGCGCCACGGCGGCGCGGGCGGCGGTCACGGCGGGCCCGGCCCAGGCCGGACAGGCTCAGGCCGGCGACATCCTCGCCCAGCTCAAGGCCATCCCCGGCATGCAGGTGACGGAGAAGACCTCGACGTTGCCCGGCTACCGGTGGTTCTGGCTCACCTACCGCCAGCCGGTCGACCACCGCAACCCGAAGGGGAAGTGGTTCGAGCAGCGGATCATGTTGCAGCACAGGTCGGCGGACCGGCCGATGGTGCTGTACACCAGCGGCTACAACACGCCCGAGACCATGTTCACCTCCGAGCCGACCGCGCTCGTCGACGGGAACCAGATCTCCGTCGAGTACCGGTACTTCACCCCGTCCCGTCCCGAGCCCGCGGACTGGCGCAAGGACACGATCTGGCAGGCCGCCACCGACGAGCACCGGCTGGTCGGCGCGCTGAAGAGGATCTACAAGGCCCGGTGGATCTCGACGGGCGCCAGCAAGGGCGGCATGACCGCCGTCTACCACAAGCGGTTCTACCCGCGTGACGTGGACGGCAGCGTCGTGTACGTGGCGCCGAACGACGTGAACAACAACGACGACCGCGCCTACGACAAGTTCTTCCAGACGGTCGGCACCGACGCGCAGTGCCGCGCGCACGTCAAGGCGCTCGCGCGGGAGTTCCTGAAGCGCCGTCCGGCGATGCTGGCGCGCTTCAAGGACGCGGCGGCCAAGAACGGCTGGACGTTCGACATCCTCCGCTCGCCCGACCGCGCGTTCGAGAACTCGGTGATGGACTACGAGTGGGCGTTCTGGCAGTACAGCCTCCAGGCCGACTGCCCGTCGCTGCCCGCCGTGGACGCCTCCGACGACGAGATCTACGGATCGCTCGACGCGATCTCGGGCCTGTCGTTCTACACCGACCAGGGCCTCCAGCAGTACATCCCGTACTACTACCAGGCGGGCACGCAGCTCGGCTGGCCGACGCCGCAGTTCACGAGCCTGCGCCCGCTGCTGCGCTACGAGGACAGCTACCAGCCCCGCACCTACGTGCCGCGTGACATCCCGATGCGGTTCGACGGGGGCGAGGCCATGCGGGACGTGGACCGCTGGGTCCGCGACCACGGCAGCCGGCTGCTGTTCGTGTACGGCGGCAACGACCCGTGGGGCTCCGAGCGGTTCCGGCTCGGGCACGGCAGCCGCGACTCGGCCGTCTACACCGCGCCCGGCATGAACCACAGCGGACGGCTCATCGCCAGGCTGACCGACCAGGACAAGGCGAAGGCGACCGCCGACCTGCTGCGCTGGGCGAACGTCCAGCCCTCGGCGAAGACGCTGACGACCGGTCCGGCGGCGGACGACCCGCTCCAGCTCCAGCGGCCCCCGCTGTAGCGTCGTCCGATCCGCGGCGGGCCGTCCCACGACGGTCCGCCGCAGGTCAAAGGGTGGCCAGCCAGGCGGCGGAGTTGCCCGGGAGCAGGTCGCCGTACAGGGGGATGCTGGTCAGCAGCGGACGCCCCGCCGGGAGCCGGACGGGGTTCTCCCCGCAGTTCAGCGCGAAGGTCAGCCGCCCGCGCCGGAAGAACAGCGCGGGCTCGGAGGAGTCGAGCCACTCCAGGCTTTCGGGCAGGCCGCCGGCCAGGTCGCGGCGGAGTGTCAGCGCCCTGCGGTAGAAACTCAGTGTCGAGGACGGGTCGGACCGCTGCGCCTCGGCGGTCAGCGACGCCCAGTCCCGCGGCATCGGCAGCCACGGGCGGGCGCCGTCCGGCGAGAACCCGAACGGCTCGGCGCGGCCCGACCAGGGGAGCGGCACGCGGCAGCCGTCCCGCCCCCGGCCGCCGCCGCGCTTGAAGATCGGGTCCTGCCGCGCCTCGTCCGGGAGGTCGGTGACCTCGGGCAGGCCCAGCTCCTCGCCCTGGTAGAGGTACGCCGACCCGGGCAGCGCGAGGAGCAGCAGCAGCGCGGCCCTCGCGCGCGCCAGTTCGATCCCCGGGACGCCCCCGGGCCGCTCGTAGCGCGTCACGTGCCGGACGGAGTCATGGCTCGACAGCACCCACGTCGGCGCCGAACCGGTCGGCGCGACGGCCGCCAGCGCCGCCGTCACCACGTCCCGGAACGCGGTGGCCGACCAGGGCGCGAGCTGGAGGTCGAACTGGAACACCTGGTGCAGCTCGTCCGGGCGGAGGTAGAGCGCGAGGTCCTCGGGGCCGTCCGTCCACACCTCGCCGATCGCCATGCGGTCGCCGCCGTAGCCGTCCAGGACGCGGCGCCACCTGCGGTAGATCTTGTGGACCTCGGGGCGGTTGTAGATCGGCCCGTTCGCCGTGCGCCGCCCGCGCCCGGCGAGGTCGCAGAACGTCTCGTCCTTGACGAGCCCGGCGGCGACGTCGACGCGGAAGCCGTCGACGCCGCGGTCCAGCCAGAACCGCAGGATGTCCTCGAACTCGTGCCGCACCTCGGTGTTGCGCCAGTTCAGGTCGGGCTGCTCGGGCGCGTACAGGTGCAGGTACCACTCGCCGCAGGGCAGTCGCGTCCAGGCGGGGCCGCCGAACGAGGACGGCCAGTCGTTCGGCGGGTCCTCCTCACCGGGCCCGGGCCCCGGCCTGCCCCGCCGGAAGATGTAGCGGTCGCGCGCGGGCGACCCCGGCGGCGCGGCCACCGCCTCCCGGAACCAGCGGTGCCGGTCGGAGGTGTGGTTCGGGACGATGTCCACGATCAGCCGCAGCCCGTGCGCGTGCGCGTCGGAGACCAGGTCGTCGAAGTCGCCGAGCGTCCCGAACCGGGGGTCCACGTCGCGGTAGTCGGCCACGTCGTAGCCGCCGTCCGCGAGGGGGGAGGGGTAGAACGGCGTGAGCCACAGCGCGTCCACGCCGAGGTCGCGCAGGTGGCCGAGGCGGGACCGGATCCCCCGGAGGTCGCCCTCGCCGTCCCCGTCGGAATCGGCGAAACTGCGGACGTAGACCTCGTACACGACGGCACTGCGCCACCAGGGGGATCGCGTCATACACGCCGATCTACCCTTAAGTCGGGGCGTTCACCATCAATGCGGGGCGTTCACCATGCTGCGCGCGGCCATCGTGAAGTAGTCCCAGAGCGTCTTCTCCAGGTCTTCGGGGAGCCCGAGCTCGTCCACGGCGTCGCGCATGTGCCGCAGCCACGCCACCCGCTCGGCCTCGCCGATCACGAACGGCACGTGCCGCATCCGCAGCCTCGGGTGCCCGCGCTGCTGGCTGTAGGTGGTCGGACCGCCCCAGTACTGGACGAGGAAGAGCCGGAGCCGCTCCTCGGCGGGGCCGAGGTCCTCCTCGGGGTAGAGGGCGCGCAGGTCGGGGTCTTCAGCGACCCCCTGGTAGAAGCGGTGCACCAGCCTGTGGAAGGTCTCCTCGCCGCCGACCGCTTCGTAAAAGGTCACCTTGTCAGTCATCGCGCCCCCAGCCTATGTGATCAGGCGGTCGGGGCGGGGGTGGCGACCGACACCCCCGCCGCGTCGAACGCGCGCTTGACCCGCTCGCGCAGCTCGCGGGCGACGTCGGCCTGCTTGCCCGGCGCGGTCTTCAGCACGACGCGGATCACCAGCGCGTCCCCGGCCAGGGCCTGCACGCCCCACACCGACGGCTGCTCAAGGATCACGTCCTGCCAGGTGGAGTCGGCGGCCAGCTCGTCGGCGGCGGTCTGGAGGATCTCCTTGACCTTCTCGGTGTCCTCGTGGATGTCGACCGGGATGTCGAGGACGGCGCGCCCCCAGTTCTGCGACTCGTTCCCGACCTTCTTGATCTCCCCGTTCGGGACGTACCAGACGACGCCGTTGACGTCGCGCATCCGGGTGACGCGCAGGGTGACGGCCTCGACCGTCCCCTTGGCGCTGCCGACGTCGATGACGTCGCCGACGCCGTACTGGTCCTCCAGCAGCATGAACAGCCCGGCGAGGAAGTCCTTCACGATGTTCTGCGCGCCGAAGCCGACCGCGACGCCGATCACGCTCGCGCTGGCGAGGATCGGCGCGAGGTTGAGCCCGAGCGAGCCGAGGATGCTGAACGCCGCCGTCCCCATGATCAGGATGGAGGCGACCGAGCGCAGCACCGAGCCGAGCGTCTTGGCGCGCTGGGCCCGCCGCTGGTTGAGCAGCGTGGGGCTGCCGTCGAAGACCGTCCGGGACCGTTCCCTGACCTTCTCCGACATCGTGCCCTCGGCCATCCGCACGGTGACCTTGGTGATCATGCGGTGCGCGATGTTCTTCACGATCAGCGCGACCACGAAGGTGACGATGACCATGAACAGGGTCGCGAGCGGCTTGTCGAGCCAGTTGGAGTAGAACGTGGTGAAGTCGGTGCTGTGGGAGATGTTCCAGACCAGGCGGCACGCTGTCGTCGGCGTCCTGTCGCTCTCGGCGGACGCCCGGCAGGCGTTCTCCACCGTCCCCGACTGGGCCCAGGGCAGCAGCGTGTCGGCGGCCAGTGACATCGGCGGACCCTCCCCGGTCGTCTCGTGGATGTCGCGACACCCCGCCGTGGACCAGCGGCGGGCACGAGCCCGATCGTAGGGGACGGGGACGACCGATTCGTACCGCGCCGGGCGGACTGGCGCGACCCGGCCGGGGAGGGCCGGCCGACGAACGCGCCCCGCGGACCGGTGGCTGCCGCGCCGTTCCGGCCACGGCCCGCGGGGCGCGCCCGGCTCTAGGCGCGGCCCACCGGCCGCGCGTGTGTTTCCCGACACAGAGGCTGCAGGACGTGCGCCAGCTTCAGCGCGGCGCCGCCCGGATCGTCCACGCGGTGCATCCGCTCGCCCCAGGACCACCAGTAGTAGTGGTCGTGCGACTCGGGCACGGGCGCGCAGGTGACGTCCTCGGCGAGGCTCGCCGCCTCCGGGTTCACCACGCGCAGGAACGCCGGGCCCGAGCGGGTCCGGACGACACGGGCAACGAGCCCGCGCGTGTCGAGTTCGCGCTCCAGCTCCTCCAGGTAGTCGACGCGCATGTCGCTGACCACCCGCCCCACCCCCTCCAGTTGTCGTGCGAGGACGGCATCGCCTGATATCGCCTGATCCCGTGTGCCTGCCACGAGCGAGCCCGCCGCTCCGGTCGACTCTCCGGATCGGTTCGTTCACTCGCCGCGAGAATTGCAACTCTTCGGGCGCCCGGTCAAGGCCCCGGTCAGGTGGCGAAGAACCGGATTACCCCACCTCGGGGCAAGTTTCCTCCGCCCCGGAGGAAGAATCTCTACCCTGAGAGCCGGGGACGCGTTCCCGGCCCGCAGACTTCCCCGGAACCGCTTGGCCTGCGACGGTGTCAGGGTTACGCTGCGTGCGCGAGAGATTATCTGTCGTGGTCAACAAAGTTACCGGTCGCCGTGCGGGGAGACCGGCCTCTCCCCCCGGGGAGCCGGCCCCCGCCCAGCGGTGAGGAGGCCGGAACCACAATGTCGGACACCCCTCGGCGAGAGACCGACGCCGCCCGCAGGATCCGCGCGCACGGCCTCGCCAGGGGGCGCGGCGCCGTGGACATCGCGCACGACATCCACGAGCAGTGCGGGCCGCTGTTCGGCACCAGCCGGGTGAAGGCGCATCGCCTCGCCCACGGTGTCGCGCTGTCCGACATCGTGGCCCAGGTCAGGGCCCTGTACGAGGTCGACGGCAAACCGGTGCCCAAGCTGGGGGAGACGCTGCTGTCGGCCTACGAGAGCGGATACAAGAGACCCGGTCCCGAGTATCTGCACTACCTCTGTGCCGTCTACCGGGTGGAACCCGACGTGCTCGGCTTCCAGGGTCCCTGCATCTGCGGCCGCGGCCACGGGACCCGCCCGAGCGTCGCCGCCGTCCCCCAGCAGCGGACGCCCGACCGGCACGCGACCCACGAGACCGACGGTCCGCTCGTCGGGTCGATCATGCCCAGGGCGCAGGAGCGGCCCTGGGTCACCGTCAACGACCTGCGGGGCCCCGACCGCGCCGAAGGCCCCCTGTCCATTGATGTGGGAGAGGAGGACATCGTGCTTCGTAGAACCCTTCTGCAACTCCTGGCCGGAGCGGGCGTGGCGGTCGACGGCCAGTTCCTTGGGGCGGTCGACGGACTTCGCCGCAAGATGGACGACACGCTGGTCGGCGCGACGGTCTCGCCGACGATGCTCGACCAGTGGGAGGAGACGACCTACGGCTACGGCCAGCAGTACCAGGCCACCCCGTCCCTGCGGATGCTCTGCGACGTGCTGCTGGACTTCAGCGAGGTGCGGCGCATGTGCGACAAGCGCCAGCCGGTCGAGCTCCAGGAGCGGCTGTGCCGGATCGCGGCGCAGCTGTCCGGGCTGTCCGGCCTGATCATGATCAACCTCGGCGACCACCGGCTGGCCCGGTCGTTCTTCCGCACCGCGCGCACCGCCGCCGACGAGACCGGCGACCGGCAGCTGCGCGCGTGGGTGACCGTCCGCGAGGCGCTCGTGCCGATGTACTACGGCGACCCGCGCGAGGCGCTGCACCTGGCCCGCAAGGCGCAGGACCTCGCCGGCCGCACCCCCGGTGTGGCCGCCGCGATGGCGCCCGCCGTCGAGGCGCGCGCGCTCGGCATGCTCGCCATGCGCGGCCGCGGGGACGCCGCCCCGAGCGCCCGCCGCGCCCTGGTGCGCGGCCGCGCGGTTTTCGACCAGTTGTCCAAGACCGACACCGGCGACCTGGTGTTCGGCTTCACCGACCGGCAGATGGCCTTCTACGAGGGCGACACCTTCACCAACCTCGGCGACCACAGGCACGGCGACGAGGTGCTCAGCCACGCGCTGACCCTCTACGCGCCCACCGACCGTGTGGACCTCACGCTCGTCCGGCTCGACCGGGCGACCTGCAAGCTGCACGCCGGGCATCCGGACGCGGCGCTGACCGCCGGACAGGAGGCCATCCTCGAACTGCCGCCCGACCACCGCTCCGACATCCTCGTCCACCGGGCCCGCCAGATCGGCGCGGCCGTCGTCGCCAAGCACGGCACGAGCCCGGCGACGAAGGAGTTCTTCGAGGCGCTCGCGGGGCCGTGGGTCACCAGCCCCACCGACGAACGGTCCGGTCCCCTGTGGGGGGCCGACCCCCCGCGGTCCCCGGAACGGCCCGTCCCCCCGGCCGAGCAGGTCTGACCGGGCCATGGCCACGGCAGACGGCCCCCCGGGGCACGACGCCCCGAAGCACGACGATCCCGCGGGCGCGCGGACGCTCGTCCGGCTCCAGTGGGAACCCCCCGAATGGGGCTACGCCGAACTCCGGCTCCGCCGGTACCGGCCCTCCGACCACGCCACCGTCCTCGCGCTGCACCGGGAGGGGCTGGCCCAGGTCGGCCTGCGCCCCGGCGACGGCGTCTACTACGACCACGACTTCTTCCGGATGGAGGACATCTACCTCCGCAACGACGGCGAGTTCCTCGTCGGCGAGGCCGACGGGCGGGTCGTCGCGATGGGCGGGCTCCGCCGCGCCGACCTCGTCCCGGGCGGCAGCGCCCGCGCCTACGGCGGGTTCGCCCTCGGCACCCCCGCCCTCGACGCGGTCGAGATGGTGCGGCTGCGGGTCCGGCCCGCCGTCCAGCGCCGGGGGTACGGCACCGCGCTGGTGCGGGCCCTCGAAGGGCGCGCCAGGGAGTACGGCTACCGGGTCCTGCGCGCCGACACCACCGAACTCCAGGAGCCGGCGCTCACCCTCTACCGCAAGCACGGCTGGACGGAGACGCGCCGCGAGACGATCGGCGGCATCGCCAACATCTACATCGAGAAACGGCTGGGATAGGGCCCGCGGGCTCCGCCTCCGGGGCGCCCCGGAGGCGGAGGCGCGCCCGCGTCAGGAGCGCTGCCCGGCGACCAGTTGCATGAGGGGGTAGCGGCGGCGCCTGACGCCGGTGAACCCGCGCTCGGTGAGGGCGCCGGTCACCTGGGAGTCGCCGAAGACGGTGATGCCGGTGAGGTCCCCGGCGCGGCGCCGCACCTCGCGTCCGAGGGGGCCGGCTGGCACCGTGAACGGGCGCCGGGAGGTCAGGATGATCAGCCGTCCGCCCGGCCTGAGCACGCGGGTCATCCCGTCCACGGCCCGCCACGGGTCGTCGAACAGGTACAGCGCCCCGAAGCAGCAGACGGCGTCGAACGCCGCGTCGCGGAACGGCAGGTCGACGGCGTTGCCGCGCACGTAGCAGACGGGCGCCTCACCGGACCCGGCGGCGGGGGTGTCGGAGACGGCGCGGCCGAGCATGGTCGCGGAGGCGTCCAGGCCGACGACCAGGCCGTCCGCGCCGACGCCCGCCGCGAGGGCGCGGGTGACGTTGCCGGGCCCGCACGCCACGTCCAGGACGTTCAGCGCGGGCCGCTCGGTCTCGCCGGGCTGCCCGAGGCCGAGCCAGTCGCGCGCCATGGCGTGCTCGGCGGCGGTGTCCGGCCCGATCGGCCAGCCCTTCATCAGGTTGAACCCGGCGGGCCGCCACACCTTCTCGTAGATCTGCGGCAGGAACGCCGACCGCATCGCCGACTGCGCGAGCGAGGGCGGCGGCTCGGTCGCGGGGCCGAGGAGGTTCACGTATCCGGCGGACAGGTCGGGGTCGTCCGGCGGGTCGGCGAGCAGCCCGACGACCCGCTCGGCGGGGGTTCGCACCGAAGTACTCACGCCCTCCATGAGATCATCCATCCGCCCGGCTGTCACCGCCCGACATGATCTTGTCACCGTCGGGGAGGAGGCTCAGGCCGGTCTGGGACGCCAGGAACGACAGCGTGTCGGTCATCAGGTCGACCGACCGGCTCACCGACCGGGTCGAGTGCCCGACCTCCGCCTCGTCGCGGAGCAGGACCGGCGCGTCCGACACGTCCGACGCGGTCGCGTGCTGGAGCGCGGCGCACATCTTGCGGGCGTGCAGCGGGTCGACGCGGGTGTCGCTGCCGAACGTCGTGAACAGCGTGGCGGGATAGGCGGTCCCGGCGCGGACGCGGTGGTAGGGGGAGTAGCCGAGGAGCCAGCCGAACTCCTCGGGGTCCTCGGCCGTCCCGTACTCGTCGTTCCAGGTCTGGCCGAGGCCGAACCGCTCGTAGCGGACCATGTCGAGCAGCGGCGCCGAGCAGACGACCGCGCGGTACAGCTCGGGGCGCTGGGTGAGCGCAGCGCCGACCAGCAGGCCGCCGTTCGAGCCGCCGGAGATCGCGAGCCGGGACGGTGTGGTCAGCCCGTCGGCGACCAGCTTCTCGGCGGCGGCGTGGAAGTCGTCGAACACGTTCTGCTTGCGCTCGCGCATGCCCGCGCGGTGCCACTCCTCGCCCTCCTCCGACCCGCCGCGCAGGTTCGCGACCGCGTAGACGCCGCCCGCCTCGACCCACGCGAGGATGCTCGCCGAGTACGCGGGGGTCAGCGAGATGTTGAAGCCCCCGTACCCGTACAGGATCGCCGGGCGCGGCCCCGAGAGGCCGGGGCGCGCGGCCACCAGCATCCGCACCTCGGTGCCGTCCGCCGAGGCGTAGGAGACCTGGCGGGTCTCGATCTCGGGGACCTCGACCGACCCCGGCGCGGCCGCCCACAGCGTCGTCTCGCCGGTGCGGGCGTCGAAGCGCATCACCGAGGACGGCGTGACGTGGTCGGTGTAGCCGAACCACGCCTCGTGCCCGCCCTCCGGCCGCTCGATGATCCCGCCGATCGAGCCCAGCCCGGGCAGCGGGACGGCGCCGATCCGCTCGCCCGTCCCGAGGTCGTGGACGGTGATCTCGCTGATCGCGTGCCGCGTCCACCCCGCCAGCAGCACGGGCCGGTCCAGGTCGTCCAGGATCGCGAAGTCGCTCAGCACCGCCTCGGGGTCCTCGGGGACCAGGTCGCGCCACGTCTCGAACCCGGGGTCGGCCGGGTCGGTGACGCACAGCCGCGACCGGGGCGCGCCGCGGTCGGTGAAGACGTAGGCGCGCCCGTCGCGGCCGACGTACAGGCCGGTCTCGGCGTCCACGCCCTCCTGGACGACCCGCAGCGCGGGCCGCTCCGGCGGCGACGCGGACAGGTCGGCGATCCACAGGTCGTTGCGCGGCGCGGTCCCCTGCGACGAGGACAGCGTCAGCCACCGCCCGTCGCGGCTCACCCCGACCCCGTAGTAGTCGGTCTTGTCGCGCCCCTCGCCGAAGACCAGCACGTCGTCGGCCTCGGGGTCGGCGCCGACCCGGTGCAGGTAGACGCGGCGGTGGTACCGCTCCTCGCCGTCCGGGACGTCCCGCGCCGGGAGCCGCCGCACGTAGTAGTACGCCTCCCCGCCGGGCAGCCAGGCCACCGAGGAGTCGCGGGCGCGGTCGATCGGGCCCTCGACCCGCTCGCCGGTCGCGATGTCCATGACGTACAGCAGGGACTCCTCGTCCCCGCCGGTCGAGACCTTGTAGGCGAGGCGGCGGCCCTCCTTGTCGGGCTGCCAGCCGTCCAGCGTGGTGGTGCCGGCCGGGTCGAGCGCCATGGGGTCCACCAGGACGCGCTCGGCGCCGTCCGCGCCGGCCGTGTACAGGACGGGGTGCTCCTGGCCCGGCGTCCGGCGGGTGAAGAACCGCCGCCCGCCCCGCCACACCGGGGATCCGACGCTCCCGGCGCCGAGCAGTTCGGCGAGCCGCCGCCGCAGCGCCTCGCGCCCCGGCAGGGCGTCGGTGGCCTTGTGGAACAGCTCGTCCTGCGCGGCGAGCCACCGCCTGGTCGCCTCGCCCTCGGCGTCCTCCAGCCAGCGGTAGGGGTCGGCGACCCGGTGACCGTGGATCTCCTCGACGATGTCCTCGCGGCGCGCGGGCGGATACGGCGTCATGGATGCACTGTATTGCCCGTGATGAGGGGAACCCGACCGACCCCGCGACGCGCCCGGAACCGCCCGGGGAGCCGTCCCCACAGCGGTTTCAGAGGTCCCGGGGTGTGTTTTTGCGTTCGATCACGCACGTGGTGGGGGATTATTGGGGTAGCGGACGGGCTCCTCAGACGCCACACTGATGCCGGGTCGGTTCGCCCCTGAGGAGGACCTCATGGCGAGTGCGCAGGTGCCGGAGACAATAATCGGGCCTCGGTGGGAGGCGCGCTCAGCCGCGCCCGCCGAGGCCAACGGAACGCACTATCCCCGAACGCATCGCCCCAGAACCAGGGCCCGGCCGCCCGGAGCGCGGCGTGCCGCCTCCCGGCGCGCGGCGGAGGGCGTCTGATGCGACAGGTCCTCCTGCTGAACGCGACATACGAACCGCTCACCACGCTCCCGCTGCGGCGGGCCGTCTGCCTCGTGCTGCGGGAGAAGGCGGAGATCGTCCACCACGACACCTCCGGCGCGGTGCTGCACTCGGCGACGATGGCCGTCGAGGTGCCCTCGGTCATCCGCCTGCGCCGCTACGTGCGGATCCCGTTCCGCACCCGCGTGCCCCTGACCCGCGCGGCCCTGATGCGCCGCGACAGCTTCCGCTGCGTGTACTGCGGCCGGCGCGCGGAGACGATCGACCACGTCCACCCGCGCAGCCGGGGCGGCAAGCACGTCTGGGAGAACTGCGTCGCGTCGTGCATGACCTGCAACCACCGCAAGGCCGACCGGCTGCTGGAGGAGCTGGGCTGGACGCTCAGCATCACCCCCGGCGTGCCCCGGGGCGCCCACTGGCGGCTCATCGGCATCGTCCACGACGGCGACCCCCAGTGGGCCGCGTACGTGTCGGAACCGGCCGCCTGACCCCGCCCTCCGGCGGCGAGCCGTATCCTGGGCTCGTGCCACGCTACGACTACCGCTGCCGCGCGTGCGGGTCGACCTTCGAGGTCTCCCGCCCGATGATCAACGCCTCGGATCCGGCGCCGTGCCCGGACGGCCACGACGACACGGTGAAGCTGCTGTCCACGGTCGCCGTCACGGGCGCCGCCGGGGCCCGCAGGCCCCCGCCGCGCGCCGGGGGCGGGGGCTGCTGCGGTGGTGCCTGCTGCTCCTGACGGCGCCGTCCCGCACGGGTCAGAGGGCGGGGCGCTCCAGCTGCGAGACGTCGCGCGCCGCGCCCGTCGAGGCGGACGTGGCCATGGCCGCGTAGGCGCGCAGCGCGGCGCTGACCGGGCGCTGCCGGTCGCGCGGCCGGTAGCCGCCGAGGTCGGCCAGCAGCTTCTCGCGGCGGATCTCCAGCTCGTCGGCGGGGACGTCCAGCTCCAGCGTCCGGTTCGGGATGTCGATCACGACGCGGTCGCCGTCCTCGACGAGGGCGATGATCCCGCCGCCCGCCGCCTCGGGGGAGGCGTGCCCGATCGACAGCCCGGACGTGCCGCCGGAGAACCGCCCGTCGGTGATCAGCGCGCAGTCCTTGCCGAGCCCCCGGCCCTTCAGGAAGCTCGTCGGGTACAGCATCTCCTGCATGCCGGGGCCGCCCTTCGGGCCCTCGTAGCGGATCACGACGACGTCGCCCGCCTTGACCCTGCCGCCGAGGATGCCCTCGACGGCGTCGTCCTGGCTCTCGAAGACGACGGCGGGGCCGGTGAAGGTCCACAGCTCCTCGTCCACCCCGGCGGTCTTCACGATCGCGCCGTCGGGGGCGATGTTGCCGCGCAGCACGGCGAGGCCGCCGTCGGCGGTGTAGGCGTGCTCGGCGTCGCGGATGCAGCCCTGCTCGCGGTCGAGGTCGAGGCTCTCCCAGCGGGCGCTCTGGCTGAACGCGGAGGTCGTGCGGACGCCGCCGGGCGCCGCGTGGAACAGCTCCACGGCCTCGGGCAGGACACCGGGGGAGCGCACGTCCCACTTGGCGAGGAACTCCTCCAGCGACGCGGAGTGGACCGAGTGGGTCGCCTCGTGCAGCAGCCCGGCGCGGTGCAGCTCGCCGAGCAGCGCGGGGATGCCGCCGGCGCGGTGGCAGTCCTCGACGTGGTACTTGGCGGTGGCCGGGGCGAGCTTGCAGACGCAGGGGACGCGGCGCGACAGCGCGTCGATCTCGGTGAGGCCGAAGTCGACGCCGCCCTCGTAGGCCGCCGCGAGCAGGTGCAGGATCGTGTTGGTGGACCCGCCCATGGCGATGTCGAGCACCATCGCGTTCTCGAACGCCTCGCGGGTGGCGATGCTCAGCGGCAGGACGGACTCGTCGTCGCCGTCGTAGTAGCGGCGCGCGACCTCGACCGCGGTGCGGCCCGCGTCCTCGTAGAGGCGGCGGCGGGCGGTGTGGGTGGCGAGCACGGTGCCGTTGCCGGGCAGCGCGAGCCCGATCGCCTCGGTGAGGCAGTTCATGGAGTTGGCGGTGAACATGCCCGAGCAGGACCCGCAGGTCGGGCAGGCGCTCTCCTCCATGGCCAGCAGCGTCTCCTCGCCGACCGAGCCGTCGGCGGAGGCGATGATCGGGTCGATCAGGTCGAGCTTGTTGCCGCCCATGACGCCCTCGACGGGCTTGCCGGCCTCCATCGGCCCGCCGGAGACGAACACGGTGGGGATGTTCAGCCGCAGCGCCGCCAGCAGCATCCCGGGCGTGATCTTGTCGCAGTTGGAGACGCAGACCAGGGCGTCGGCGCAGTGCGCGTTGACCATGTACTCGATGGCGTCGGCGATCACCTCGCGGGACGGCAGCGAGTACAGCATGCCGTCGTGGCCCATGGCGATGCCGTCGTCCACGGCGATCGTGTTGAACTCGCGGGGCACGCCCCCGGCCTCGCGGACGGCGCCCGCGACGACCTTGCCGACCTCGTCGAGGTGGACGTGGCCGGGCACGAACTGGGTGAAGCTGTTGGCGACCGCGACGATCGGCTTGCCGAAGTCCTCGCGCTGGACGCCGCTGGCCCGCATGAGCGCGCGGGCGCCCGCCATGTTCCTGCCGTGCGTGACCGTGCGTGACCTGAGGGCGGGCATCTCGGACCTCTCCTGTTCCAGACCTGTGACGTGCCGTGACACCGATCGTACGTCCGCGCCCGCGCCGGTCGGGCGGTTCGGGCGGACGTCCGGGGTGCGCACCTGAACGGACGCGGTGTCCACCTGGGTGGCGGTGTGCGCCCGCGTGTCCCTGGTGTCCGCGGCGGCGGATCGCGGCGCCGCGCGGCCGGCTCAGCGGAGGTCGCGCGAGCACCGGCCGGTCTCCCATGGTACTCGCGGGGGGCATGAGAGGAGCCGGGCGCGTGACGGCCCGGCTCTGGGATTCGGTTCGGGTCCGGTTCGGGTCCGGTTCGGGGGCCGGCTCGGTGCCGGTTCAGGGGAGGCGGCGCGGCTCGGGGCGGCGGAGGGGGCACCTCGGCCGCGGTGCGGGTGAGGTGCCCTCCGCGCCGGCGGTCCGGCGCGGCCGCTCAGGGCTCGCCGTTGAGCCCGATGTTCCGGCGAGCCCGGTGTTCCTACGAGCGCGGTGTTCCTGCGAGCCCGTTTACCGGTGAGTCTGGTGTTCCTGCCGTGCAGGGGGAGACGGAGGCGGCCCTGGGGAAGGCCGGGCCGCCCGGTCCGTTGCTCAGTCGGGGTACTTCGGCGGGAGCGCCTCCTCGGCCGCCGTGAAGATCCGCTGGACGTCGGTGTCGGTCAGGATCTTCGGACGGCGCCGCAGGTAGGCGCGGGCCCGGTTGCCGGCGTAGACGTCCACGTCCCGCACCCGCATGACCTTCCACGGGATGGACGGGCCGTAGATCGCCACCGACGGCTGCACCGGCACCTCGAAGCCGACGCGTCCGGCGATGATCCGGCTCGCCTGCTCGGCCTCCCAGCGCGCCTCGTCCAGCCGGTCCTTCTTGTTGAAGGGGCCGTGGAAGAGCTTGAGGTGTGACTGGGTGCGCACCGGCAGGCGCTTGTCCCACTTCTCGGAGTCGATGGCGTAGACGCCGCTCGGTCCGATGACCAGGTGGTCGATCCGGCCGTCGCTGACGCCCTCGTCGTCGCGGGGCACGGCGCGCGCGTGCAGCACCCGGTACCCGTTGCGCTGGAGTGACTTCAGCTGCTTCTCGGTGCGCCGCTCGGCGGCCGAGGACTTCTTCCAGGCCGCGACGCTGGAGTCCTTGCGGGAGGCGCGGACCGAGTCGACCACGACCACCAGCACCGCCGCGGCGATGCCGAGGCGGACACCGAGGGCGACCGACAGGACGGCGCCGACGACGACCGCGATGCCGACCCGCCACGCCCACTGGCGGATCTGGGGGTCGCCGAGCAGTGCCGCCGCGCCTCGCGGCTCCTCCTCCGCCGCCGCCTGCGCGGCGGCCTCCGCGGCGGCGTCCTCCGCGGCCGCATCCTCGGCCGTGACCTGCGCCGTGGTCTGCGCGGTGGACTGCGCGGCCTCCTCCGCCGACTCCCGCAGCGGATTCACCGGAGCCTCGTGCTGATCTTCACGTGACCGCTCCGTCTCTTCCCCGGGCTGGCCCCGGGCCCCCTGCCCTTTGCCCCGCTCCGTGATCGCCATGAGTGACGCTCCGTATTCCTTTCCCATCGGGGGCATGATCCTCCGTGCGCAGAGTAATCATTCCGAAGGTTGGCGACTAGTCATGCCGGGTTAATACTTATGTCGCCATCGGTAGGTGATTCACTGCCGTCGCGGACGGGTACCATGGTATTCATTTTCCTGTTGTCCGGATACCGGCGGCGGCGTGTCAGATGCCCCGCCTTCTCCGCCGGCCTTCTCCACGGGCCTCTCCGCCCGCCTTCTCCGCGGGCCTTTGCCGCCCGGCGGGCGGGCGTCTAGCGTTCGCCCATGTGACACATACCCACGACCTCAGCGTCATGCGGATGGCCGCCGCCGTCCGCTCCGGCGAGTTGTCGCCGGTCGAGCTCACCGACCACTACCTCGACCGCATCGAGCGGCTCGACGCGCGGGTGGGCGCCTTCGCGACGGTGACCGCCGACCTGGCGCGCGCCCAGGCGCGGCGGGCGGAGAAGGCGGTGGCGGACGCGCCGGACCGGGCCGCGCTGCCGCCGCTGCACGGGGTGCCGGTGCCGGTCAAGGACCTGAACATGGTCGCGGGCGTCCGGGCGGCGTTCGGGTCGGCCGCGTTCGCCGACCTGACCGGCTTCGCCGACGACCACGTCGTGACGCTGCTGCGGCGGGCGGGGTCGGTGCTGCTCGGCAAGACCGCGACCCCCGAGTTCGGCCTGCCCTGCTACACCGAGGGCGACGTGTCGCCCCCGGCGCGGACGCCGTGGGACCTCACCCGGTCGGCGGGCGGTTCGAGCGGCGGCGCGGCCGCCGCCGTGGCCGCCGGGCTCGCCCCGGCCGCGCAGGGCAGCGACGGCGGCGGCTCGATCCGCATCCCGGCCAGCGTCTGCGGGCTGTTCGGCATCAAGCCCACCCGGGGCCGGATCTCGCAGGGGCCGCTCAAGGCCGACCTCTTCGGGCTGGCCACGAACGGCCCGATCGCGCGGACCGTCCGGGACGCGGCGCTCCTCCTGGACGTGATGGCGGGCCCGGTGCCCGGCGACCTGTACACGGCGCCGCCCGTCGAGGGAACGTTCCTCTCCCACGCCGACCGGCCGCCGGGGCGGCTGCGCGTCGCGCGGAGCCGGACGCCCGCCGTCCCCGGCGTCGAGGTGCATCCGGACTGCGTCGCCGCCTACGAGGAGGCGTCCGCGCTGCTGGAGGAGCTGGGGCACGAGGTCGTGGAGCTGCCGCCGGTGCTCGGCGCCGACGTCGTCCCGCACTTCGAGCTGCTGTGGGGCGTGATGGCGACGATGACGCCCGTCCCGCCCGAGCGCGAGCACCTGCTCCAGCCGCTCACCCGCTGGCTCCGCGAGCGCGGGCGCGCGACGACGGCGACGCAGGTGCTCCAGGCGCACGCCGCGTTGCAGGCCGCGCTGCGCACCGCGTTCCCCGTGATGGACGGGTTCGACGCGATCCTGCACCCCACGCTGGCGCTGCCGCCCGTCCCCATCGGCCACTTCCATGATCAGGAACCGGAGGAGAACTTCCGGCGCCAGACGCAATTCACGCCGTTCGCGGCCGCCTACAACATCTCGGGCCAACCCGCCGTTAACGTGCCACTTCATCAGAATGCGGATGGATTGCCGATCGGGGTCATGCTCGCCGGACGGTTGGGCGGCGAGGGGACGCTGATCTCGCTTTCCGCCCAACTTGAGCAAGCTCGTCCCTGGATCGGGCGCAAGCCTCCTATCTGGCACGACTAGCCCGATTGATCCCGCTTTTCGGGTCGCGCTGAAGGGGCATGCCCCAGGCGTGATCGAGGACGAACTGAGCATGCTCGCCGGACGGTACGGCGTCGCGCCCCGCTACACCGACTGGAAGGGCGAGGAGGTCGGGGTCGGCCGCGAGACGCTGGTCGCCGTCCTCGGCGCGCTGGGCGTGGACGCGTCGTCCCCGGCCGCCGTCCGGGACGAACTGGCCCGCGCCCCCGCCCCCGCGCGGCCCTACGGCGACCCGGGGAGGATGCTGCCGCCGGTCGTCGTCCTGCGGCGGGGCGTCCCGGCGCCGTTCGTGCGGGCGCGTCCGGGCGAGCCGCTGGACCTCGCGGTGGAGCTGGACTCCGGCGAGACGATCCCGCTCGTCCAGGACCCGTTCGCCCAGGACGAGGTGCCGCTGGGGTGGCATCTCCTGCACGCCCGGCAGGGCGACGCGCACGAGACCGCGCCGTTCCTGCTCGCCCCGAGGGCGCTGGAGCCGCCGCCGAGGATGTGGGGGTTCACCGCGCAGCTCTACTCGGTGCGGTCCCGGGCGTCCTGGGGGATGGGCGACCTGCGCGACCTCGCCGACCTGGCCGCCTGGAGCGGGCACGAGCTGGGCGCGGGCTTCACGCTGATCAACCCGCTGCACGCGGCCGAGCCCGTCCCGCCGGTCGGCGCGTCCCCCTACTCGCCGATGAGCCGCCGCTTCGCCGCGCCGATCTACCTGCGGATCGAGGACCTCCCCGAGTACGGCGCGCTGCCCGCGGGCGACCGCGAACGGCTCGCCGCCCTCGCCGCGCCGCTGCGCGCGCCGCACGACCGGATCGACCGCGACCGGGTGTGGACGGCCAAGCTGCGGGCCCTGGAGCTGCTGTACGGCGCCCCGCGCGACGCCGGGGCACGGCACCGGTTCGAGGGGTTCCGCCGCCGCGAGGGCGAGGCCCTGACGGCGTTCGCCATCTGGTGCGCGCTCGCGGAGGAGCACGGCGCCGACTGGCGGCGCTGGCCCGCGGAGCTGCGCGACGCGCGGAGCCGCGCCGTCGCCGAGGCCGCCGGACGGCTCAGGGAACGCGTCGACTTCCACGCCTGGCTGCAATGGCGCCTGGACGAGCAGCTCGGCGGCGCCCAGCGCGCCGCCAGGGACGCGGGGATGCAGGTCGGGATCGTCCACGACCTGGCGGTCGGCGTCGCGCACGGCAGCGCGGACTCCTGGATCTACCGGGACCTGATGGCGCCCGGCATGAGCGTCGGCGCGCCGCCGGACGAGTTCAACCAGCGCGGCCAGGACTGGGGCCAGCCGCCCTGGCATCCGCGCCGCCTCGCGGACGCCGCCTACGTGCCGTTCCGCGAGATGGCGGCCGCCGCGTTCCGGCACGGCGGCGGGCTGCGCCTGGACCACGCGATGCAGGTGTCGCGGCTGTGGTGGGTCCCCGAGGGCGGCTCCCCGGCGGAGGGCACCTACGTACGCTACGACCGCGGCGCCCTGCTCGGCTGCCTCACCTGGGAGGCGGCGCGGGTGGGCGCGGTGGTCGTGGGGGAGGACCTCGGCACGGTCGAGCCGGAGGTCCGCGACGACCTCGCCGCCCGGGGGATCCTCGGCACGTCCCTGCTGTGGTTCGAGCAGGACGGCCAGGGCCGTCCGAAGCCCCCGGACCGGTGGCGGGAGCTGTCGCTCGCGACCGTCGGCACCCACGACATGCCCCCGATCACGGGCTACCTGCACGGCGACCACACCGCGCTCCGCGACCGGCTCGGCCTCCTCACCCGTCCGGCGGCCGAGGAGGCGGACGAGCACCGGCGGCGCCTCGCGGACTGGCTGCGGCTCCTGCACGAGCACGACCTGCTGGACGTCCCGCCCGGGGAGGTCCTGCGCGCGCTCTCGAACGGCTCGACCGCCTACGACGAGCGGCTGGTGGAGGCTTTGCACGCCTTCCTCGCGCGCACCCCGGCCCGCCTCGTCGGGGTCGCGCTCGCCGACGCCGTCGGGGAGCGCCGCACCCAGAACCAGCCCGGCACGATCGACGAGTACCCGAACTGGCGCGTCCCGCTGGCCGATGCCGGCGGGACGCCCGTCCTGCTGGAGGACCTGCGGACGGACCGGCGGGTGCGGGCCGCGCTGCGGGGCCTGCCGGTCAGCCGAGCGTCGCGGTGATCCGCGTGCTGACGTCGTGCAGGAGCGTGTCGGGGACGAGCGTCGCGTCCGCGATCTTGGAGAACAGCGCGGGCAGGCCGGGCAGCGGGTAGTGGTCCTTGTCCGCGTCCTGGAGCGCGGCGCGGCCGAGGGGCTGGTGCGCCAGGGACTTGCGGGCGCGGGCCCACGCGGCCTGCACCTCCTCCGGCGAGGGGACGCCGAAGCCGTGCCCGACCGGCGCCGCGTGCCGGAGCTTGACCAGGGCGCTGTCGGTGAAGTCGGCCGCGAGCCTGCACCGCTCGCTCAGCCTCGCGCGGACGCCGTCCTCCAGCCGGGTCATGACCGTGCAGGGGGTGCGGCAGCGGGCGGCGCAGTCGCCGAGCGCGGAGGCGACCTGGCTGTGCTGCCGGTCGAGGTAGGCGCGCCACCCGGGCGGCGGCTCGGTGGAGACCCGCAGCGTCCGCTCGCAGGCGGCGCGCTCGGGACGGGTGTGGTCGCACACCCGCGCCGACCCCGGCTCGACCGGCACCCCGAACCGGCTGCCCTCGCCGTTCACCGCCGGGCCGATCCGCGCCGGGTCGCCCGCGTGCCCGAGCACGGGCTCCCAGGCGAGCATCGCGAGGTACTCGCTGGCGATGTGCACGGCCGCGACCAGCGCCGCCATGTCGCGCCGGTACCAGCGGATCGAGATGACCTCCAGCAGCAGCCGGTAGGCGGGCCGCAGGCTCGCGAGCGCGCCGCGCGGCTGCTCCCGCGGTGCCTGCGGCATCCGGCTGGCCCGCGCGCGGTCGAGGAGGTCGTGCGGGACGTCGCCGACCGCCTCGGGCATGCCGAAGTCCTCCGCGTCCAGGTCGAGGACCCGCTGGCCGAACGCGCACAGCGCCGCCACGCCGTCGGCCCGGCCGTTCGGCGCGAGCGTCCCCCGCGTGATCAGCGCCTCCAGGTCGCCGAAGGCGTACCGATGCGCGAGTGCCTTCAGAACGTCCTGTGCTGTCCGCACGCGCCCACCTTCCCACCTGTCACGATTTCCACCCCGCGTCGCATCCGGCTCCCCGTGATGCTTTCCGCGATGATTTCACCTCTCAAGGCCAATGCGCCCCGTGACCATGCATTCCGTCCGGTATGGAGGTATCCGGATCCGGTCACACGGCCACGGGGCGCCGGTCGTACCGAGCGGGGGCGCCGTCAGGCGGCGGAGCCGTCCTTGGCGCGGGCGCGCAGGGCGCGGGCCACGCCGTCGCGCCCCTCCGACAGCAGCCGGACGAGCGCCGCCGGGGGCCGCTGCTCGGCGATGTAGGACTCGGTCCGGTCGACCGTGGACTGCTCGATCACCAGGAACGGGTAGGCGACCTCCGCGAACGTCTGGGACATGTCGCTGCTCCACTCCTTCCAGATCCGCCCGACCTCGGCGAAGTAGGCGTCCACGTAGGGGAGCAGCAGCGCGGTCTGCTCGGGCTCGACGAACCCGCCGAGCGTCGCCCGGAACACCGCGTTCGGGAGCTTGCCGGAGACGATCCGCTCCCACGCCGCCGCCTTGGCCTCCGCCGAGGGGGCGGCGGCCTTGCAGGCGGCGGCGTGCCGTTCGCCCGCGGCGGTGCGGTCCCGCTCGTGCTCGGCGTCGATCTCGGCCTCGCCCGCCTCGCCGGTGACGACCAGGCGGCGCAGCAGGGCCCAGCGCAGCTCGGTGTCGACCTTGAGCCCCTCCAGGGACTGCGACCCGTCCAGCAGGCCCCGGACGAACCCCAGGTGGTCGGCGCCGACGGCGGACGCCGAGAACGCCTGCACGTAGGCGAGCTGGAAGTCCGAGCCCGGCTCGGACTCCCGCGCCAGCTCCGCCAGCGCGTCCGCCATCAGGCGCACGCCCTCGTCCCGCCACGCCGGGTCCGCGTACTGGTGGACGGCCGTGCGCGCCTGCCGCAGCAGCGTCTGCGTGACGGAGATGTCGGTGACGCCGCGGATGCCCCGCATCACCAGCCGGACGTAGTCGCGGGTCGCCATCTCGGCGTCGCGCGTCATGTCCCAGGCCGCCGACCAGCACAGCGCCAGCGGCAGGCCCTCCTTGATGTCGCCGATGCCCTCGACCAGCGTCTTCTGCGAGTGGGCGTCCAGCCGGATCTTGGCGTAGGTGAGGTCGTCGTCGTTGACCAGGACGAGGTCGGGCCGCTTCCTGCCGACCAGCTCGGGCACCTCGGTGCGGGCGCCGACGACGTCCAGCTCGACCCGCTCCCGCCGGACGATCCCCTCGCCGGTGCGGTCGTACAGGCCGATCGCGACGCGGTGCGAGCGCAGCGTCGGGTAGTCGGCCTTGGCCTCCTGCGAGACCGCGAACGAGGAGAAGTTCCCGTCGCCGTCCACCTCGTACTCGGCGCGCAGCGTGTTGACCCCGGCCGTCTCCAGCCACTCCTTCGACCAGGCCGCCAGGTCGCGGCCGGACGTCTCCTCCAGCGCGCCCAGCAGGTCGGTCAGCACGGTGTTGCCCCACGCGTGCCGGTCGAAGTAGCGCCGCACGCCCTCCAGGAAGTTGTCGCGGCCCACGTAGGCGACGAGCTGCTTCAGCACGCTCGCGCCCTTGGCGTAGGTGATCCCGTCGAAGTTGACCTCCACCGCGCGGATGTCGGGGATGTCGGCGGAGATCGGGTGGGTGGAGGGCAGCTGGTCCTGCCGGTAGGCCCACGCCTTCATCAGGTTCGCGAACGTCGTCCAGGACGCCGTCCACTTGGTGGCCTCGGCCTGGCACAGCACGCTCATGTACGTGGCGAACGACTCGTTCAGCCACAGGTCGTCCCACCAGCGCATGGTGACGAGGTCGCCGAACCACATGTGCGCCATCTCGTGCAGGATCGTCTCGGCGCGCCGCTCGTAGGCCGCGTCGGTGACCCGGGACCGGAAGACGTAGTCCTCCAGGAACGTGACCGCGCCCGCGTTCTCCATCGCGCCCGCGTTGAACTCCGGCACGAAGAGCTGGTCGTACTTGGCGAACGGGTACGGGCGGCCGAACACCTTCTCGAAGTAGGTGAAGCCCTGGCGGGTCACGTCCACGATCGCGTCCGCGTCCAGGTGCTCGGCGAGCGAGGCGCGGCAGTACACCCCGAGCGGGATCACGGTGCCGTCCTCGCGGCGGTACTCGTCGCGGACGACGTGGTAGGGGCCCGCGATCAGCGCCGTGATGTAGGTCGAGATCTGCGGGGTCGGCGGGAAGTGCCAGGTCCCGCCCTCGGCGCGGTCGGCCGCCTCGTTGGTGACGACCTCGAAGTCCTCGGGCGCGCGCACCTCCAGCTCGAACGTCGCCTTGAGGTCGGGCTGGTCGAAGCAGGTGAACATGCGGTGCGCGTCGGCCGTCTCGAACTGCGTGTACAGGTACACGCTCTGGTCGACCGGGTCGACGAACCGGTGCAGGCCCTCGCCCGAGCGCGAGTACGCGCAGTCGGCGACGACCCGGAGCTCGTTGTCGGCCGCGAGGTCCGGCAGCGGGATCCGGCCCTTCTCGGCGTCGTAGGACGCGGGGTCCAGGTCACGCCCGTTCAGCGTCACCTCCCGCACGAGCGCGCCATGCAGGTCGATGAAGGTCGAGGCGCCCGGCTCGGCGCTGTCGAACCTCGCCACAGTGGTGGAGCGGAACCGGTCCTCACCCGTGGTGAGGTCGAGCTCGACCGCGTACGACCGCGCGGTGAGCAGCCGGGCCCGTTCCCGCGCCTCATCGCGCGTGAGGTTGCCTGCCACATGAACTCCTTGGTCGGCTTATCTGCCTTGTGCCCCCCATGTTTACCAACCGGTCGGTGCACGGGTCCCGGCGCCACGGCCTTCGGTCGCCGCAGACCGACCGGAATCGGCACGAATCGGCGGGGAATCCGCGCGGACCGGCCCGGGTTGTCGTCTGTGGAAGCCTGGCGGGGAACCCGTGCCCCCCTGGTGGGCGCCCTGTTCCGCCCCCGTTTCATGCGTTTGTGTTCGTTCCCTGAGGAGGCCGACGTTGCCGAACGACGCTGTGACACCTGTGGACTTCTGGTTCGACCCGCTCTGCCCGTGGGCGTGGATGACCTCGCGATGGATCATCGAGGTCGAGCGGCAGCGTCCGATCGAGGTGCGCTGGCATGTGATGAGCCTGTCCGTCCTCAACGAGGACAAGGACGTCTCCGAGAAGTACCGCCGGATGCTCGACGCGGGCTGGGGCCCGGTGCGGGTCGCGATCGCCGTGGAGCAGAAGTACGGGGCGGACGCGCTCGGCCCCTTCTACACCGAGATCGGGACGCGCCGCCACCATGACCGGCGCGAGTTCGGCCGGGAGCTGTACGAGGAGGCGCTGACCGCCGCCGGGCTCGACCCGGAGCTCGCGTCCGCCGCCGACTCCACCACCTACGACGACGCCGTGCGGGCCTCCCACAAGGACGGCATCGACCGGGTGGGCCAGGAGGTCGGCACGCCCGTGATCGAGGTCGAGGGGCACGCGTTCTTCGGCCCGGTCGTGACGCCCGCGCCGCGCGGGGAGGCGGCGCTGAAGCTGTTCGACGGCGTGCTCGCGGTCGCCTCCACCGACGGTTTCTTCGAGCTGAAGCGCACCCGCACCCGCGAGCCGATCATCGACTGAGAGCCCGGCCGGACGGGGCCACGCGAAGGTCAGGTAGTTGCGACCGTATTGCAACTACCAGGGATGCGCCCCCAAACTGGTCCTACAGCCAGTAACAGGTAGGACGGTGAGGGACGTGCACGTACCGGACGGGTTCATCAATGCTCCGGTCTCGATCGCGGCGGGCGCGGTCGCGGTGGCGGGGGTCGGAGTGGCGCTGCGCGGCGCCCGGCGCGAGCTGGACGACCGCACCGCCCCGCTCGCGGGGCTGACCGCCGCGTTCGTGTTCGCCGCGCAGATGCTCAACTTCCCCGTCGCCTCGGGGACCAGCGGGCACCTGCTCGGCGGCACGCTCGCGGCCATCCTGGTCGGCCCCTACACCGGCGTGCTCTGCGTCTCGGTCGTCCTGCTCATGCAGGGGCTGCTGTTCGCGGACGGCGGCCTCACCGCGCTCGGCGTCAACATCACCACGATGGCGCTGGCCACGGTCCTGGTCGGGTACGGGCTGTTCCGGGTGCTGCTGCGGGTGCTGCCGAAGACCCGGGCCTTCGTCGCCGGGGCGTCCTTCGCGGCCGCCGTGGTCTCGGTCCCGGCCGCCGCCGTCGCGTTCACGCTGATCTACGCCGCCGGCGGCACCACCGACGTGTCGGTGGGCAAGGTCGCCGCCGCGATGATCGGCGTGCACGTGCTGATCGGCATCGGCGAGGCGCTGATCACCGCCGTGACGGTCTCCAGCGTCCTCGCCGTCCGCCCCGACCTCGTGTACGGGGCGCGCGACATGATCAAGCCGCTCCAGCTGCGGCCCGCCGGCGCCGACGGCTCGGCCGAGCCGTCCCGCGCCTGAGCCCGGACCTGAAGGAGGACCATGAACATCAAGCGCTTCTTCGTCGGGTTCCTGCTCGTCTCGCTCGTGCTCGCCGGGGTGGTGAGCTACTACGCCAGCTCCAGCCCCGACGGCCTAGAGAAGGTCGCCGCCGACAAGGGCATCGACTCCAAGGAGAAGGACCACTCCCTCAAGGACTCCCCGCTCGGCGACTACGGGGTCAAGGGGGTCGGCGACGCCCGGCTGTCCGGCGGCCTCGCGGGGGTGATCGGCGTCGGCGTCGTGCTGCTCGCCGGCGGCGGCCTGTTCTGGGTGATGCGGCGCCGCGAGCCCTCCTCCGGCCCGTCCCGGGACGCCTCCTAGTGGGCGCTGGGCACGCCCACCGCCTCTACGTCCCGCGCGCGTCGCCGGTGCACCGGCTGCCGCCGCAGTGCAAGATCGTCGCCGTGCTGGCGTTCGTGCTGCTGGTGGTGGCGACGCCGCGGGAGCGGCTGTGGGCCTTCGGCGCGTACGCGGTGCTGCTCGCGGCCGTCGCCGCCACGGCCCGGGTGCCGTTCGGCACGATCGCGCGGCGGATCGTCATCGAGCTGCCGTTCGTCGCGTTCGCGTTCCTGATGCCGTTCGTGGCGAACGGCGAGAAGGTCACCGTGCTCGGGCTGCGGCTCAGCGAGAGCGGGCTGTGGGGCGCCTGGAACGTCCTCGCCAAGGGGAGCCTCGGCGTCGTCGCGTCCATCCTGCTCGCCGCGACCACCGAGCCCCGGCTGCTGCTGCTCGGCATCGAGCGGCTCCGGATGCCGCAGCTGATCACGCAGATCGCCACGTTCATGCTCCGGTACGGCGACGTCGTCACGGCCGAGCTGGGCCGGATGCGGGTCGCGCGGGCCTCGCGCGGGTTCGAGGCGCGCGACCTGCGGGCGACCCGCGTGCTCGCCAAGTCGGTCGGGGCGCTGTTCCTGCGCTCCTACGAGCGGGGCGAGCGCGTCCACCTGGCCATGGTGAGCCGGGGCTACGACGGCCGGATGCCCGCCCTGTACGACGTGGGCGCGACCTCCGCGCAGTGGACGGCCGCCGCCGCGCTCCCCCTGGCCGCCGCCCTGGTGACCGCGGCCGCTTGGATGCTGTCATGACCTCCACGCCGCAAGGCCCACCGCCCGACGCGTCCTCGCCTGAGGTGCCTTCCCTTGAGGTGCCCTCACTTGAGGTGCGGGGCCTCGCCTACGCCTATCCGGACGGCACGCAGGCCCTCTTCGGCGTGGACGTGACGATCGGACGCGGCGAGCGCGTCGCGCTGCTCGGGCCCAACGGCGCGGGCAAGACCACGCTCGTCCTGCACCTGAACGGCATCCTGCACGGCGGCCTCGGCGAGGTGCGCGTCGGCGGCCTCGCGGTCGACCCGAAGGACCGGGCGTCGCTGCGGGAGATCCGGCGCCGCGTCGGCATCGTCTTCCAGGACCCCGACGACCAGCTCTTCATGCCGACCGTCCGCGAGGACGTCGCGTTCGGCCCCGTCAACCTCGGCCTGCGCGGCGCCGAACTCGACGCCCGCGTGCACGACGCGCTGACCCGGGTCGGCATGGCGCACGTCGCCGACCGCCCGCCGCAGCACCTCAGCTTCGGCCAGCGCCGCCGCGTCGCGGTGGCCACGGTCCTGGCGATGGAACCGGAGATCCTCGTCCTGGACGAGCCGTCCTCCAACCTCGACCCGGCCAGCCGCCGCGAGCTGGCCGAGATCCTGCTGGGCCTGGACGTGACCGTCCTTATGGTCACGCACGACCTCCCCTACGCGGCGGAGCTGTGCCCGCGCTCGGTGATCCTGTCCGGCGGCGTGATCGCCGCCGACGCGCCCACCCGCGACCTGCTCACCGACGCCGACCTGCTCCGGGCGCACCGGCTGGAGCTGCCGTTCGGCTTCGACCCCGCCGCCGCCCTCCGCTGAGGCGCGGCGCCGGCGACGGGCGCGTTCACATGGGGTGAATTTTCGGTTCGGGGTTTCTGCTTGCGCGCGCCCCCGAGGCTTGCCACACTCGTGCCGACATTGAAAGTGGCAACGGTTTTCATCTCCGAATTGAGGCATTCGTGAAGGTTGCGTTCGTCGGCAAGGGCGGCAGCGGCAAGACGACCCTGTCGTCGCTGTTCGTGCGGCACCTGGCCCGGCGCGGGCTGCCGGTCGTGGCCATCGACGCCGACATCAACCAGCACCTCGGCGTGGCGCTCGGGCTCGACGAGGAGCGCGCCGCCCGGGTCCCGGCCCTCGGTGACCACCTGGACGCCATCAAGGACCATCTGCGCGGTGACAACCCGCGGATCACCTCCACCGCCGCGATGGTCAAGACGACGCCGCCCGGCGCCGGGTCGCGGCTGCTGCGGCTGCGCGGCGACGACCCCGTGCACGCGCTCGGCCACGAGGTGGACGGCATCACGCTGCTGGCCACCGGCCCCTTCAACGACGACGACCTCGGCGTGGCCTGCTACCACTCCAAGACCGGCGCGGTCGAGCTCTACCTCAACCACCTGGTCGACGAGCCCGGCGAGTACGTCGTGGTGGACATGACCGCCGGGGCCGACACGTTCGCGTCCGGCCTGTTCACGCGGTTCGACCTGATGTTCCTGGTGGCCGAGCCCACCCGCAAGGGCGTCGGCGTCTACCGCCAGTACACCGACCACGCCCGCGACTACGACGTCGCCATCCGCGTCGTCGGCAACAAGGTGCAGGACGACGAGGACATCGCCTACCTGCGCGCCCACGTCGGCGACGACCTGCTCACCTACGTCGGCCAGTCCTCGGCCGTCCGGGCGCTGGACCAGGGGCGCAGCGGCGTCGTGCTGGAGGAGCGCAACGAGAGCGCCCTCGACCTGATGCTCGCCGAGGTGGACGCCCGCGCCAAGGACTGGGACGCCTTCCAGCGGCAGGCCGTCGAGTTCCACGTCAAGAACGCGCGGAGCTGGGCGAACCGCGCGGTGGGCGAGGACCTGGAGAAGCAGGTCGATCCCGGGTTCCGGTTCCCCGTCGCGTACGCGCGGTGATGAGGGCCCTACCGGCGGACGGAGATCTTCACTAACCTGCCCGCCATGACGACGCGGCGGATGTTCGTGATGGCGGGCGGCGCGCTCGCGCCCGTGCTCCTGCTCGCCCTGCTGTTCGACAACCAGTGGGTGGTCGACGCGACCCGCGAGAGCGACTTCGACTTCCAGAAGGGGATCGGGCCGCTCGTCAGCTGGTCGCAGTACCCGCAGTGGCGTCTCACCGGCGGTGAGCAGCACTTCCCCGCCAAGTTCATCCTCGCGCTCGACTTCAGCCTGCTGGTGTTCTTCGCCCTGCTGGCCCTGTTCGCGCTCGCCGCGGTCCGGGCGGTCGATCCGCGCCGCGGCGCGTTCGGCGTGGTCATCGGCGGATGGTGGGCCACGGTCGCCGCGGGCGGGCTGTCCGGTTTCGTCGCCGGACCCCTCCTGCACTGGAGCCTGGACATGTCCGGCCAGCCGATGAGCCGGGCCCTGTGGAGCCTCGTGGGCGACGGGGCGAGCTTCGGCCTGATGTTCGGCTGGCTGGCCGGGCTCGGCGCGCTGGCCGCCTTCATGGTCACCCGCACGCCGGAGGAGCGCCTCGCCCGGCAGATGGCGCACGCGGCCCCGCACCTCGGCGGCCCGCTGCCGCCCGCCGGCGCCCTGCCCCCCGGCGGCCCGATCCCGCAGGGCGGCCACATGCAGCCGGGCGCCCCGATGCAGCCGGGCCAGATGTACCCCGGGCAGATGCAGCAGGCCCCCGGCCAGCCGGGGCAGATGTATCCGGGGCACCCCGGGCAGATGCAGCAGCAGCCGATGGTGCCGCCGCAGGCGCAGGGCGGCCAGGGGCTTCCTCCGCAGCACCCGGCCGCCGTCCCCTACGTGCCGCCGGGCGGCCCCCAGCAGCCGCAGTGGGGCGCCGCGCCCGTCCCGCCGCAGGGCGGGCAGTACCCGGGCGGCCCCGTCCCGCAGCCGCCCGCGCAGCCGCCCGTGCCCCGGCAGCCCGCGCAGGCGCCGGTACCGGCCGTCCCGCCGCCGACCCCTCCCGCGGACGAGGCCGCCGCCGAGCGCCCCGGGGACGAGACCGTCGGCGACGAGGAGCCCGAGGCCGCGCCGCCGAGCGAGGACGCGCCGCCGAAGGGCCCGGCGGAGGAGACGATGCTCGACGGCAGGCCCGGAGACGACACGCTCCCCCCGCCCCGGTGAACTGATGACCGGTGACCTGATGACGGGTGACCCGATGACGGGGTGACCCGGGCGCGCGCCGTCCCCGCCCGCCTGCGAGAATCGGGCGCATGCGCGTCTTTCTTGGCACCGACCACGCCGGTTACGAGCTGAAGGAGCACCTCGTCTCCTGGCTGAAGGCGAACGGGCACGAGCCCGTCGACTGCGGCGCGTTCGAGTACGACGCCGTCGACGACTACCCCCCGTTCGTGCTGCGCGCCGCCCAGCGGACCGCGGCCGAGCCGGGGACGCTCGGCATCGTGCTGGGCGGGTCGGGCAACGGCGAGGCGATCGCGGCGAACAAGGTGAAGGGCGTCCGCGCGGCCCTGGTCTGGAACGAGGAGATCGCGAGGCTCGCCCGCCAGCACAACGACGCGAACGTCATCAGCCTCGGCGCGCGGCAGCACGACGCCGAGACCGCGACCCGGTTCGTCGAGGTGTTCCTGGAGACGCCCTACTCGCAGGAGGACCGGCACACCCGCCGCATCACGATGCTCAGCGAGTTCGAGACCACGGGCGAGCTGCCGCCGGAGACGTCCGGGGCCTGACCCGGGCGCCGGATCCCGAGCACCGGCCTCAGGCGCCCGGCTCCGGTGACGGTCTGCGACCGGTGCCGCCGCGCTTGCCGAGGCGGCGCCGCTCGTTCTTGGCGGCCTTCGTGGTCCTGGAGGCGTTCGCGCGCCGCGCGGGCTCACCCGGCCGCGCGGCGGCGCCAGAACCCGGTGGCGCGGCCGCCAGTGAATCCTCACCCTCCGGCAGCGGCGGTGAGACGTCCCGCGCCCGCATCGCCGCGTCCAGCGTGATCCGCATGCCCGGCTGACTCATCCGCCGCCTCCTCGCCGCACGTCCGAAGAACCGTCCGGGGGGAACGATCCCGCCCCGCCCATTGGACACACCGCCCCCGGATCAGGCAAGACCTTCGATGTCACCGGGTGGTCGAAGTCACGTGGCTGGAGCGCTGCAAGCAGGCACCCCTGGCGCGGATGGGCGACCGCCGCCGCCGATGCTCGGTACAGTGCCGGAGTCATGCTTCAACGACTGGTGCACCTCATGCCGCCGGGAGTGCGCGCCGTCCTGCGCAGGATCCCGCTGCTGGTGGCGCTGTACCGGTGGCTCCGCAGAGGGCGGCTGACCAGGGAGCGGTACGTGTTCGCCGCGCTCGCCGTCCTCGCGATCGTGATCGGCGTGACGGCGGCGACCGACACCCGCGGGCTGGCGCCGTCCGGCGCGCTGGTGCTGATCGTGCTCGGCGGCGGCCTGCTGCTGCGGGTGCGCAGCCTCGTCGCGCTGCTGGTGGTGGTCGTGGCGATGGTGTCCTACGACGCCTGGCACGACATCGCGGCGATCGGCCCCGGCATGATCGCGACGCTGGCGATCACGACGGTGCTCGCGCTGACGCTGGCGCGGACCCGGCAGCAGCTCGGCGTGCAGGGCCTGCGCGGCGACTCGATGCTGCTGGAGCTGCGCGACCGGCTGCGCCGCCAGAGCGAGATGCCCGAGCTGCCGGGCGGCTGGGCCTCGCAGGTCGTGATGCTCCAGGCGGGCGGCTCCTCCTTCGGCGGCGACTTCGTCGTCTCCACCTGCGACGGCTCGAAGCTGGAGGTCGCGCTGGTCGACGTCTCCGGGAAGGGGACCGACGCCGGTACGCGGGCGCTGATGCTGTCCGGCGCGTTCGGTGGCCTGCTTGGATCGATCCAACCTGATCGCTTCCTGCCCGCCTGCAACGGCTATCTGCAACGCCAGCGGTGGGAGGAGGGGTTCGTCACGGCGGTGCACGTCGTCGTCGACCTGAAGACCGGCGAGTACGTCGTGGAGTCGGCCGGGCACCCGCCCGCCGTCCAGTTCGACGCGGCGACGGGGGAGTGGAAGGTGAGCCCCGCCAAGGGCGTCGTGCTCGGCGTCGTCCCCGACCTGCGCTGCGTGCCCGAGAGCGGGCAGCTCGGACGCGGCGACGCGCTCCTGCTCTACACCGACGGCCTGGTCGAGTCGCCCGGCAGCGACCTGGACGCCGGGATCGACCGCCTGCTCGGCGAGGCGGAGCGGCTCGTCCCGCGCGGGTTCGGCCAGGGCGCGAAGGAGCTGGTGGAGACGATGGCGGCGGCCCGCGACGACGACTGCGCGCTCGTCATCGTCTGGCGCCCCTGACCCCGTGCCGGGCGCCGATCCTGCCGAGGACGACCGCGCCGACCAGGATCGTCCCCGCCCCGGCCAGCAGCCGTGTGCGCGAGGACGACAGGAACTCCGCCACGCTCAGCCCCATCGGTGTGAACGCCTTCGTCGCGCTGCCGGGCTCGTTCGGCTGCTCCGGTCGGCGCGGGGCGCCACCCTCCCTCCAGAGACCGGCCCTGTTCTCCGTGCCCGCCGCGCGCCCGCCGTCACCTCCCTGCTCGACCAGGGCCAGCAGGAGGTCGGGCGCGGACGGGCGGTCGCGCGGATCCCTCGCCAGCGCCGCGCGGACGCAGGGCAGCAGCGCGTCGGGAAGCCCCGCGAGGTCGGGTTCGCCGAGCGCGCCCCGGGTCGCGGCGAGGTCGTCGCCGAAGGGGAGCCGCCCGGTGCCCGCGTGGGCGATGAGGCAGCCCCAGGCGAAGATGTCGGCGGCCGGGGTCGCGGGCCCGCCGCGCAGCACCTCGGGCGCCATCCAGCCCGGCGTGCCGAACACCCTGCCGTTGGCGGCGGTGCGGCCGGGCGGGTCCTGCCCGTGCGACCGCTCCGCGGGCGGTCGCTGACCGCGTGCACCCGGCCCGCGCGAGCTACCCCCGTGCGAGGTGGGGCCGAGCGAGGTGGAGCCGTGCGGGTTGGAGCCGTGTGAGGCGGGGCCGCGCGCGACGCTGCGCGCGATGCCGAAGTCGATGACGCGGCAGCCGGACAGCGTCAGCATCACGTTGCCGGGCTTGAGGTCGCGGTGCACGAGCCCGGCGGCGTGGATCGCCGCCAGCGCCGAGGCCACGCCCACGGCCACGCCGTGCAGGTCGGCGGGCGGCAGCGGGCCGTCCCCGCCGAGCCGGTGGTGCAGCGACACGCCGCCGACGTAGTCGGTGACGAGGTAGGGCCGACCGTCCTCCTCGCCGTGCGCGAGGACCCGCGCGGTGCAGAACGAGGCGACGCGGCCCGCGAGCGCCGCCTCGTCGCGGAACCGGCGGCGGTAGGACGGGTCGCCCGCCAGATGCGGGTGGATGGTCTTGACCGCGACGCGTCCCCCCGACACCGGGTCGGTCCCGAGGTAGACGGTGCCCATGCCGCCCGAGCCGAGCCGGCCGAGCAGGCGGTGCCCGCCGACCTCGCGCGGGTCCGCGGGTTCGAGCGGTCGGATGTCTCCGTCCATGAGGAAATCCTGAATCCGGTGTATCTGGCGCCCCTCCGACCCGTCTCTCCCCGTTTGTCGGCAAAGTATGGCGCCTTCCTGCACGAACAGAGGAAACGCGTTCGTCACGTCGATGTGGCTCCCAGTGCATCCGCGGGGTGCAGAGTGGGAGGCGTTCCGCAGCGAAGGCCGGTCCGCGGGTGGACCAGGCGGCTGGCGGCACCGAGAACGATGTCCGCGCGGATCGGCACCCCAGGGGTGGGAGGAGCCGACTCGCGCGGACATCGAGCTTTCCAGCCCCTCTCCGGACGGTTTCCCGACATAACCTATTGACTTAGTAGGAGATAGCCACCACGATGGAGATCGCGAGTTCCGCGCTCGCCGTCCCCGCTGTTCGGGGCGCTCTTACGGCGGGGACCCGCCGGGTGACCGGGATGGTGCGGCACGGCCTGTCCCGGTCACCGGCGACCTCGGTCCGCCCGAGGTTTCACGGGCCGCCGCCGGGCAAGAACCACTTTTGCGCAGGTCCCCCGACGCGCGACGGGCAGGGGAGGGCGCCGGAGTGCGGATCGTCGCGGACGGGCTGTCGCCCTCGTGCTGGTCGGTGCGGACACGGGTGACCGTCACCGCGACGGTGATCGTCGCGCTGCTGCTGATCGCCGGCGTGGCCGTGTTCTACCAGGCCGTCCGGCACACCGTGCTCCAGGATCTGCGCGCCCGCGGGGTGCTGGCCGCCGCCGACGTGGTCACGATCGTCCGCAACGAGGACCCGCGCGGCATGCTGGCGGTCCAGGACGCCGACTTCCCCCTCCTCCAGGTCGTGGACGACCGGGGCCGTGTGCTCGCCTCCAGCGAGGCGCTGCGCGGCCGCGGCGCGCTGGACGTGCCGCGCCCGCCCGCCTCCGGGCGGCCCGAGGTGCACACCGTGCACGTGCCGGGCGTGTCCGCCGACGTGTACGTGGTCAGCGAGCGGACGTCCAGCCCCTACGGGTTCCGGACCGTGCACGCGGGCGCCCCGATCACCGAGCTGACCCGCAACAGGCGGTTCTTCGTCGCGGCGCTCGCGGCGGCGGTGCTGCTCGCGACGGCGGCCGTGGCGTGGATCGTCGCGCTGTCGGTGCGGCGGGCGCTGAGCCCGGTGCGGGTGATGAGCGCGGAGCTGGCCGACATCACCGACATCGAGGGCGGCGAGGGCGAGCGCCGGGTGACCGTCCCGGACCCGGTCGACGAGGTCTCCGACCTGGCCCGCTCGGTGAACCTGACGCTCCACCGGCTGGAGGACGTCCTGCTCCGCCAGCGCGCGTTCGTCGCGGACGTCTCGCACGAGCTGCGCAGCCCCCTCACCGGCCTGCGCGCCCAGTTGGAGGTGGCGCTGGAGCATCCCGGGGACGAGGACTGGCCGGCGGTCGCGCGGTCCGCGCTGGCCGACGCCGACCGGCTCCAGGGCATCGTCACGGACCTGCTGATCCTGGCCCGGCTGGGCGCGGGCGTCCCCGCCGGACGGGAGCGGGTGGACCTCGGCGGGCTGGTCCGAGACGAGGTGGCGCGTCGGCCGCGGCGGGTCCCGGTCGAGACCGACCTCCAGGAGGGCGTCGTCGTCTGGGTCACCGGCGACCACCTCGTCCGGGTGCTGACGAACCTGCTCGACAACGCCGAGCGGCACGCCCGCTCCCGCGTCCGCGTGAGCGTGGCCTCCGAGCGGGGGGACGCGGTGCTGGTGGTCGCCGACGACGGCGCGGGCATCCCGCCCGAGGACCGCGAGCGCGTCTTCCGACGCTTCCACCGCCTCGCCGAGGGGCGCCGGCGCGACCGCGGCGGCACCGGCCTCGGCCTGACGATCTCCCGCGACATCGCCCACGCGCACGGCGGCAGCCTCGTCGCCGAGGGCGGCGGCATCACCGGCACCGGCGGTGCCACGAACGCCGCGCACGGCGGTGCCCGGCTGGTCCTCCGGCTCCCGCTGGCGTCATGACCCCCGGCGCGGGCTCACAGCGGAGGGCGGCGGAGGCCGTGCCCGGTGGCCTGCTCGAAGGCGTGCCCGATCCGCAGGACGGCGAGGTCGGCGCGGTGCGGGCCGACGATCTGGAGGCCGACCGGCAGCCCGCCGGAGGTGAACCCGGCGGGCACCGACAGCGCGGGGCAGCCGGTCGCCGAGACGAGGAAGCAGGAGCGCATCCACTCCAGGTAGTCGGGCATGGGCCGCCCGGCGACCTCGCCCGGGTACTCCAGCGACGCCTCGAACGGCGGGACCTGGCTGACCGGCAGCAGCAGGGCGTCGTAGCGCTCGAAGAACGCGCGGACGCGGTGGAACAGCGCCGTGTGCAGCACCTCCGCCCGCCCGACGTCGGCGCCGGACAGGGCGCGCCCGGCGGCGATGTTCTCCCGGAGCGACGGCTTGATGTCGTCCGGGCGCGCGTCCAGCAGCGGGCCGAGCGACAGCTCCCACTGCCAGGCCCGCAGCGTGCGGAACACCTCGTCCGCGCCGGAGAGGTCGGGGCACGCCTCCTCGACGGCGCAGCCGAGGTCGGTGAAGACCTTCACCGCGGGTTCCAGGACGCCGGTGACCGCCGGGTCGACCGGGACCATCCCGCCGAGGTCGGGCGACCAGGCCAGCCGCAGGCCCGCGGGGTCGCGCGCCAGCGGCGCGGCGAACGTCCCGCCGGGCGTGTCGAGCGCGATCGGGCTGCGCGGGTCGGGGCCGGCGAGCACCGACAGCAGCAGCGCGACGTCGGCGACCTCGCGCGCCATCGGGCCCTGCACGCCCATCGTCGCCCAGCCCGCCGGGACCGGCCACGCCGGCACGCGGCCCGGCGAGGGCCGGAACCCCACGACGTTGCAGAACGAGGCGGGGTTGCGCAGCGAGCCGCCCATGTCGCTGCCGTCCGCGAGCGGATGCATCCCGCAGGCGAGCGCCGCCGCCGCGCCGCCGCTGCTCCCGCCCGCCGACCGCGACAGGTCGTAGGGGTTGCGGGTGACGCCGAAGAGCGTGTTGAACGTGTGCGAACCGGCCGCGAACTCCGGCACGTTCGTCTTGCCGACCGCGATCGCCCCGGCGGCCCGCATCCGCTCGATCACCAGCTCGTCGGTGTCGGGCACGTGGTCGGCGAAGACCGGCGACCCGGACGTCGTCCTGATCCCTGCGGTGGCGTGGGTGTCCTTGTGCGCGACCGGCAGCCCGTGCAGGGGGCCGGGCTCGGCGCCCGCCGCCAGCCGCTCGTCGGCCCGCGCGGCCTCCCGGAGCGCCCGCTCGGCCTCCACCGTGACCACGGCGTTGACCTGCGGGTTCACCGCCTCGATCCGGTCGAGATGGGCCTGCACGACCTCCCGCGCCGACAGCTCCCGGTCCCGGACGCGGCGTGCCAGTTCACGGGCCGAGGCGAAGTGGATCTCTGGCGACAAGGCGTTCCCCTCCCGGCGCGGCGTGTTCTACGAGGTCATCATGCAGGGAGGGCGCCGCACAAGGCGAGGGAGGAGGCCGCGTGACCGGGACGGCCGAGCGGCCGGGCGCGCGCGAGCTGCTGCGCCGCGTCCTGGACGGCGGATGGACGTCCTGGGACGCCCCGATCGGCGCGGGCGAGAGCGAGGAGCTCGCCGCCGCCCGCGCGCGCAGCGGCTGCGACGAGTCCGTGCTCACCGGCGCGGGCCTCCTGCGGGGGCGCCGCGTCGCGTTCGTCGTGTCGGAGTTCCGCTTCCTCGCGGGCTCGATCGGCCGCGCCACCGCCGACCGGATCGTCGCCGCCGTCGAGCGCGCCACCGCCGAGCGCCTCCCGCTGCTCGCGGCGCCGTGCTCCGGCGGGACGCGCATGCAGGAGGGCACGGCGGCGTTCGTGGAGATGGCGCGGATCACCGCCGCCGTCATGGCGCACCGCGCCGCCGGGCTGCCCTACCTCGTCCACCTGCGCCACCCCACCACCGGCGGCGTGTTCGCGTCGTGGGGCTCCCTCGGCCACATGACCTCCGCCGAACCGGGCGCGCTGATCGGCTTCCTCGGCCCGCGCGTCCACGAGGGGCTGCGCGGCGAGCCGTTCCCGGCGGGGGTCCAGGTCGCCGAGAACCTCGCCGCGAAGGGCCTGCTGGACGTCGTGGTCGGCGTCGACGGCCTGGCGGACGCCGTGTCCCGCGTCCTGGACGTCCTGTGCGCGAGGCCGCCCGCCGCCGAGGTGCCGGAGCCGCCGTCCGCGGTCGCGGACGATCCCGTGTGGGACTCGGTCGTCCGGTCGCGGGCCCCGAACCGTCCGGGTGCGCGCGACCTGATCCACCACGGCGCGACCCTGGTCACCCCGCTCTCGGGCACGGCCGACGCGGCGCCGGGCCTCGTCCTCGCCCTGGCCCGCTTCGGCGCCGCGCCCTGCGTCCTGGTCGCCCAGGACCGCGCGGGCCAGCGCGGCGGCCACCCTCTCGGGCCCGCCGGTCTGCGCGTCGCCCGCCGGGGCATGCGCCTGGCCGCCGAACTCGCGCTGCCGCTGGTCACGGTCGTGGACACCCCCGGCGCCGCCCTGTCGGCCGAGGCCGAGGAGGGCGGTCTGGGCGGTGAGATCGCCCGCTGCCTCGCCGAGATCGTCACCCTTCCCGCTCCCACGCTGAGCCTCCTGCTGGGCGAGGGCGCCGGCGGCGCCGCGCTGGCCCTCCTCCCGGCCGACCGCGTGCTCGCCGCCCGGCACGCCTGGCTCGCCCCGCTGCCGCCCGAGGGCGCGTCGGTGATCGTCCACCGCACCCCGGACCGCGCCGCCGAACTGGCCGCCGACCAGGGCGTCCGCGCGGCGGACCTGCTCCGCGACGGCATCGTGGACGCGATCGTCGACGAGCGCCCCGACGCCTCCGCCGAACCGGCCGCGTTCTGCCGCCGCGCCGCGCGGGCGGTCGAGCGCGGGCTGTCGGGCCTCGCCCCCGGCACGCCCGCCGCCCGCCTGGCCCGCCGCCGTTGACCATATTTCGTTTGGGTACGTACGATTTGAGGTCAACGTTCCAAGGAGGTTCCGTGCGCGCCCTGCTCATCCACCACGACCACCTGTCGATCCCCGGCCCGGTGGGCGAGCGCCTGACCGAGCACGGCTGGGACCTCGAAGAGCGCCTGATCGTCCCCGCCGACCTCCACCACGCCCCGGGCGTGGACTTCGAGTTCCCCGACCCGCTCGCGTGGGACCTGATCATCCCCATGGGCTCCCCGTGGTCGGTCAACGACGCGGTCGTCGCCTCCTGGGTGGCGCCCGAGCTGGCCATGCTCGGCAAGGCGCACGCGGCGGGCGTCCCGGTCCTCGGCATCTGCTTCGGCGGACAGGCGCTCGCCGCGGCGCTCGGCGGTACCGTCGAACGCGCGCCGCGTCCGGAGATGGGCTGGGTGGAGGTCGAGACCGACGACCCGTCGCTGGTCGGGCCGGGCCCCTGGTTCCAGTTCCACTACGACCGCTGGACGCTGCCGCCCGGCGCCGTCGAGATCGCCCGCTCGGCCGCCGGTTCCCAGGCCTTCGTCCTCGGACGCTCGCTTGGCCTCCAGTTCCACCCGGAGATCACCGCCGCCGAGCTGGAGTCGTGGCTGGTCAACGGCGGGGACGCGCACATGCGCGCCGAGGGCGTCGACCCCGGCGCCGTCCTGGCCGAGGTCCGCCGGACCGAGGCCGCCTCCGCCGCCCGCACCCACGCCCTCGTGGACGCCTTCCTCACCAAGGTGGCCACCGTCTGATCAGGGGTCGAGGAGGCCGGCGCGGTGCGCGAGGATCGCGGCCTGGACCCGGTTGCCGAGGGAGAGCTTGGCGAGGATCCGGCTGACGTGGGTCTTCGCGGTCGCCTCGCTCATCGCCAGCCGGGCCGCGACCTCGGTGTTGGAGAGCCCGCCGCCGACCGCGGCGAGCACCTCGCGCTCCTTGGGGGTGAGGACGTCCAGCCGGCTCCGCGCCTCGGAGCGCCCGGTGCCGGCGAGGTCGCGGAGCAGCCGCCGTGTGATCTTGGGGGAGAGCATCGCGTCGCCGCGGGCGGCGCTGCGGACGGCGGTGAGCATCTCCTGCGCCGTGGCGTCCTTCAGCAGGAACCCGACCGCGCCGTCGGCGAGCGCCGTCCGGACGTAGTCGTCCAGGTCGAAGGTGGTCAGGACCACGACGCGGTGGCGGCCCGCGAGCCGCCTGGTGGCGGTCAGGCCGTCGTGGCGGGGCAAGCGGATGTCCATCAGGACGACGTCCGGACGGTGGGCGGCGGCCCGCTCGACCGCCTCGCCGCCGTCGGCGGCCTCGCCCACCACGGTCATGTCGGGCGCGGTCTCCATGATGGTGCGGAGCATGGCCCGGACCATCCACTCGTCGTCCACGATCAGCACCCGGATCACAGCGGCACCTCGGCCCTGACCTCGAAACCGCCCTGCGGCGTGGCGCCGGTGGTCAGCTCCCCGCCGAGGAGCCGGATCCGCTCCGCGATCCCCAGCAGGCCGAACCCGCCATCGGGGATGCCGCCGCCCGGCGGTCCGCCGCCGCGCGCCGCCTGCGGGCTCGCGCCGTTGGCGACGCGCAGACGCAGGACGCCGGGCCTCTGAACGACGCGCACCTCGACGCCCGCGCCGCGGGCGTGCTTGTGGGCGTTGGTCAGCGCCTCCTGCACGACCCGGTAGACGGCGTGCTCGACGAGCGCCGACGGCGCGGACCCCGGCTCGGCCACCGCCTCGAATCTGACCGGCGTGCCGAGGCGGCGCGTGTCGGAGATCAGGGCGGCCAGGTCGGCGAGGCCGGGCTGCGGCGCCAGCGGCGCCTCGCCGTCGGCGCGCAGGACCTCGACCAGCGAGCGGAGTTCGCCGAGGGCCTCGCGTCCGATGTCCCCGATCCGGCGGCCCGCCGCGACGGCGTCGCGCCCCTCGGCGGCCTCCAGGGCGGTGGCGTTCAGCACCATGAGCGACACCCGGTGGGTGACGACGTCGTGCATGTCCCGGGCGATCCGGGCGCGCTCGTCGGCGCGGGCCTGCCGGACGCGCCGGTGCTGCTCGCGTTCGAGGCGGTCGGCGCGCTCCCGGACGCGGGCGATCAGCTCGCGCCGGGTCCCGACGTAGAGGCCGAGCAGCGCGGGGGCCAGGCAGATCGCGGCGGTCAGCGGCGCCGCCGCGTCCGGGCCGCCGAGGCGCCAGAGCGGTACGCCGAGGACGAGCGCCGCGACCAGGGTCGCGGCGGCGGTCCGGCGCCGGGACCGCGTCCGCTCCGCGAGCCGGTACTGCGCGACCATGACGGCGACGAACGCGGCGAGCGTCGTCCAGGCCAGGAGGGCGAGCGCGAGCGGCACCTCGGGACGGCGGCTCCGGAGCAGCGCGGCGCCGACCAGCAGGCCGAGGGGCACCGCGAGCCAGAGCGGCGGGTCGAGGCGGGCGATCGTGTGCTCGCCGAGCGAGCGTCCGACGCCGAGGTCGCCGGACGCGGTGCTCACGGCGACGCCGAGCGCCACCGCCAGGTTCACCGCCCTCATGGACGCTCACGCTATAGCGGTGCCGAAAGGCGGTCATCCATAGAAAGTCGTACGGCGATGACGAAGGCGAGTCGTTCCCTGCCGGGTCAGCGGGCCAGGGCCGGCACCGGCGCCGGGCCCGGTGCCGTGCGGCGGCGCGAGCCCCGGCGGTGGCGCCCACCGCGCGGGACGAGCGCCACCAGGGCCGTCGCCGCGACGCCCGCCAGGACCGCGCCCAGCATGATCTTGAAGCCCCTGCACAGCCCGGCCTTGTCCGCCATAACGTTAGGTGTCCTGTCTTGGGGTTTATCTCGCCTTTCTTGCGTTACATTCTGTCAGGAATTCGCTACGCACCGCATCGTGGCAAACCCTTACAGTGCGTGGCGGCCCCCGCTCGCCGCCCGGACCAACGCGGCGAAAAGGGACTGCTGCGCGCGGTCGGTCGCGGCGGTGTCCTCCGGATGCCACTGGACGGCGAGGAACCACCCGCCGGAGGGTTCGGCGAGTTCGGCGGCCTCGATCGTCCCGTCCGCGGACCGGGCGGTCGGCCGGAGGCCCGGGGCCAGCGTCGCGACCGCCTGGTGGTGGTAGCAGGAGGCGACCGTCTCCTCGGCGTCGAGGGTCTTGGCCAGCAGGGTGCCGGGGGAGACGGCCACGGGGTGGACGTGGTGGCGGTGGTCGCGCTCCATGTGCTGGTCGAGCGTGCCGCCGAGCACCGCGTTCACGACCTGGAACCCCCGGCAGACCGCGAGCGTGGGCAGCCCGCTCTCCAGGACGTGGGACGCGAGCGCCAGGTCGAACTCGTCCTGGAGGTCGTCCACGTCGTAGAGGGTCTCGTGCTCGGACGTGGCCCCGTAGTGCCGGGGGTGGAGGTCGCCGCCGCCCGGCAGCAGCACGCCGTCGCAGCGCGCCAGCCGGGACGCCTCGAACGGCGCGGCCGGGTGCATGACGAACGGCTCGCCGCCCGCCCGGTGGACGGCCTCCACCAGCGCCCGCGCCGCGACCTCCGCCGCGTACCGCAGGGCGGAGGCGCCCGCCGAGAACCGGGCCGGGATCGCGATGAGGGGCCTGGCGGCGGTCACAGCTCGATCCAGGTGGTCTTGAGGTCGGTGTACTTGTCGAGCGCGTGCAGCGACTTGTCGCGGCCGTGGCCGGACTGCTTCACGCCGCCGAAGGGCACGCTCATGTCGCCCTCCTCGTAGCAGTTGACCCAGACCGTCCCCGCGCGCAGGGCGCGCGACACCCGGTGCGCGGTGGACAGGTCCGACGTCCACACGGCGGCGGCGAGCCCGTAGTCGCTGTCGTTGGCGATCGCGAGCGCCTCCTCCACCTCGTCGAACTCCAGCACGGCGAGGACCGGCCCGAAGATCTCGTCGCGCGCCACCGGCATCGACGGCTTGACCCGGTCGAAGACCGTCGGCGCGAGGTAGAAGCCGTCGCCCTCGGGCAGGGCGCCGCCGCCGGCGCGCAGCCGGGCGCCCGAGCCGAGCGCGGCCTCGACGTGCGAGGCCACCCGGCCCCGGTGGGCGGCCGAGACGAGCGGCCCCATCTCGGTGGCCGGGTCGAGCGGGTCGCCGACGCGCAGCGACTCGGCGCGGGCCGTGATCCGGTCGAGCACCCGGTCCGCGACCGAGCGGTGGACGAGCAGCCGGGACGGGGCGCTGCACATCTCCCCGGCGTTGAAGAAGATGCCCCAGGCGGCGGTGTCGGCGGCGGCGTCCAGGTCCGGGGCGTCCGGCAGGATGATGTTGGGGGACTTGCCGCCCAGCTCCAGCCAGACGCGCTTCAGGTTGGACCCGGCCGCGTAGCGCAGGAAGTGCCGGCCGACCTCGGTGGAGCCGGTGAAGGCCAGCACGTCCACGCCGGGGTGCTCGCCGAGGGCGCGCCCGGCGACCTCGCCCGGCCCGTTGACGACGTTGAACACCCCCGGCGGGAACCCCGCCTCGGCGGCGAGCGCGGCCAGGTGCAGCGCCGACAGCGGCGACTCCTCGGCGGGCTTCAGCACGACCGTGCAGCCCGCGGCGAGCGCCGGGGCGATCTTCCAGGCCGCCATCGTCAGCGGGAAGTTCCACGGGACGACCGCCGCCACCACGCCCGCCGGCTCCCGGGTGATCAGCGCGAGCGACGAGCCGGACGTGCGGGGCGACTCGTCCAGCTGCTTGTCGGCGGCCTCGGCGTACCAGCGCAGGCAGTTGATCAGGGCGCGCAGCTCGATCCCGAAGGTGTCCTTGATCGGCTTGCCCATCTCCAGGCTGACCAGGAGCGCGAGGCTCTCGCGGTCCCGCTCGACGAGATCGGCCCAGCGCAGCATCGCGGCCTTGCGCTCGGCGGGCGCGAGGCGCGGCCAGGGGCCGAGGTCGAAGGCGCCGCGGGCGGCGGCGACGGCGTCCCCGGCGCGGGCGGCGTCGGCGGAGGCGACGTGCGCGATCGTCCGCCCGTCGCGCGGGGAGACGACGGGAAAGCTCCCCGGGCCGTCGACGAACGCGCCGTCGATGTGGTGTCCGGTGTGGGGGACGAGCCCGGCGGCACGGCTGCGCCACTCCTCGTACGGGACGTCGGTCACGGAGGCCCCTCCTCGCGCTAATGTTCGTTTGAACCCAAACATTAGCGTCGGCGGGTTGACCGCCGCCATCCCCGCTTCCTAGATTATTTGGGACCAAACAAACTGGAGGTGCACAGCGATGGCAACAGTCGCGGGCGTCGCCGTCGATACCGGGCACTGGATCGGAGGTGAGCGCGTCCCCGCCGGGGGCGGCGCGACGTTCACCGACGTCTCGCCGATCGACGAGCGGCCGATCGCCGAGATCGCGCGCGGCGGGGCCGCGGAGGCGGAGGCGGCGGTGGCCGCCGCGCACCGGGCCTTCCCCTCCTGGTCCCGGACGAGCCGGGAGGAGCGGGCGCGGATCCTGCACGCGGTCGCCGACGGCGTCGAGAAGCGGATCGAGGAGCTGGCGCAGGTCGAGACCGCCGACAACGGCGCGCTGATCCGCTCCCACCGGCGCGGCGTCATGCCCCGGGTCGCCCACAACTTCCGGTTCTTCGCCGACTGGCTGCTGAACCTCGGCCACGACGACTTCGAGACGCGCGGCCACACCAACCACGTCAGCTGGGACCCGGCGGGCGTCTGCGCGCTGATCACCCCGTGGAACGCCCCGCTGATGCTGGCCACCTGGAAGATCGCGCCCGCGCTGGCGGCCGGGAACACGGTCGTGCTCAAGCCCGCCGAGTGGACGCCGCTGACCGCCTCCCTCCTCGCCGACATCGCGGCCGAGGCCGGGCTGCCGGACGGGGTGTTCAACGTCGTCCAAGGCTACGGCGCCGAGGTCGGCGGCCCGCTGACCGCGCACCCCGACGTCAGGCGGATCAGCTTCACCGGCTCGGTGCCGACCGCGCGGACGATCGCCGCCGCGGCGGCCCCCAACCTGACGCCGCTGTCGCTGGAGCTGGGCGGCAAGTCGCCGCTGATCGTCTTCGCGGACGCCGACCTCGACCTCGCCGTCGACCTCGCCGTGGAGCAGTACGACAACGCCGGGCAGGTCTGCCTCGCCGCGACGCGGCTGCTCGTGGAGTCCTCGATCGCCGAGGAGTTCACCCGGCGGTTCCTGGAGAAGGCGGGCCGGCTCACGCAGGGCGACCCGCGCGACGAGGCGACCGATATCGGCCCGCAGATCCACCGCCGCCACCTGGAGCGCGTCGACGGCTTCGTCCGGCGCGCCAAGGACGCGGGCGCCCGCGCGCTGATCGGCGGCGGCCCCAACGAGGACCTGGGCGGCCTGTACTACCGCCCGACCCTCTTCGCGGACGCCCCGGAGGGCGCGGAGATCCTCACCGAGGAGGTCTTCGGGCCCGTCCTGACGCTCCAGACCTTCGACACCGAGGAGCAGGCCGTCGCGATGGCGAACGGCACCCGATTCGGCCTCGCCGCGACGCTCGCGACGGGCGACCGGGAGCGCGCGCGGCGCGTCACCGAGCGGCTCGTGGCCGGGACGGTCTGGGTGAACTGCTTCTTCGTCCGCGACCTGAAGGCGCCGTTCGGCGGCGCCCGGCAGTCCGGCGTGGGACGCGAGGGCGGCGACTGGAGCTTCGACTTCTACTGCGACCTCAAGAACACGGTGACGGCGCCATGGGCGAGGTAGTCGGCGCGGGGCTGCTCGCGCACGTCCCGACGATCGTGCTCCCCGAGGTGACGCGGCGCGAGCTGAACCACGGCGAGGACACCACGCTCGTCCCGGGCCTGAAGCGGCTGCGCGCGGACGTCTTCGAGCGCGACGACTACGACACCGTCGTCGTCCTGGACTCGCACTGGGCCACGACCGTCGAGTTCGTCACCACGGCGCACGACCGGCGCGCGGGGCTCTACACCTCCGAGGAGCTGCCGCGGGGCATGTCCCGCATGCCCTACGACTTCCCGGGCGACCCCGAGCTGGCCCGCGCCGTCGCCGACTACGCCGGCAAGCACGGGACCTACATCACCCCGATCGACGACCCGTACCTGCCGATCTACTACGCGACCGTCAACCTGTGGACGCACCTCGGCGTCCGCGACGACCCCTACCTGGGCGACCCCGGCCGCCGGTGGATCTCGATCGGCGTGTGCCAGACCGCCGACACCGAGGACTTCCTGCGCCTCGGCCGCGCCCTCGGCGACGCGATCGCGGCCGTGGACCGCCGCGTGCTGCTGATCGCGTCGGGCGCGCTGTCGCACACGTTCTGGCCGCTGCGCGTGATCCGCGACCACGAGGCGGCCGGACCGGAGCACATCTTCACCCCCGAGGCCCGCGCGGCCGACGAGGAGCGCATCGGCTGGCTTGAGGCGGGCGACCACGCCCGCGTCCTGGACACCATGCCGGAGTTCCTCAAGTTCAAGCCCGAGGCCCGCTTCGGCCACTACCTCATGATGATCGGGGCGCTCGGGGAGCACGCCTGCACGGCCCCCGGCCGCCTCTACAGCGAGTACGAGAACTCCGTCGGTACCGGCCAGGTGCACATCTGGTTCGACCGCCCCGAGCATGGATGGACCAGTTGACGTGACCGAATACCGGAGGATCCTCCTCGACGGCGCCGCGACCCAGGTCGTGCGGGACGGCGAGGAGCTGGTCGGCGCGGACGGGCGCCGCGTCCGCGCCGACGAGGCCGTGCACCTGCCGCCGTGCGAGCCGTCCAAGGTCATCGCGGTGCACCTCAACCACCGCAGCCGCGTGGAGGAGTTCCAGACCAGCCTGCCGCCCGCGCCCACGTTCTTCCACAAGCCGATCTCGGCGCTGAACGCGCACGGCGGCGCGGTCGTCCGCCCGGAGCGGTGCAAGTACCTCAACTACGAGGGCGAGATCGCGATCGTCATCGGCCGGACGGCGCGCAACGTGTCGCCGAAGGAGGCGGGCGAGTACATCGCGGGCTACACCGTCGCCAACGACTACGGCCTGCACGACTTCCGCGACACCGACGCCGGGTCGATGCTGCGGGTCAAGGGCTCGGACACGCTGTGCCCGCTCGGCCCCGGCCTCGTCACCGGCTGGGACTTCCACGGCAAGTACCTGCGCACTTACGTCAACGGCGAGCTGGTGCAGGACGGCAGCACCGACGAGATGGAGTGGGACATGCACTACCTCGTCGCCGACATCGCCCGCACGATCACCCTCTACCCCGGGGACGTGCTGCTGTCGGGCACCCCGGCCAACTCGCGGCCCGTCCAGCCGGGCGACGTCGTCGAGGTCGAGGCCGAGGGCCTCGGACGGCTCCGCAACCACATCGTCGCCGGTCCCGTCCCGATCCGGGACGACTGCGGCGCGCAGCCGACCGAGTCCGAGGAGGTCATATCGACCACGTTCGGCGGCGACTGGGAGTTCCGGGGCATCCGCGCCCCCCGCCGCTGACAGGCTTCCTCCCAGACGCCCTCAGCGCCCCCGCGCCCCTTCCGGACGGCCGTCCGGGAGGGGCGCCTCCGTGTATCGCGGACTTATCGTTTCCCGCATACGCCGTGGCAACAGCCTTCCGTCTTCAGTGGAGGCATGCACCGCAGCGCGAATCCACCTCTGGCGATCAAGGCGCGTGTCCTCGCGTCCCTCACCCGGCTCGTCGCCGTGTCGCTGGTCCCGGTCGCCTTCTGCCGCGCACCGGGCCGCGCCCGCTTCACGGCCTGCCAATGGGCCCTGGCCCTGCGCTTCCCGGCCGAGGACCTGCGCGGGCTGGCGCCGCAGACGCTCGCGGCGTTCACCCACGCGCGGGCCGAGGCGTTCTGGCGCGACAAGCAGCTGATCGGCCTCACCTCCGGATACCGCGACCCGGCGGAGCAGCACCGGATCTTCGCCGCGGAGGTGGCGCGCACCGGCTCGGTGGCCGCCGCGCGGCTCCGGGTGCTGCCGCCGGAGGAGTCCGGCCATGTGCGGGGGCTCGCCCTCGACGTCCGCCCCACCGAGGGCGCGCTGTGGCTCGAACGGCACGGCTGGCGGTACGGCCTCTACCGCATCTACGACAACGAGTGGTGGCACTTCGAGTACCGCACGGTCGCGCCCGTCCGGCTGCCGAGCCCGGCCGCCGCGCGGTGGCCGCGCCGCACCCACGGCGACGAGCCCTGGCGCCGCGCGCCGCGTCCCGACGGCGGCCGCCCACCGTACATGAACGCGACCGCGGGACCGGCGGCGTGAAAGGGAGTGTCGGAATGATCAGGGAGCACCGGGTGAACGGGGAGCGGCGGATGGCGCGGCGGGTCGCGGTGATCGGCGGCGGGGAGAACGCCGAGCACGAGGTGTCGCTGGCCACGGCGGCGGGGATCGCGGGGGCGCTCCGCCGCGGCGGGTTCGACGTCGACGAGCTGACCATCGACCGCGACGGGACGTGGCGGCGCGGCACGGAGGTGCTCGGGGCGCGGGCCGCCGGCTCGGTGGCGGCGGCGCTGGGCCTGATGGAGCGCGCCGACGCCGTCTTCCCCGCGGTCCACGGCCCGTGCGGCGAGGACGGGACGCTGGCGGCGCTGTGCGCGCTGGCCCACACGCCGATGGTGGGCTCGGGCCTGCGCGCCGGCGCGGTCGGCATGGACAAGTGGACGACCAAGCTCGTCGCCGACGCCGTCGGGATCCGCACCGCCCCCGCCCGGCTGGTGGACGCGGCGGACATCGCGGACATCGAGTTCGAGGTCCCCGTGGTGGTCAAGCCTGCCTCGGCCGGGTCGAGCCACGGCGTCGCCCTGGCCCGCGACGCGGCCGGCCTCCGCGAGGCGCTGCGCGAGGCGGCCCGCTACGACGACCGGATCCTGGTCGAGCGCCTCGTCGCGGGCCGGGAGATCGATCTGGCCGTGCTGCGGGAGGCGGGCGGCCGCCGCTGGGCGGCGCCGCCGCTGGAGATCCACACCGACGGGCTGTTCGACACCGAGACCAAGTACGACGGCTCCGCCCGCTTCTCCGTGCCCGCCGAGATCTCCGACGCGGAGCGGGAGGCCCTGACCGGCGCGGCGGTACGGATGTTCGACGCCCTCGGCTGCGCGGGCCTCGCCCGCGTCGACTTCTTCCTCACCGACCAGGGGCCCGTGCTCAACGAGATCAACACGATGCCGGGGATGACCGCCGAGTCCCAGGTGCCGAGGATGTTCGCCGCCGCCGGGCTGTCCTACGAGGAGCTGGTCGCGCGCATGGTCGACGCCGCGACCGTGCCCAGCCCTGCGCACCCGGTCCTGAGCGTGTGAGGCGGCGGGGCGTCCCCGGGACGCCCCGCCTCGTACCTGTACGCCCCGTCCCAGGACCCGTCTCAGGACATGAGCGCGTCGGTGCGCTTCACGACCTCGCGGCAGAAGGCGCCGACCCCGTCGGGGTCGTCGGTGAACTGGGACGGCTTGATGCAGAACGTCGTGAACCCCTGCGCGACCTGCTCGGGGATGCTCTCCAGCGCCGGTGCGAGCGGCGAGACCGAGTGGTCGTCGGGGAACACCGGGCGGCAGCCGCCGATCCGCTCCAGGTCGGCGAGGTCGCGCCCGGCGGCCGACATCGCGGCGGAGAGCGTCTCCAGCTCCTCCGGCGTCGGACGGCCCAGCGGGTGGAAGCCGTGGGCGTACTTCACGATCCGGTCCAGGAGCCTCGGGTGCAGGTGCTGGCCGCCGAACCACATGCGCGGCCCGTCCGGGCGGTAGGCGCGCGGCTCGAAGTAGACATCCTCGAAGGAGAAGTGCTCGCCGCTGTAGGAGACGGGGGAGCCGCGCCAGAGCAGGTCCCAGATCTCCAGCTGCTCGTCGAGGATGGCGCCGCGCTTGGTGAAGGGGACCTGCATCGCCGCGTACTCGTCCCGGCTCCAGCTCACCGTCGGCTGGACGACGAGCCGCCCCTCCGACAGCAGGTCGAGCGTGCCGATGTCGCGGGCGAGCGCGAGCGGGTGCCTGAGCGGGGCGAGGATCGCGGCGGCGGCCAGCCGGATCCGGGTGGTGACCGAGGCGATGGCGCCGAGCAGCATCAGCGAGCCGGGCCAGGGCGTGAACGGGTCCTGGTTGCCGGGCAGCGCGTACTCGCGCGGGTTGCCCATCACGCCGTCCGCGCCCGCGTCCGGGCCGAGGACGACGTGCTCGCTGACCATCACGGCGTCGAACCCCGCGTCCTCGGCCTCCCGCGCCCAGCGGACGAGCGTGGGCAGGTCACGGCCGGTGGTCAGCGTCCAGTTCTCGCTCAGCACGAGTACGAAGCGTGGCGTCATCCGGTCATCGTACGGGCCCAAACGATCGCCGGGCAAGGCTCTCCGGCGGCCGTCCTCAGGAGCGGGGGCGGCGGCCCGAGCGGCGCGGCGGGGGCGGCGGGGAGTCGGCCCGCAGCGCCGCCCGCCGCTCGTCGCCCTCCTCCTCCAGGTGCTCGACGACCGACCGGAGCGTCTGCGCGAGCGCCCGGTTCTCCTCCCCGTCCAGCCGCTCGACCACGAACGCCTCCTCGGCGTTGAAGGCCGGGAACAGCGTCCGCATGAGGTCCTGCCCCTTGTCGGTCAGCCGCAGCAGGACGAGCCGCCCGTCGCGCGCGTGCGCGCCGCGCTCGATCAGCCCGCGCCCCTCCAGCGTCTTCACGACCCCCGTGAGCGTCCCCTTGGAGATGCCCGCCTCCTCGGCGACGTGGCGGGTCTCCATCTCCTCCCAGATCCACACCACCCAGAGCACGACGAACGAGGTCCAGGTGAGGTCGGCGCCGCGCAGCACCGAACTCTCGAAGTGCTGCCGGATCGCGGCGGCCGCGCGGTAGATGTTGGAGACCGCCATCATCGCGTCGTGGCGCAGGGGCACGTCGCCGAGCCGCCGCTGGATCGCCTGCTCGGTCTCTTGCAGTGTGTGATGCCCGGTCACGTACGTCCTCCCCTGGAGCCCTGCGTAGTCGAATACTCGCGGGCCGAAAGGTGAATCTACTCTTGTCCGTCATTGTTCGGGCCCGTACGATCTCCCGCAATCCGCATCTCGTGCGGGCCCAAACGAATATTCCCCGAGGGTCCGCACCGGCACTGGAGCTGCCCATGGCGATCCCGGAAGCCGCGCCCCCCTCGTCCCCGTCGCCCCCCTCGTCCGGCGCGTCCGGACGGCGCCGCATCGGCGTCCCCGAGATCGTATTCTTCGTCGTCGCCGCGTCCGCCCCGCTGACCGTCGCCGCCGGCGGCCTGCCGACCTCCTTCGCCGTCACCGGGGTGACCGGAATCCCGCTGCTGTACGTCGTGCTGGCGGTGCTGCTCACCGTTTTCACCGGCGGCTACGCGGCGATGAGCCGCTCGGTCGCGAACGCGGGCGCGTTCTACGCCTACGTGACCCACGGCCTCGGGCGCGTCGCCGGCGTCGGCGCCGCGTTCGTGGCCCTCGTCTCCTACAACACCATGCAGATCGGCCTGTACGGCCTGTTCGGCTTCACCACCGCCGACTTCCTCAGGACCAGGACCGACCTCGACCCGCCCTGGTGGGCGGTCGCGCTCGCCGGGGTCGCGGTGGTCGCGGTCCTCGGCTTCCGCCGCGTCGATCTCAACGCCCGCGTCCTCGGCGTGTTGCTCGCGGTCGAGTTCCTGACCGTCCTTGTGTTCGACGCCGCCCAACTCGCGGACGCGCCGGACGGCGTGTCGGCCGCCCCGCTCGGCCTCGACGCCGCCACCACCGGCGCGACCGGGGCCGCGTTCTGCTTCGCGATGGCGAGCTTCATGGGCTTCGAGGCCGCCGCCCTCTACAGCGAGGAGTGCCGCGACCCGCGCCGGACCGTCGGCCGCGCCACCTACGTCGCCGTCGCCGTGATCGGCGTGTTCTACGCGTTCACCGCGTGGGCGATGACCGTGGGGACCGGCTCGTCCCAGATCATCGCGCGGGCGCGGAAGGACGGGCCCGCGCTCGTGTTCGTCCTGGCCGAGGAGCACGTCGGCGGGCTCTTCTCCGACCTCGCGCAGATCTTCCTGATCACGAGCCTGTTCGCGGCGCTGCTGTCGTTCCACAACGCCGTCGCGCGCTACTTCTTCTCACTCGGACGCGAGGGCGTGCTGCCGTCCCCGCTCAGCCGCACCCACGCCCGGCACGGGTCCCCGCACGTCGGCTCGGCGACCCAGACCGCCCTGGCGGCAGGGGTGGTCGCGGTGTTCGCGCTCGCGGGCGAGGACCCGGTGCTGAGCCTGTTCAACTGGTTCACCAACCTCGGCGCCCTCGGCGTGATCGCGCTGCTGGCCCTCACCTCGGCCTCGGTGGTCGGCTACTTCGCGCGCGACCACCGGGGCGAGAACACCTGGAACCGCCTCGCGGCGCCCGCGCTGGCCTTCCTCGGCCTGGGCGCCGTCTTCGTCGTCAGCCTGCTCAACTTCGACGCGCTGCTCGGCGCCGAGAAGGGCTCGCCGCTCACCTGGGTGCTGCCGGGGCTGATCTTCGTCGCCGCCGCGCTGGGCGCGGCGTTCGCCGCGTACCTGCGCGCCGCCCGCCCCGACGCCTACGCCCGCATCGGCGCGGGAGCCTAGGCGAGGCGGCGGCCGCCGTTCCAGACCACGCCGACCTGGCGGTAGTAGGCGCCGATGACCTCCTCCACCGCGAGGTCGGTCAGCTCCTCGGTGGGGGAGTCGAACAGGCGGAGGTCGGCCTCGCCCCTCCAGGCGGGGCCGGCCTCGAACGACGCGGCGCCCGACTCGACCAGCTCGTCCAGCGCGGGCGGCTGACCGGGCTCGATCGAGGGCAGGAAGCGGTGGTGCGCCATCGGGTGCCCGTTGACGAACCCGTTGGTCTCCGACGGCTCGCGCAGCGTTACGACGGCCTCGGCGAGGCGGCGGTCGGCGGCGGCGAGCGTCGCGCCGAACCGGCCGCCGGCGGCGATGCGGGGCGCGCCCTGCCCGTAGGGGTGGGGGCGGGTCTGGTGGATCGAGCCGAGCTTCTTCGGGTAGCCCTGGTGCAGGCCGCGCCCGATGGCGAAGTCCTTGTCGACCCAGATGTAGACGCAGCGGGAGTACGTCCGGCCCTCGAACGAGCAGCGGACCACGACGAAGCACTCCTTGTACTGCGCCCGGACGGGGTCGAGCAGCTCCTCGCCGGACTCCGAGCACGACTGCCAGTCGGCCCAGATGATCGCGACGGCGCCCGGGTCCTCGGGGGCCGGGGACAGGGGCGCGGGCAGCAGCGCGGCGACGCGGGCCGGGTCGGTGCGGTACTCGACGGTGAGCAGGTCGCCCGAGTAGTGCCACGGCGGGTTCGGGATCAGCGACGACCGGCCTGTCGCGGTCTTCGGGAACAGGAAACCTCGGACGGATGCCACCGCGCTCCTCCTGGAATGTCGTTTGGGTCCGTACGATAGGCCCTGCGGTGCGGTTTCGCCACCCGGCCACTGGTGATCAGTACCCGTGGCCAGGGAGTCTTGTCACAGACCCCGGGCCGCCATATGGTTTGAGCCCAAACGAAAGCCCGTCGAGAGGGAGAGCCCGGCGTGAGTCGACAGGACCCCGCAGCAGACCGCGACGTCCACCAGGTGGTGGAACGGCTCACCGCGCACGGCGTCGACGTCGTCCGCGTCTCCTTCACCGACCTGATCGGCGTCGAACGCGCGCGGGACGTGCTCGTGGAGCGGCTGCCGTCGGTGATGGAGCACGGCCTGTCGTTCTGCCGGGCGATCTACCACACGACCCCCCGGGGCGACACGGTCGAGGTCGCGGGCGGGCTCGACGCGGGCCTGCCGGACATCTGCATCCGCCCCGACCTGTCGACGCTGGTGACCGTGCCGTGGGAGGAGGGCGTCGCGTCCTGCCTGGGCGACGCCTTCGAGCCGGACGGCGCCGAGCCCGCCGCCGAGGCGCCGCGCGAGGTGCTGCGCCGCGCCATCGACAAGATCGCCGAACTCGGGCTCGACCCGGTCGTCGGGCCCGAGCTGGAGTACTACGTCTGCGAGCCCGACCCCTCCGCGCCGTCCGGCTGGCGCCGCTACAGCGACGCGCCCGGGAACGTCTACACCGCCGGACGCAAGGGCGACACCGGCGGGCACCTGCTGCGCACCCTGCGCCACCTGCGCGACCTCGGGCTCGGCGTCACGATGGGCAACCACGAGTTCGGCGGCGGCCAGTTCGAGATCAACCTCGACCACTCCGCCGCGCTGGACGCCGCCGACCGCGCGTTCCGGTTCAAGGCCGCCGTCCAGGAGCTCGCGCGGGCCGACGGCCTGCTCGCCACGTTCATGGCCAAGCCGTTCAACGACGAGGGCGGCTCCGGCTTCCACGTCCACCTGTCGTGCCTGGACGCCGAGGGCCGCAACCTCTTCCAGGGCGAGGGCCCCGACGGCCTGTCCGAGACCGCGCACCAGGCCATCGCGGGCGTCCTGGAGCACGCGCCCGCGCTCGCCGCGCTGTTCAACCCGACGATCAACTCCTACAAGCGGTTCGGCCCCGACTCGCTCGCGCCCTGGCTGATCGACTGGGGCCTGGACAACCGCAGCGCGATGGTGCGGATCCCGCCCGAGCGCGGCGCCGCGTCCCGCCTGGAGGTCCGCCTCGGGGACGCCTCCGCCAACCCCTACCTCGGCATCGCGGGCCTGCTCGCCGCCGTCTACCTGGGCGTCCGCGACAAGCTCAGCGCGCCCGCGCCGCTCGAAGGCTACGGCTACGACGCCACCAAGGCCCCCGTCCTGCCCGGCGACCTGCCGACCGCGCTGGACGCCCTCGCCGCCGACACCGCCCTGGTCGAGGTGCTCGGCGAGGAGTTCGTCTCGGCGTTCCTCACCTACAAGCGCGACGAGGTCGCCCGCTTCCACCGCCATGTGACCGACTGGGAGTTCGGCGAGTACGCCTACCACCTGTGACCCCCGGACAAGGAGCCCCCCGTTGCCGATCGACACCTTCGTCGACCTCGCCGACCCCGACCACTTCCTGGACGACGAGACCCCCTGGCGGATGTTCGAGACGCTGCGCCGCTCCGCGCCCGTCCACTGGAACCCCGAGGAGGACGGCGGCGGCTTCTGGTCGCTGACCCGGCACGCCGACATCGTCGCCGCCGACCGCGACCAGGCCACCTTCACCTCGGAGAGGTTCGTCAACCTCGAAGAGGTGGACGAGCGGCAGGCCGCGATCCGCCGCTCGATGCTGGAGACCGACGGCCCCCGCCACCTGGCGCTCCGCCGGATCCTGTCCCGCGAGTTCACCCCCCGCGCCGTCGCCGGCTACGAGACGTTCCTGCGCGGCCTCACCGCCCGCACCCTCGACAGGGCGCTGGCCAAGGGCACCTTCGACTTCGTCGCGGAGGTCGCGGCCGACTTCCCGATCAACGTCCTGGCCCGCATGCTGGACGTCCCGGACGACGACACCCAGCGCCTCATCGACTGGGGCAACCGGATCATCGCCAACACCGACCCCGACTACGCCGACGTCCTGCTGCACAGCGCCGAGAGCGAGCGCTACCGCGACCTGCCCTTCCGCAGCCCCGCGTCGCTGGAGGTCTTCGAGTACGGCCGCGAGCTGGCCGCCCGGCGCCGCGGCGGCGCGGCCACCGACCTCGTCAGCCGCCTGGTCAACCAGGCCCCGATCGACGGCGAGCCCCTCTCGGCCCGCGACTTCGACAACTACTTCCTGCTGCTGGTCGTCGCGGGCAACGAGACCACCCGGCACGCCATCACCCACACCATGCGCGCGCTGATCGACCACCCCGACCAGGCGGACCTGCTGCGCGCCGACCTCGCCCGGATGCCCACCGCCGTGGAGGAGTTCCTCCGCTGGTCCTCGCCCGTCTACCACTTCCGCCGCACCGCGACCCGCGACACCGAGGTGAACGGCACCGCGATCCGCGAGGGCGACAAGGTCGTCCTGTGGTTCGCCTCCGGCAACCGCGACGAGGACGTCTTCGCGGACGCCGGCCGGTTCGACGTCACCCGCACCCCGAACGACCACATCACGTTCGGGAAGGGCGGCCCGCACTACTGCATGGGCGCCGCGCTGGCCCGCCTGGAGATGCGCGTGATGTTCGAGGAGCTGCTGCCCCGCCTGGCCGGCATCAGCCTCGCGGGGGACGTCCGCCGCGTCCGCTCCAACTTCGTGAACGGCATCAAGGAGATGCCGGTGACCGTGACCCTCGCCTGAACAGACGAAAGCGGGGCCCTGTATAGGGCCCCGCGTCCGGCGTTTCAGAGGGGGAGGCCGGTGAAGATCAGGACCTTCTCCTCCGTGTAGTCGGCCATGGCGGAGCGGAGGCCCTCGCGGCCCACGCCCGAGTCCTTGACGCCGCCGTAGGGCATCTGGTCGGCGCGGTAGGACGGCACGTCGCCGATGACGACGCCGCCGACCTCCAGCTCGCGGTGGGCGCGGAACGCGATGTCGAGGCTCCGGGTGAACACGCCCGCCTGGAGGCCGAACTTGGAGTCGTTGACCAGCGCGAACGCCTCGTCGACACCGTCCACGGGCTGGACGACCATGACCGGGCCGAAGATCTCCTCGCGCGACACCTTGGCGTCGGCGGGGACGTCGGTGAGGACGGTCGGCGCGTAGGCCGCGCCCTCGCGGGTGCCGCCGGCCAGGATCTTCGCCCCGGCGGCGACGGCCTCGTCCACCCAGGACTCGACGCGCTCGGCGGCGTCCTGGCTGACCAGCGGGCCGACCTGGGTCTTGTCGTCCCACGGGTCGCCGGTGACCAGGCCGCCGACGGTCTCGACCAGCTTCGGCAGGAACGCCTCGTAGACGGAGCGGTCCACGTAGACGCGCTGGACGGCGATGCAGCTCTGCCCGGCCTGGTAGTTGGAGAACAGGCCGATCCGCTTGGCGGCCCAGTCGAGGTCGGCGTCGGGCAGGACGACCGCCGCGCCGTTGCCGCCGAGTTCGAGCGTGACGTGCTTGCGGGGCACCTGGTCGTTGATCGCCCAGCCGACGGGCACCGAGCCGGTGAACGACACGATCGGCAGGCGCGGGTCGTCCACGAGCGCGGCGGCGCGGTCGTTCGGGACGGTCAGGACGGAGAACATCCCGGCGGGCAGGTCGGTCTCGGCGAGCAGCTCGCCGAGCAGGAGCGCCGACAGCGGCGTCGCGGGGGCGGGCTTCAGCACGATCGGCGTGCCCACCGCGATCGCCGGGGCGATCTTGTGCGCGGCCAGGTTGAGCGGGAAGTTGAACGGGGAGATGCCGAGCACCGGGCCCTTGGGGACGCGGGTGATGTAGGCCATCCGCCCCTCGGCCGCGGGGTCGGTGTCGAGCCGCTGGGTGGTGGCGCTGAACCGGCGGGTCTCCTCGGCCGCGAACCGGAACGTGGAGACCGCGCGGGCCACCTCGCCGCGCGCCCACAGCAGCGGCTTGCCGTTCTCGGCGGTGATCAGCCGGGCGACCTCGTCGGCGCGCTCGGCGAGCCGCGCCGACACGTGCGCGAGGGCCTCGGCGCGGACGTGCAGGGGCAGCGCCGCCGCCTCGGCGCGGACCGCGTCGGCCGCCGCCAGCGCCTCCTCCACCTGCTCCGGCGTCGGCACGGCGACGGTCCCGACCACCCGGCCGTCGTAGGGGTGCGTCACGGTCAGCTCGCCGGCACCGGTCTCGGCCCGGCCGGCCAGCCAGAATGGGGTCACGTTCATGCGCTCACGCTATCTCCGGCGGGCCGGAACGCGAGGCTCCAGGATGTCCAATCCGGTCGTCCTCGCTGGACGCCACGGCCAGCGCGATCCACAGCTCAGCGCGGACGGCCGGGTCGTCGGGGTCGCGGTCGAGGAGCTCGGCGGCCTTGCGCATCCGCGCCCGCAGCGTGTGCCGGTGGACGCCGAGCGCCCGCGCCGCCGCCTCGCCCTGCCCGTTCGCCGCGACGTAGGCCCGCAGCGTCTCCACCAGGCCCTCCGCGCGCAGCGGCGCGAGCAGGCCGGTTGCGAAGCCGCGGGCCGCGCCGGGGTCGAGCAGGCCGAGCAGCCCCTGGCCGGGGAGGTCGGCGTAGCGGAGCACGGGCCTTCCGTGGCGCCGGGCCGCGCTCCGCGCCTCCTCCGCCTGCTGGAGGGCGGTCTCCAGCTCGCCGCCCCGCGCGGTCGCCATGGTGACCGGGTCGCTCACCCCGACCGGGCCGGTGACGGCCGGGGGGCTTGAGGTCGGCGCGGTCGAGGCCGGTGGCGCCGACACCGGCGGGGCTGACGCCGGTGGGGGCGGGGCCAAGAGCGAGGTGACGGTGTCGGTCAGGTCGTCGGGGACGATGACGGCGGTCCGGCGGCCGGGGCCCGGCAGCGGGACGGCCAGGCAGCGCTCGCCGGACGGGTCGGAGTCCAGCGCGTCCAGGACGGGGCCCGCGCACGCCAGCACGCGGACGGGCCCGCGCGGCACGGCCGGGCCCGCCGGGGGCAGCCCGAGCAGCAGCGCGCCGAGCGCCGCCCGGGTCTCGCGGCCCGTGCGCGGCGCCTCGGACTGGAGGGTCAGCAGCGCGACGGCCGCGCCCACGATCGTGTGCGCGACATGGGGGAGGGGCGCCTCGGTGCCCACCGCGAGGAAGCCGCGCGGCCTGCCGCTCAGCCCGACCCGTTGCAGGACGATGTTCTCACCCGGCACCGACAGCGCGACGCTCGCCAGCGCGCCGTCGGCGGGGCGGGCGTTCGGGCCGCGCAGCCGCGCCAGGTCGGCGGCCAGGGCCCCGGCGCGGTCGCGGGCGGCGGCGGGCTCGGCGTGCCGGACGGCGCCGGACGGGTCGAGCAGCAGCGCCCAGCCGTCGAGCAGCCGCGCGAGGCGGGCGACGAGGGGGCCGGGCCCGGCGAGCGCGGCGCGGGTCAGCTCGCGCTGGGCCCCGAAGGCGCGGGTGACGTCCTCGTACCACTCGGCCGCCAGCATGCGGGACACGGCCTTGCCGACCGCGATGAACGGGGTCGGGCGCGGCACCTCCAGCAGCACGAGGCCGCGGTCGCGGGCGGCGGCGAGCAGCTCGGGCGGGACCTCGGCGTGGATCACCCCGACCGCGAAGCCGAGCCCGGCGACACCGCGCCCGACCAGCCGGTCGACGTAGCGGGCGGCGCCCGCCGGGGTCAGCCGCATGCCGGTGGTGAGCACCAGCTCGCCGCCCTCCAGGAAGGGCGTCGGGTCCTCCAGCTCGCTGACCGCGACCCAGACGACCGGAGTGTCGGGGACGCGCGGGCCGGTGAGCACCCGCAGGCCGAGCTGCGGCAGCGCGGCCACGGCGGCGAGGGTGGGCGGCATCGCGGTTCCTTAGTCCGGCGGTTCTGTGCAGGGTGTCCATCCGGGCGGGCGGATTTCGCCGTCCCGTACGGTTCATCGTAGGCGCGGTCCGGCTTATGTTCGCGCCATGACCAGCCAGGATTCCGGCGGTTCGAGCCGCCTGCCGCAGGAGCGCCGCGTCGTGACCGAGATCCCGGGGCCGCGCTCCCGGGAGTTGCAGGAGCGCCGCGCCGCGGCGGTGCCGCCGGGGGTCGGCAGCGTCCTGCCGGTCTACGTGACGGACGCGGGCGGCGGCGTGGTCGTCGACGCGGACGGCAACAGCCTGATCGACTTCGGCTCGGGCATCGCGGTGACCGGCGTCGGCAACGCCAACCCGCGCGTCGCCGAGCGGGTCAAGGCGCAGGCGGACCGGTTCACGCACACGTGCTTCATGGTCGCGCCCTACGAGTCCTACGTGCGGGTCTGCGAGAACCTCAACCGGATCACGCCCGGCGACCACGAGAAGCGGTCGTTCCTGGTCAACAGCGGCGCGGAGGCGGTGGAGAACGCCGTCAAGATCGCGCGGTACGCGACCGGGCGGCAGGCCGTGGTGGTGTTCGACCACGGCTACCACGGCCGGACGCTGCTGACGATGACGCTGACCGCCAAGAGCATGCCCTACAAGCACGGGTTCGGCCCGTACGCGCCCGAGGTGTACAGGATGCCGCTGGCGTACCCGTTCCGGTGGCCGTCCGGGCCGGAGAACTGCGGCCCGGAGGCGGCGGCGCAGGCGATCGACCAGATCTCCAAGCAGATCGGCGCGCGGAGCGTGGCGGCGGTCGTGGTGGAGCCGATCCAGGGCGAGGGCGGGTTCATCGAGCCCGCGCCCGGGTTCCTGCCCGCGATCGCGGAGTTCTGCCGGGCCAACGGCATCGTGTTCGTCGCCGACGAGGTGCAGACCGGGTTCGCGCGGACGGGCGACCTGTTCGCCTGCGAGCACGAGGGGATCGTCCCCGACCTCGTCGTGACGGCGAAGGGCATCGCGGGTGGGCTGCCGCTGGCGGGCGTCACCGGCCGCGCCGAGATCATGGACAGCGTGCACGGCGGCGGCCTCGGCGGCACCTACGGCGGCAACCCGCTGGCCTGCGAGGCGGCGCTGGCCGTCCTGGAGGAGATCGAGGAGGGCAAGCTCACCGAGCGGGCCCGCCGGATCGGCGAGGTCATGCTGCCCCGGCTCCGCGCGCTGGCGGGACGGTACGGCGCGATCGGCGACGTGCGCGGGCGCGGCGCGATGGTGGCGATCGAACTCGTCCGGGGGGGCACCAAGGAGCCCGACCCGGCGCTCACCGCCGAGATCGCCCGCCGCTGCCACGCGAAGGGGCTGCTCGTGCTCACGGCCGGGACGTACGGGAACGTCCTGAGGTTCCTGCCGCCGCTCGTCATCCCGGAGCACCTGCTGCTGGAGGGCCTCGACGTCCTTGAGGAGGCGTTCGCGGGCTGACCTGCGCAAACGCCGGCCACCGGCCCCCGGTAGGGGGACCGGTGGCCTTATGCTGCCCAGTGGGAAGTGAAGTGCGTCACTCTGTTATAGGTTCGTGATTGACCGTTCATCGTTTGGCCCCATACGTTCGCCATACGTTTGGGCCCAAATTAAGGAGCAGGGGCGCACATGAACCACTCCCCGGACCTGGTGCTACTGGACGGCGAGGTCCTCACGGCCGACGCGCGGTTCTCGGTGGCGCAGGCTGTGGCCATCACCGGCGGGAAGATCACAGCGGTCGGTTCGACCGAGGACGTACGCGCGCTGGCCGGCCCCCGCACCCAGGTCGTCGACCTGCGCGGGCGCACGGCCCTGCCCGGCATCAACGACTCGCACCTGCACGGCTGCGCGTTCGGCGTCAACCGCCCGCCGCTCGCCCTGGACGTGGCGCACCCGGCGGTCCTCTCGATCGCCGACATCGTCGCCACCGTGAAGGAGGCGGCGTCCCGCACCCCCGAGGGCGAGTGGATCCGCGGGAACGGCTGGGACCCCGGCTACCTGACCGAGTGCCTCGACGGCGGGCGGATGCCGAACCGCACCGACCTCGACGCGGTCGCCCCGTCCCACCCCGTGTACCTCCAGGACTTCAGCGGCCACCTCACCTGGGCCAACACGCGGGCGCTGGAACTCGCCGGGATCACCGCCGACAGCGAGTCGCCGGAGGGCGGCCGCATCCACGTGGACGGCGCCGGCAACCCGACCGGCCTGCTCGCCGAGGGCGCGCAGGACCTCCTCCAGCGGCACCTGCCGGCCTACACCCGCGCCCAGATCGAGCAGGCGATCCGCGAGGCGGTGGGCGCCCTCCAGCGGGAGGGGATCACCAGCTACACCGAGCCGGGCCTCGGCCCGGGCGGCAAGAGCCTGTTCGCGGGCGCCGCGAGCCAGCTCACCCTGGACGTCTACGGCGACCTCGCCCGCGCCGGCGACCTCGGCGCGCGCGTCAGCGTCCTGCTGCTGCTGACCGGGATGAGCGGCTCGGCCGCCGAGATCGCCGAGGGGCTCGCGAACGCGAAGACCCCGCAGGACGTCGACCCGCGCATCCTCAACGTCATCGGCGTGAAGCTGTTCGCCGACGGCATCCCGCCCAACGAGACCGCGTGGATGCGCGACCAGTACCCCGGCGGCGACTTCGGCTGCCTGTGCGTGCACGGCGCCGCCGACGCGCTGCGCACCCGCGAGCTGAACGAGATGATCCGGCTCGCGCACGTCGCCGGCCACCAGCTCGGCGTGCACGTCACCGGGGACCGCGCCATCGACGCCGTCGTGGACGCCTTCGAGGCCGCGCAGGCCGAGCACCCCCGCGACGACCCGCGCCACTACGTGATCCACGCCGACCTGCTCGGGCCGCAGAGCATGCGCAAGCTCGCCCGGCACGGCTTCGGCGCGAACATGAACCCGGCGATCAAATGGATGATCGTTGACATGCTGGAGGAGCAGCTCGGCCATGAGCGGGCGGCCTACCAGTATCCCGTCCGATCGGCGATCGAGGCCGGTATCCCGGTCACCGCCAGCTCGGACGCGCCCGTCGCCTCGCCCAACTGGCGGCAGGGCGTGGCGGCGATGCTGCTGCGCGAGTCCAAGGCCAGCGGCCGGACGTTCGGCCCCGAGCAGCGCGTCGGGCTGCCGGAGGCCGTCCGCGCCTACACCGTGAACGCCGCCTGGCAGGACTTCGCCGAGGACTGGAAGGGCACCCTCGAACCCGGCAAGGCCGCCGACGTCACCGTCCTGGACGGGACGCTCACCGCCCTCGACCCCCACGACCTCCCGGACGTCCCCGTCGCCCTGACCGTCTTCGACGGCGGGATCGTCCACAGCACCGAAGGTCTCTGACATGCGAATCGCACCTCTCCTCGCCGCGGCCGTCCTGGTCGCGCCCCTGGCGGCATGCGCGGACGACAGCTCCGGCTCCGCCTCCGGGCCCATCAACATCGGCTCGGTCTCGACGCTGAGCGGCCCGGTCACCTTTCCCGAGGCGTCCCAGGCCGCCCGCGCCGTGTTCGACGACGTCAACGCGAACGGCGGCATCAACGGCCGCAAGATCGCCTACACCGCCGCCGACGACAAGGGCGACCCGGCCAGCGCCGCGCTCGCCGCCCGCGACGTCATCCAGAACAAGAAGGCCGTCGCGCTCGCGGGCGGCGCGAGCCTCGTCGACTGCCAGGTCAACGGCCCGCTCTACAAGCGCAACAAGATCACCGACGTGCGCGGCATCGGGGTGGACCCCGGCTGCTTCACCTCGCCGAACATCTCGCCGGTCAACACCGGCCCGTTCTTCGGCTCGACCGTGACGCTGTACTACGCGTCCGAGAAGCTGAAGCTGAACAAGATCTGCGCGTTCTTCTCCATCATCGGCAGCACCGCGAACGCCTACCGCGAGGGCGTCGACCGCTGGTCCAAGATCACCGGTAAGAAGCTGCTGGTCAACGACCTGAGCCTGTCGGCCTCCACCACCGACTTCACCCCCTACGTGCTGCGCGCCCGCAGCGCCGGCTGCGAGGCCGTGCTGTTCAACGGCGTCGAGCCGATGTCGATCGGCTGGGTCAAGGCCGCGCAGGCGCAGAAGATCAACAACATCAAGTGGCTGTTCCTCGCCTCCACCTACACGGTCGAGGCGTCCAAGGCCCTCGGCCCGGCCGGCAAGAACGTCGTGGCGCTGTCGGAGTTCGAGCCCTACACCGACGAGCAGTCCGCCGCGAACAAGGACTGGCGGGCGACGATGACCAAGCACAAGGTGCCCCTCACCGCGTTCGCGCAGGGCGGCTACCTCGCGGCCCAGCACCTGGTCACGGTGCTGCGCTCGATCAAGGGCGACATCACCCGCGAGAAGGTCACCAAGGCGATGGAGGACCTCAAGCCGCTGCCCTCGGGCATGACGGGCATGCCGTTCGCGTTCGGCACCGGCGACGCGCACGCCTCCAACCTCGCCGCCAAGTTCGTGAAGCCGGACGCGAAGGGCGGTTGGAGCGTCCTGACGCCCGAGTGGGTCAAGCTGCCCAATGCTTGAGGGAGCGATCGCCGGACTCGCCGGCGGCGGCGCCTACGCCGCACTCGGGCTCTGCCTCACGCTCATGTTCCGCCTGGTCAGGGTCGTCAACTTCGCCCAGGTCGCGATCGGCGTGATCGGGGTCTACACGATGGCGATCGCCTCCGAGCACGGCTGGCCCTACGGGGCCGCCGCGCTCGCGGGGCTGCTCGCCGCGACGCTGGTCGCCGCCGTGCTCGGCTGGGTGATGGGCAAGTGGTTCGGGGAGGCGGGCGCCGACCAGCGCTCGGCGATCTCCATCGCGTTCCTCGTCGGCCTGCTCGCCGTCTCCTACCTGGTGTTCGGCACCGACCCGCGCCGGATGCCCGGCAAGTTCGGCGGCTCGCTGTTCACCGTGGACGGCATCACGGTCACGCAGGCGGCGGCCGTCTGCGCGGTCGGCTCGGTGGTGGTCGCGGGCGCGGCGTGGCTCGTCCTCACCCGGACGGTCCTCGGGCTGCGGCTGCGGGCGCTGTCGGAGCGGCCGACGACCGCCGAGCTGCACGCGATCCCCTCCCGCCGCCTCGGCGTCGGGATGTGGGCGGTCACCGGGCTGCTCGCGGCGGCCGTGCTGCTGGTCGTCGCGCCGCAGCAGACCAGTGACCAGACGTCGCTGGCGCTGATGGTGATCCCGGCGGGCGCCGCGGCGCTGGTCGGCGGCTTCACCAGCCTCGGCCGGACGGTCGCGGGCGGCCTCGGGCTCGGCGCGCTCCAGGGCGCGCTGGCCCACGTCACCGAGTTGCAGCAGTACCGCGACACGGTGCCGTTCCTGGCGATCCTCGCCATCTTGATCTGGTCCCAGAGGCGGGAGGTGTGGGATGCGGCTCGCTGACAAGCAGGCCAACCCGGCCGCGTCGGTGCTCGGCCCGCTCGCCCAGCCGGCCGTCGCGCTGCTGGTCATCGCGGTCGCGGCGGCGGTCGTCCCGCAGTACTGGCTGTTCCTCGCGACGTCGGTGCTGGTGTCGGCGGTCGCGCTGCTCGGCCTCGGCATCGTCGGACGCGCCGGGATGAACTCGCTGTGCCAACTCGCGTTCGCGGCGGTCGGCGCGTGGACGGTCGCCCAGCTCAACGTCTGGCAGGCGCCGGGCGGGCTGATCGTCTGGACGATCGCGGGCGGTGTCGCCGCGATGCCGTTCGGCGTGCTGATCGGGCTTCCGGCGCTGCGGCTGCGGGGCGTCCACCTCGCGGTCGTCACGCTCGGGTTCGCGGCGGCCGCCGACGTGGTGATCGCGGCGGTCAACTTCCCCGGCGTGGAGACGTTCGAGCAGGTCGAGCGGCCGATGTTCATCGCCACCGACCGGCAGTACTTCGTCTACGCGGGCGTGCTGTTCGTCGTCGCCGCGATCGGCGTCGAGTGGCTCGGCCGCACCCGGATGGGCGCCGCGTGGCGCGCCGTCCGGTTCTCCGAGCGCGCGACCGCCGCGTCCGGGACGAGCGTCGCCCGCGCCAAGCTGTCGGCGTTCGCGCTGAGCGCGTTCGGCGCGGGCCTGGCGGGCGGGCTGCTCGCCGGGCAGGTCGGCATGATCACGGCGCAGAACTTCACCACGATCAGCTCGCTGGCGCTGTTCGTCGTCGCCGTCATGGCGGGCAGCGAGTACGTGGGCGGCGCGCTGTTCGGCGGCGTCCTGATCGCGTTCGTGCCGGAGATCTTCCGCCGCGCCGGGATCAACCAGGACTGGGCGAACGTGCTGTTCGGCGTCGGCGCCGTCCAGGCGCTCTCGCAGGGCAGCAGCGTCAGCGAGGGGCTGGCCCGCAGGCTGCGGGCGCGCAGACCCGCGCGCGTCCCCGAACCCCGGCCGTCGCAGGACGTCGGCGCGCCGCCGCTGGGGACCAGGCCGCTGCTGGAGGTCGAGGGCCTCGGCGTCCGGTTCGGGCAGGTCGTCGCGCTGGAGAACGTGGACCTCGTCGTCCCCGAGGGCACCGTCATGGGGCTGATCGGGCCGAACGGCGCGGGCAAGTCCACGCTCACCGACGCGCTGTCGGGGTTCCTCACGTCCGCGACGGGGTCGGTCACGCTCGACGGCCGCAAGCTGGACGGGATGCCCGTGCACCGCCGCGCCGCCGCCGGGCTGCGCCGCACCTTCCAGCAGGACCGCGTCCCGACCGGCCTCACCGTCGGCGCCTACCTGCGCTTCGCCGCGCACCGCTCGGTCACCCGGGAGGAACTGGAGGAGGTCCGCACGTTCCTCGGCTGCCCGGCCCTGAACGCGCACGTCTTCGACCTGGACGTCGGCAGCCGCCGCCTGCTGGAGGTGGCCGCCGCGCTGCTGGCCCGGCCGAAGCTGATCATCCTGGACGAGCCCGCCGCCGGCCTCGCGCACGCCGAGTCGCTCGCGCTCGCCGACCGGCTCGTGGAGGTGCCCGCCCGGTTCGGCGCGTCCGTGCTGCTGATCGAGCATGACCTCGACATGGTCCGGCGGGCCTGCGCGAGCGTCGTCGTCCTCGACTTCGGCTCGGTCATCGCCTCGGGACCGCCCGCCGAGGTGCTCGCCAGGCCCGAGGTCGCCCGCGCCTACCTGGGAGACGAGGTGGCACTCACGTGAAGGAACTGAAGCTGGAGGACGTCGCGGTCGCGCGCGGCGCCGCACCGATCGTCCGCGACGTGACGCTCACCGTGCCCGCCGGGGAGGTGACCGTCCTGCTCGGCCCGAACGGCGCCGGGAAGACGACGCTGCTGGAGGCGGTGGCGGGCGTGCTGCCGATCGCCTCGGGCCGGCTGACCGGCGACGGCGACGACCTCGCCGGGCTCGACCGGGTCGCGCGGGCCCGGCGCGGCATCGCGCTCGTCGAGCAGGGCCGGACGGTGTTCACCCAGCTCACCGTCGCCGAGAACCTGCGGGTCGTGCGGCGCGGCGGCGGCCCGGACCGGACCGCCGAGCTGTTCCCCGAGCTGGACAAGCGGATGGACGTCCCGGCCGGGCTGCTGTCGGGCGGCGAGCAGCAGATGGTCGTGCTCGCCCGCGCGCTCGCGATGTCGCCGTCGGTGCTGCTGATCGACGAGATGTCGCTCGGCCTCGCCCCGGTGATCGTGAAGCGGCTGCTGCCCGCCGTCCGGCAGCTCGCCGACGAGGGCGTCGCGGTGCTGCTCGTCGAGCAGTTCGCGACGCTCGCGCTGGAGATCGCCGACACCGCGCACGTGCTGGCGGGCGGCCGGGTCACCCACAGCGGCCCGGCGGCCCCGCTGCGCAAGTCGCCGGAGCTCCTGCACGCCGCCTACCTGGGCGAACCTGGCCGAGTCGATGAAGAGGGAGCGTGAGATGGGACGGGTGCTGATCGTCACCGGCGGCGGCAGCGGGATCGGGGCGGCCGTCGCGCGCGGCGCCGCCGCGGACGACCACGTGGTGATCTGCGGGCGCCGCAAGGAGGCGCTGGAGCGGGTCGCGGCCGACAGCGGCGCCGAGCCGCGGGTCTGCGACGTCGCCTCCCCGGGCGCGGTCGCCGAGCTGGTCGAGGACGTCGTCGCCGCGCACGGACGGCTGGACGGCGTCGTCGCCAACGCGGGCGCGCTGCGCAACGGCGCCGTGCTCGACCTCTCGCCGCAGGACTGGCAGCTCACCATCGACACCAACCTGACGTCGGTGTTCCTGCTGGCCAAGGCCGCGCTGCCGCACCTGATCGAGGCGCGCGGGTCGCTGGTCGCGGTCTCCTCGGTGGCGGCGCTGCGGGTCCCGACGGGCGTCGCCGCGTATGCGACGTCCAAGGCGGGGCTGACCATGCTCACCCAGACGATCGCGGCGGACTACGGGCCGCGCGGCGTCCGCGCGAACGTGGTGTGCCCCGGCTGGATCCGCACCGAGATGTCCGACCGGGAGATGGAGGAGTTCGGCGCGCCGCACGGCATCGGGCGCGAGGAAGCCTACGAGGAGGTCACCCGGCTCGTCCCGCAGCGCAGGGCGGGCACGCCCGAGGAGGCCGCGGCGGCGGTGCTGTGGCTGCTCGGGCCCGAGGCGTCCTACGTCAACGGCGCCGTGCTGAGCGTCGACGGCGGCACCGCGCTCCCCGACCCGGGCACGGTGCCGTTCGAGTTCCAGATCCGTCCGCGTTAGCCCCGGGCTAGGCGGGGCTAGGCGGGGCTAGGCGGGGCTCGGCGCCAGGGCGTCCTGGTACAGCTCCGCGAGGATGTCGTAGGAGCGCAGGCGGTCGGCGTGGTCGTACACCATCGTGGTGACCATGACCTCGTCGACCGCCGTCCGCTCGATGAGCGCGTCCATCTGCCGGCGGACGGTCTCCGGGCCGCCGATCACCTGGTCGGCGAGCCGCGCGTCGATCATCTGGCGCTCCAGCGGCGTGTAGGGGTGCGCGGCGGTCTCCTCGGGCGTCGGCATCAGCCCCGGGTTCCCCTGCCGCAGCCGCAGGAACGCGAGCGCCTGCGGGGCGGCCATCTCGCGGGCCGCCTCGTCGGTCTCGGCGGCGGTGACCGAGACGCCGATCATCGAGTACGGCTCCTCCAGCGCGCCCGGCCGGAACGACTCGCGGTACAGCGCCAGCGCGGGCACCGTGTTCTCGGCGCTGAAGTGGTGCGCGAACGCGAACGGCAGCCCGAGCAGCCCGGCCAGCCGCGCGCTGTAGCCGCTGGACCCGAGCAGCCAGACCGGCGGCTCGTTGCCCGCGGCGGGGGTCACCTTGCTCGCGGCGTCGAAGTAGGCGCGCAGCTCGACGACCTGCTCGGGGAAGTCGTCCACCGAGAGCGCGTCGGGGGAGCGGCGCAGGGCCCGCGCGGTCGCCTGGTCGGTGCCGGGGGCGCGGCCGAGGCCGAGGTCGATGCGTCCCGGGAACAGGGCCTCAAGCGTCCCGAACTGCTCGGCGACCACCATCGGCGCGTGGTTCGGCAGCATGATCCCGCCCGATCCGACCCGGAGCGCCGACGTGGCCGCCGCGACCTGCCCGATCAGCACGGCGGTCGCGGAGCTGGCGATCCCCGGCATCGCGTGGTGCTCGGCGAGCCAGTAGCGGTGGAAGCCGAGCCGCTCGGCGTACCGGGCCAGGTCGAGGGTGTTGCGCAGGGCCTGGCCGGACGTGGAGCCGCTGACGACGGGGGCCAGGTCGAGAACGGAGAAGGGGACGCTCATAACGGGTGACAACCCGCCCGGCGGCCGTCCTCTTCCCGTTCCGAACCACCCGGTCCCCTCCGGCCTACCCGACGAGCATGGCGACCGCGGCCAGCGCCCCGCCGACGAGGGCGAGGGCGGGCAGCGGCGTGATGCACACCCACGACCACATCACCAGCCGGCGCCCGCGCTCCACCTCGCCCGACGCGAACCGCTCCTCGGCGCGGGTGTAGAGCAGCGCGGCGACCACGATCAGGGGGAAGAAGAGGAGCATCGTGAGCACGCCGAGCAGGAACGCGGCGACCTGGCCGCCGAGCGTGTAGGTGCCGTCCGCGCCGACGCCGAGCGCGAGGTGGTCAGAGGCGGCGGGGCGGTAGACGGGCTGCTGGGGGACGGCCTCGTACATGTGCACACCGATCTGGTCGTCGGAAATGTGACCCAGATCATACGCTCGGTCACCGTCGTTCGCGAGACCCGCACGTCCTCTTTCCGGTAACTGGAAGCGGGCTGTGGTAGCAGCCTGCGAAACGAGGGAGTGTCCAGCGTCGATTACCGGCCGGGGACGCGTCGCGAGGGCGCTGCGAGGGCGCGCCCAGAAGGAGGGCCGTGACCGAGTCGCCGGTCGGATCCGAGTACGCCCGTCCCCGGGACATCGTCGCCGCGTCCGCCGTCCTGCTGGTCTACGTGGTGGTGCTGGTGGTCGTGCTGGTGCAGGCGTGGCCGTCCGCGCCCGGCATCGGGCCGGACGGGCGGGTGCGCCCCCAGCCGGAGACGGTCGCCGTCCACCTGCCGGGCTGGACGCCGCACCTGACGCGGGAGGCGAGCCTGTTCGTCGTGGTGATGGCCGCCGGGGCGCTCGGCTCGGTCGTGCACGCGCTGCGCTCGCTGTACTGGTATGTCGGGAACCGCGCGCTGCGCCGGAGCTGGCTGATGATGTACCTGTTCCTGCCGCTGGTCGGCGCGCTGCTCGGGCTGGTGGTGTACCTCGTGCTGCGCGGCGGGCTGACGAGCCCGGTGGGCGGGTCGGCCGAGATCAACCCCTACGGCGTCGCGGCGATCGCCGCGCTGGTCGGGTTGTTCTCCCGGGAGACGGCGGAGAAGCTGCGGGCGGTCTTCGCGACGCTGTTCGCCCCCGCCCAGCCCGGCCGCGACCAGGCGCTGCCGCCCCGGATCACCCGGATCGAGCCGGGGTCGGGCCCGGTCGGGACCGTCGTCACGGTCCACGGCACGGGCCTCGGGGCGGCGACCGGCGTCCGGTTCGGCGACGCGGACGCGGCCGCCACCGACGTCACCGACACGCTGCTGCGGGCGAGGGTGCCGGAGGGCGCCACGACCGGCCGCGTCGTCGTCCATACCCCCGGCGGCCCGGCCACCGCCCCCGGCACCTTCACGGTGGGCTGATGCGCTGCTGAGCCGCTACTTCGTGCCGGGCAGGTGCGCGTGCCAGACGTCGTAGGCGGCGCCGGGCAGGACGCGGGGCAGCTCGGCGGTCGCGAGCCTGCCCAGCTCGGCGCCCGTGCTGGCGCTGCCGAACTGGAGCTCGGTCCCGTAGGCGGCGCGCTCCAGGTCGGCGGGGCCGGCGACCAGGCAGGTGTGGCGGGTGCCCTGGAGGTCCTCGTCCGGGATCGCCGCGCCGACGGCCAGGCTGTTGGACACCACGACCCAGCTGCCGAGGCCCGACACCTGCCGCTCGGCGCCCTGCTGCTCCCAGCGGTACTCGATGATCGGCTTGGAGAAGATCGGGACGAGCAGGTGCGACACCCCGCACGCCTGCACCTCGCGCTCCCAGCCGATCGAGCGGCTGAGGTCCTCGCAGATCAGCGTGGCCAGCCGGCCGAGGGAGGAGTCGAGCACGGCGACCCGGGTGCCGGTCGCGGTGTACTCCTCGGCGGTGCCCTCCCGCGGCGCGTCCGGCAGCCGCCACAGCCGCATCTGCGCCGCGTCCAGCGTGAAGCCCGACAGCTTGTCCTGGACGAGCAGCTCCCGGCCCGTCCAGCGGTCGATGAGCACGGCGCGGTTCGGGGGCGGGTCGCCGCCGCCGACCGGGCCGGTGCCGACCAGCAGGAACCGCAGCGGATGCCGGTCGCGGTCGCGCCCGGCGGTGTCGAAGGCGACCTCCTTCCAGTGCTCCAGCAGCGCCTCCGACAGCGAGGACTCGGGCATCACCGCGAGCTGCGCGCCCGACTCGTCCAGCCGCCGGACGATCGCCTTGATGCGGGAGCGGATCCCGGCCGAGTCCATCGGGCGGAGCCGGTAGACGGTCATGCCGAGCCGTTCCTCGAACTCGATCTCGATGTCGTCGAAGGTCTCCAGCACCGGCGCGCAGCCGACCGGGACCGGCGCGTCCCGGGAGAAGTGCGGGTCGTGGACGGCGGGCAGCACCCGGTGGTCGATCCGCTCCCACTCGGCCTGCGGGACGCGGTGGACGCCGAAGAACTCGGCCTTGGAGCGGCGCCCGAGCGGGCGGCCGGGGAAGGCGCAGCGGGGCAGCAGCGCGCCGGAGGTCTCCGGCCCGTTCAGCCTGCCCTCGGTCAGGTAGGTGACCAGGAGCCCGGTCAGCCGGGGGGCGTCGTAGTAGGGCCCGTAGGGGCTGGCGTGCGCGAGCGCGATGTCGAGCCCGAGCAGCAGCACGAACCGGCCGAGGTCGCCGCGCTCGGTGATGGTCTCCTCGACCTGCCCGGGGGGCAGTGAGCCGGTGTCGAGGACGGTCGAGGCGATGCGCTCCGCCTCCTGCCGGACCTGCGGGTCCTCGTACCAGCGGGTGGCCGTCCAGTCCTGGAAGACGCCGTCGCCGATGGCGTCGTACAGCAGGACGAACAGGTCGGCCGGTCCGATGGTGCGAGCGGATTCCGGCACATGGTCGGTCATAGGCGGCCCCCGGGGACGGCGTGCGTGTGTCACGAACGGTGGCCCGATCGTAACTCCGGTGACCGCCGCCTTTCAGTGGCATTCGCTACAGAGTCATGTGGCCGGTGGGGGAGCGTGCCCAGCATCACTTGACAGTCACTTGGCATCGAGCGCACCCTGAAGGGGTCCGGTTTCTGTTCAGCGACCGAGGAGCCGCCGTGAGCACTGGGGACGACCGCCGGGCCGAGGTCCGGCGTCTCATCGACGCGATGGAGCACAACAAGATCATCAGTGACGGCCACTTCAGCGCGCTCGGCATGCTGATCACCGACGCCTCGCTCAGCGCCGACGAGCCCGCCCTGGTCGAATGCCAGGACGGGCTCCAGTGGCTGCACCGCCACTACCTCGACGTGGAGGCGCTGGACGGCCCGCAGCGCGAGCAGCGCGGGCGCATCCTCGGCCTGATCGACGTCGTGCACTGGGCGCTGCGGCGGCTGCCGTCCGGTCTCCAGCTCGCGCTCCAGCCGGGCGGTCACGCGGCCCGCTTCCTCGTCGCGGTCGCGCGCCGGCAGGGCCTGTCGAACCAGCAGCTCGCCGCCGAACTCGGCACCGACGAGACCGAGATCAGCCGGGTGGGCCGCAGGCTGCTGTCGGCCGGCGTCGTGTGGCGCCGCAAGGAATGGCGCCACAACGCGTGGGACATCACACCCCGGGGCCGCCAGTACCTGGAGAGCTCCGGCCTGCTCCCGAACGCCCCCGCCTAGCCCCTCCCGGTTTCAAGGAGCGGGATCAGGCGGTGGAGGCCGTCGGCGCCGTGGCCGTCGGCGACGGCGCGGTCGAGCAGGTCGCGCATCGGCAGCAGCGGCGCGGGGTCCACGCCCTGCCGGACGCTCGTCTCGATGAGGGTGGGGAAGGCGATCTGGCTGGTCGCGACGCTGGAGACGTCGGTGCCGAACTCGCCCGCGTCCAGCGCCCGCGCCTGCTCGGGGAACGCGTGCATCATCGCCGCGAGCCAGTCGGTGATCATCGGCGTGAACTCCGACGCCGTGACGTCCCCGGAGCGGGCGAGCGCGATCGCGTGGTAGACGCCCGCGTACATCCCGTACATCGCGTCCAGCAGCGCGAAGTCGAGCAGCGGCGCGAGGCCGGGGTCGGCGCCCACGTGGCGCGCCTCGCCGAACGCGGCGAGGACGTCCTTGTGGCGGGTGAAGGCGTCCTCGTCGCCGGAGTACAGGATCAGCGCGCCGGGGCCCCCGATCATCTGCGGGACGGCCATGATCCCGCCGTCGAGGTAGCGGGCGCCGCGCCCGGTGACCAGGCCCGCCATCGCGCGGGCCTGGTCGGGCGCGCCGCTGGTGAGCTGGACGACCGTGCGCCCCGCGAGGGCGTCGCTCGCGAGGATCTCCTCCGCGTTCGCGTAGACGGACAGGCACACGACCACCAGCGGGCTCGCCGCGATCGCCGCACCGGCGTCCGGGGCCTGGACGGCGCCCTTCTCGACCAGCGGCGCCGCCTTGGCGGCGGAGCGGTTCCAGACCGTGACCGTGTGGCCGTCCCTCAGCAGGGCCTCGGCCAGCGCCGCTCCCATCAGGCCCAGCCCGAGAACCGTCACCGACGTCGTTCGAGTTTGCATATCGGGTCTCCCTTTCGTTGTCGCCCCCAGCCTGGGACGGCGCGCTTCGGGAACCCTTCGGGCGGCATTACGGTGGCGGTATGCGCTTCGGGGTGCTCGGTCCGCTGGAGGTGCGGACCGGGGAGGGCGTGCCGGTCCGGGTCGCCGACCTCAAGGTGCGCGCGCTGCTGGCGGATCTGCTCGCGCACGCGGGACGGGTCGTCCCGTCCGCGCGGCTGATCGACGACCTGTGGGGGGACGCGCTGCCCGCCAATCCGGCGGCGACGCTCCAGGCGCGCGTCTCCCAGCTCCGCCGCGCCCTGGAGGACGCCGAGCCCGGCGCCCGCGCGCTGGTGGAGTCGCGGCCGCCCGGCTACCGGCTGGACGCCCGCGCCGGCGACGCGGCGCGGTTCGAGGAGCTGGTGGCGCGGAGCCGGGAGGCGGCGGAGCCGTCCGTCCGCGCCGCGCTGCTGGACGAGGCGCTCGGGCTGTGGCGCGGGCCCGCCTACGCCGGGTTCGAGGACGCGGCGTTCGCCGCCCCCGAGGTCGCGCGGCTGGACGAGCTGCGCCTCTCGGCCGTGGAAGGCCGGGCCGAGGCGCGGCTGGACCTCGGCGGGCACGAGGCCCTGGCCGCCGAGCTGCGCCCGCTGGTGGCGGAGCATCCGCTGCGCGAGCGGCTCCGCGCCGCCCACATGCGCGCCCTGTACCGGACGGGCCGTCCCGCCGAGGCGCTCGCGGCCTTCGAGGAGCACCGCCGCAGGCTGCGCGACGACCTCGGCGCCGACCCCGGCCCCGGGCTCACCGCCCTGCACCGCGCGATCCTGCGGCAGGACGACGAGGCGCCGGGGGCGGCGGCGTCCAACCTGCCCGCCGAGGTGAGCCCGCTCATCGGCCGCGACGCGGACGTGCGGGACGTCGCCGGCCTGCTGGGCGCCGCGCGGCTGGTGACGCTGCACGGCCCCGGCGGCGTCGGCAAGACGCGGCTGGCGGTCGCGGCGGCGCGGCGGCACCCCGGCGCGGCCTGGCTGGTCGCGCTGGACGAGGGGGCCGCGTCCGGCGCGTCGGCCGAGGAGATCGCCACGCTGGTCGCGGGCGTGCTGGGGCTGCGCGAGGACGCGGGCATCCCGGGCGGCCCGGCGGGGCGGCTCGCCGGGGCGCTGCGCGGCAGGCGGGCGCTGCTCGTCCTGGACAACTGCGAGCATGTGGTCGAGGCGGTGGCGGGGCTGGCGGCGGCGCTGCTGCGCGACGTCCCCGACCTGCGGATACTCGCGACGAGCCGGGAGCCGCTCGGGATCGGCGGCGAGCGGCTGCGCGCGGTCGCGCCGCTGCCCGCCGAGGCGGCGGCGGAGCTGTTCACGGCGCGCGCCGGGCTCGCCGAGAGATCGGCGGCGGTCGCGGTGATCTGCGCGCGGCTCGACGGGGTCCCGCTGGCGCTGGAGCTGGCGGCCACCCGCGTGCGGGCGCTCGGCGTGGAGGAGCTGGCGCGGCGGCTGGACGACCGGTTCCGGCTGCTGTCCTCGGGCGCCCGGGACGCCCCCGCCCGGCAGCGGACGCTGCGCGCGGTCATCGACTGGAGCTACGAGCCGCTCGCCGAGGCCGAGCGGGCGATGCTGCGCCGCCTCGCCGTCCACACGGGCGGCGCGTCGCTCGACGCGGCCCTGCGCGTGAGCGCCCAGAGCGGTGTCGAGGTCCTGGCGCGGCTCGTGGACCGGTCGCTGGTCGTGGTCGGGGAGGGCCCGCGCTACCGCATGCTGGAGTCGGTCGCCGCGTACTGCGTCGAGCGGCTGCGGGAGGCGGGGGAGTACGAGGAGACGCGGCGCCGCCACGTCCGCTACTACACGGCGCTCGCCGAAGAGGCCGAGACCCGCCTGCGCGGCGCGGACCAGCGGCAGGCCCTGACCCGGATGCGCATGGAGACGGGCAACCTCAGGACCGCGCTGGACACGGCCGTCCACGAGGGCGACGCCGATTCCGCGCTGCGGCTCGTGAACGCCATGGGATGGTGCTGGTTCCTGTGGGGCCGTCCGAGCGAGGCGTGCCGCGCGCTGGCGCAGGCCCTGGCCGTCCCGGGAGGGGCGCCCGCCGCGCTGGCCAGGGCGCGGACCTGGCACGCCGGCTTCACCATGCTCGACGGCGACGGCTCCGACCGCGACGCGCGCTGCCGGGCCGCGCTCGCCGCCTACGACGCCGCCGACGGCGGCGTGGACGATCCGTGGGGGAGGGCCTGGGCGCACTGGTTCCTCGGCTTCGCCCGGACCGGGTTCGGCGACCTCGCGGTGATCGACGATCTGACCGGCGTCGCGCTGGAGGGGTTCCGGTCGCTCGGCGACGGCTGGGGCGAGGCGGCGGCGCTCGCGACCCGCGCCGCGCAGGCGGTCGCCGGGGGCGATCCCGGCGCGGCGGCCCGCGACGGCGCGCGCGCCCTGGAGCTGTTCGGCGCGGAAGGCGACCGCTGGGGGCGCCTCCAGGTCTCCGACACGCTCGGCCTGATCGCGGAGGCGACCGGCGACTACGCCCGCGCCGCCGCGCTGCACGAGGACGCGCTGCGCGACGCCGAGGGGCTCGGCCTGTGGACCGAGGCGTCCGTGCGGCTCTCCCGCCTCGGCCGGATCGCGCTGCTCACCGGCGACCATGAACGCGCCGACGACCTGCACGAGCGCGGCCGGAGGCTGGCCGTGCGCGAGTCGCACCGGCGGGCGGAGCACTTCGCCGACATCGGGCTGGCGCTCGCGGAACGGCGGCGCGGACGGCTGGAGGAGGCCGAGACCCGGCTGCGCGGCTGGCTCGACTGGTGCCGCGCCATCGACGGCGCGCCCGGCCTGGCGTTCCTGCTCGCCGAACTCGGGTTCATCGCCGAGCTGCGCGGCGACGCGGACGCGGCCCTCGCGCTGCACGCCGAGGGGCTCGCGGCGGCCCGCGCCACCGGCCACCCGCGCGCGGTCGCGCTCGCCCTAGAGGGCACGGCCGGGGCGCACGCGCTCGCCGGGCGGGTCGAGGACGCCGCCGAGGCGCTGGACGCCGCGTCCGCCGCCCGCGCCGCCGCCGGGGCGCCGCTGCCCCCGGCCGAGCGCGGCGACGTCCAGCGCATCGAGCGGCGCATCGAGCACGGCATCGAGCGGCGCGTCGAGGCCCGGGTCAGGAGCGGCGGACCATCAGCGGGAGCGTGAGCAGCATGAGCACGCCGGTCAGCAGGAACGCGGGCGGGTAGCCGGTCTGCGCGGCGACCAGCCCGAACCCGGTGCCGCCGACGCCCATCCCGCCGTCGAAGGCGAGGTTCCACACGGCGCTGACGGTCCCGTACCCGGAGAGCGGCACCTGGTCGTACATGACGGCGAGGCTCGCGTTCTGCATGACGCCGAAGCCCGCGCCGAACAGCGCCATCGCGGCCACGACCAGGGCGGGGCTGTCGGTGGCGGCGAGCCCGGCCATGCCCGTGCCCGCGGCCAGCAGCCCGGGGACGAGGAGCCGCCGGGAGCCGTGCCGGTCCCCGACCCGTCCGGCCCACCAGCGCGACAGCGTCGCGGCCGCCGCCTGGACGAGCAGCGCCGCCGCCGCGACGCCCCCGACGGCCGTCGGCAGGAACGTGACAACGATCCCCGCGCCCATCGCGGCCGCGGCGAACACGATCCCCATGCGCCGCAGCACCGGGGACCGCAGCCCGGCCAGCATCCCGAACACCTCCTCCCGCGCCTCCCCGCCGGAGGGGCGGCCGGGCAGCGCGAGCAGCGGCGGCAGCGCGGCCAGCGCCGCGACCGCGCCCGCCGCGAACACGCAGGTGTAGCCGACGTGCCCGGCGAGCCAGACGCCGAGCGGCAGCGCGCACACCGCCGGGACGCCGACGACGATCCCGGACACGCCGAGGCCCTCGGCGCGCCGCTCCGCCGGGACCAGCGACGCCACCAGCGCGCCCGTCACCACGACCATGACCGCGAAGCCCAGCCCGCGCACCAGGCTGACCGTGAGCACCGTCGGCAGGCCCGCCGAGGCCGGCAGCGCGAGCGCGGGCGGACCGAGCAGCACCAGGCCGACCGCCAGGACCCGCCGGGGGCCGTACCGGAGGACGAGTCCGGGCGTGACCAGCTCGGCCGCCACGGTCGACAGCATCAGCGCGCCGGTCGCCAGCCCGGCCGCGACGCCGTTCCCGCCGTCCCCCGCCCCGCCGGACGCCGCGTACATCGGGACGACCGAGAACAGCAGGTGGAAGCTCGTCGTCGCGCAGAAGGTGGAGACGAACAAGAGGGCCAGCGGCCTGCTGACGAGTGGGGGGCGGGTGACCGGAGCCCCCCGGACGGGCCGGACCTGCTCGCTCATGCCGCTGACCGTAAGGGGTGAATGATCCCCTGCATAACCAATTTCCATGGCGCTCGGGTGCGCCGGTTCGCGGCCGCCGAACCGGTGCGCCGCTAAGGGCCCGGCAGCGTCAGCAGGACGACGGCGGAACCCGCGCCGACGAGGCCGGCCGCCTGCGCGGCCGAGAGGCGCTCGCGCAGGGCGGTGACGCCGAGCAGTACCGGCACCACCGGGTACAGCGAGGACAGCACGACCGCGACGACGACGAGCTGCTGCCGCGTGGCCAGCAGGTAGAGGACGAGCGCCGCCGCCGCGATCCCGCCGGTCAGCGCCGAGCCGGCCGCGACCCGGCCCGCCGGGAACCGCCGCGCGTCCTCCGTGCCCCGGACGTCCGGCCAGGCGGCGGGGGCGATCGCGAGGACCGCCGCGACCCGTCCGATCGCGACGGGGCAGATCCCGGCGTCCGCGCCCGTCCGGGCGAGCGCGAGGTACTGCACGCCGATCCCGGCTCCCGCGAGGAGCCCGTTCACGACCGCCGGGCGGGTGGTCCCCTCGCCGTCCGGCGCCGACCGCGACACCAGCCACAGCGCGGGCAGCACCACGGCGATCCCCGTCCAGGCCGCCGCCGTCGGGCGGTCGCCGAGGAAGGCCACCCCGGCGGCGACCGGCAGCGCCACCCCGCCGACCGCGCTGACCGGCACCGTCACGCTCATGTGCCCCCGGCTGAGCCCCCGGTAGAGGAACACCATGCCGAAGCCCGTCCCGACGCCGGAGAGCGCGCCCCAGCCGAGGTCGGCGGCGGTGACGCCCGGCGCGGGCACGAGCAGCGCGGCGACCAGCGCGCAGGCGAGGCCGCCGAGCTGGCCGAGCAGCGCGACGCCCGCGAACCCCGCGCGCCGCGACAGCAGCCCGCCCGCCACGTCGGCGACGCCGTAGGCGAACGCCGAGCCCAGCGCGGCCCAGGCTCCCGTCACCGTTCCGCCGCGTCGCGTTCGGCCTGGCCGACGGGGCAGACGGCGCCCTCGGTGCAGCAGGCCCGGTCGCACATGCGGCACAGGACATCGGCGTCGCCGATCTGCCCGTACAGGCGGGTGAGCAGCTTCGACAGCAGCGCGGTCAGCGCCTCGCGCTCGTCGTCCCCAAGGACCGTGAGCGTTCCGGCGAGCGGGGCGGCGCGGGCGCCGAGCATCCGCGCCGCCGCCTCCCCGCCCCGCCGGGTGAGGCGGACGTGGACCGCGCGCCCCCCGGACCGGCGGCGTTCGGCGAGGCCCGCCGCCTCCAGCCCGTCCACCATGCGCGCGGCGGCGGACTGGGTGAGGCCGACCCGCCGCCCGAGTTCGGTGACGCCGAGGCCGGGCGCGGCCGACAGCACGATCAGCGCCGCGGCGCCGCTCGCGCTCACCCCGGCCGCCTCGGTGGCCTCGGCGAGCACGAGGTCGGTCACCGCCAGCGCGGTGGCCCCGAGCAGGTTCGCCAGGCGTTCATGCATGACTCATGCATAACAAGCGGGCCGGGCGGAACGCAACCCGCGCGTCCGGGCGTGCGATGCTGGCGGCATGGAGCGTGAGGCACCGGTCACTCCCGGAGACGGACGGCGGCGCATCCCCCGCACCGACGTGCTGCTCGCCGACCCGCGCCTCACCGCCGCGGCCGGCCGGCTCGGCCGCGGCGTCGTGAAGGCGGCCGTGGTCACCGCGCAGCGGCGGGCGCGGGCGGGCGAGATCCCGGTGGACACCGTGGCGGACGCGGCGGTCGCGGCGCTGCCGGGCACCGCGTCGGGGCTGCGGGCCGTGGTCAACGCGACCGGCGTCCTGCTGCACACCAACCTCGGGCGGGCGCCGCTGTCGGCGGCGGCGCGGGAGGCCGTCCTGCTCGCCTCCGGCGCGACCGACGTCGAACTCGACCTGGCGACCGGGACGCGGGCGCGGCGCGGCCGGTCGGCGCTGGCCGCGCTGCTGGAGCGGGTGCCGCCCGCCGGGGCCGCGCACATCGTCAACAACGGCGCGGCGGCGCTCGTGCTGGCCGCGACCGCGCTCGCCCCCGGCCGGGAGATCATCGTCAGCCGGGGCGAGCTGGTGGAGATCGGCGACGGCTTCCGCATCCCCGAACTGCTCGCCGCGACCGGCGCGCGGCTGCGGGAGGTCGGCACCACCAACCGCACCTCGCCCGAGGACTACGCGGCGGCGGTCGGCGCCGAGACGGGCTTCGTGCTGAAGGTCCACCCGTCCAACTTCCTGATGACCGGGTTCACGCGCGAGGCCGAGGTGGCGGAGCTGACCGGCCTCGGCGTCCCGGTCGTCGTCGACATCGGCTCCGGGCTGCTCGCCCCCGACCCGCTGCTGCCGGACGAGCCCGACGCCTCCGGACGGCTCGCGGCGGGCGCCGACCTCGTCACGGCCTCGGGCGACAAGCTGCTCGGCGGCCCGCAGTGCGGGATCGTCCTCGGCCGCGACGACCTCGTGCGGCGGATGGCGCGGCATCCGCTGGCGCGGGCGCTGCGCGTCGACAAGATGACGCTCGCGGCGCTGGAGGCGACGCTCCGGGGCCCGCGCACGCCCACCGCCGAGGCCCTGCACGCCGACGCCGCCGTGCTGCGCGACCGGGCGGAGCGGCTCGCCGCCGCGCTCCGCGACGAGGGCGTGGACGCGCGCGCCGTGGCCAGCGAGGCCGCCGTCGGCGGCGGCGGCGCGCCGGGCGTCGTGCTGCCGAGCGCGGCGGTGTCGCTGCCGGAGCCCTACGCGGCGCGGCTCCGCCGGGGCGACCCGGCGGTCATGGGACGGGTGGAGGACGGCCGGTGCCTGCTCGACCTGCGCGCCGTCCCCGAAGCGCGGGACACCGACATCCACGCGGCGGTGAGCGCCCGGAAAGGGATCTGAATGCATGTCGTCGCCACCGCCGGCCACGTCGACCACGGCAAGTCGACGCTGGTCAGGGCGCTCACCGGGATGGAGCCCGACCGGCTGGAGGAGGAGCGGCGCCGCGGCCTGACGATCGAGCTGGGCTTCGCCTGGACCGAACTCGCCGGGGCCCCGCTCGCGTTCGTGGACGTGCCGGGGCACGAGCGGCTCGTCACCACGATGCTCGCGGGCGTGGGGCCCGTCCCGGCGGTGATGTTCGTGGTCGCCGCCGACCAGGGCTGGCAGCGGCAGTCCGCCGAGCACCTGGAGGTGCTGGACGCGTTCGGCGTGCGGCACGGGCTGCTCGTCGTCTCGCGCGCGGACCTCGCCGAACCGGGCGCCGCCGCCCGCGTCCGCGACGACGCGCTGTCCCGGATCGCCGCCACATCCCTCGGCGAGGTCGAGGACGCGGCGGTCAGCGGCGTCACCGGCCACGGCATGGACGGCCTGCGTGCCGCCCTCCACCGGCTGACCGGCGCGCTGCCCCCGCCCGACCCGGGCGCGGACGTGCGCCTCTGGGTGGACCGGGTGTTCACCGTCCAGGGCCGGGGCACGGTCGTGACCGGCACGCTCGGCGCCGGAACGATCCGCGTCGGCGACCGCCTCGCGTCCGCGACCGGCGGCGGCCGCTACCGCGTGCGGGGCCTGCAAAGCCTCAAACGCGACCGGGCCGAGGTCGGCGGCGTCGCCCGCGTCGCCGTCAACCTGCACGGCGGCGCCGACGGGCTGCGGCGCGGCGACGCGCTCCTGGCGCCGGAGCGCTGGCTCACCGCCGACGTGATCGACGTCCGGCTGCGCGGCGACGCGTCCCCCGACCTGCCGAGGGAGCTGACGCTGTACGTGGGGACGGCGGCCGTGCCGGTGCGCGTCCGCCCGCTCGGCGGCGACACGGCGCGGCTGACGCTCGCCCGGCCGCTGCCCCTGCGCGTCGGCGACGCCGCGTTGCTGCGCGACCCGGGGCGGCACCGCGTCCCGGCGGGCGTCACGGTGCTGGACGTCCGGCCGGGCCGGTTCGCGCGGCGCGGCGCGGCGGCGGCGCGGGCGCGCGAGCTGGCGGCCATGACCGGTGTCCCCGACGGGGCGGACGAGCTGCGCCGCCGCGGCCTGGTCCGCCGCCCCGACCTGGTCGCGATGGGCGTCCCGGCGCCGTCGGAGCCGGTCGCGGGGGACTGGCTCGCCGACCCCGGCCACTGGGCCGCGCTCGGCGACCGGCTCGCCGCGGTCGTCGAGGAGCACGCGGCCCGCCACCCGACCGACCCCGGGATGCCCGCCGACGCCGCCCGCCACGCGCTCGGCCTGCCCGACCGCGCCCTCGTCGAGGCGCTGGCCGCGCGGGCCGCGCTGCGGACGCGCGGCGGCCGGATCTACGGCAGCGCCACCGCGCCCGCGCTGCCGCCGCCCGTCCAGGCGGCGGTGGACGCCGTCCGGCGCGACCTCGCGGACGACCCGTTCCGCGCGCCCGACGCGGGCCGGCTCGCCGACCTCGGCCTCACCCCGAAGCTGCTCGCGGCGGCGGCGGCGGCGGGCGCGCTGCTGCGGATCGCCGACGGGATCGTGCTGCTGCCGGGCGCGGACGAGCGGGCCGCCGGGATCCTCGCGGGACTGGGCCGGCCCTTCACGGTCAGTGACGCTCGGCGCACGCTGGGTACCACTCGTCGCGTCGCCGTCCCGCTCATGGAGCATCTCGACGCGCGCGGGTACACCGTACGGGTGGACGACCTCCGGCGGCGTTGCCGCGTTCACCCCGAAAGGACACCATGACGACGATCGACCATCAGCGGCTCACCGGCTACGCGAGCGGCGGGGGCTGCGCCTCCAAGATCCCGCCGGGCGAGCTGGAGGAGGTCGTGGGCCGCCTCGCCGCGCTCGCCTCCCCCGCCCCCCGGGCGGAGCTGCTGATCGGGTTCGACACCGGCGACGACGCGGCCGTGGTCCGGCTGCCGGGCGCCGCGGACGGCCTCGCCGCCGTCGCCACCGCCGACTTCTTCACCCCCGTCGTCGACGACCCCTACGACTGGGGGCGGATCGCCGCCGCCAACGCGCTCTCCGACGTGTACGCGGTCGGCGGCCGCCCGCTCGTCGCGGTGAACCTGCTCGCCTGGCCGCGCGACGCGCTCCCCTTCGAGCTGGCCCGCGAGGTGCTGCGCGGCGGCCTGCACGTCGCGACCGAGGCGGGCTGCCTGGTCGGCGGCGGCCACAGCGTGGACGACGTCGAGCCGAAGTACGGGATGGCGGTGACCGGCGTCGCCGACCCCGACCTGCTGCTCCGCAACGACCGGGGCCGGCCGGGGATGCCGCTGACGCTGACCAAGCCGCTCGGCGTCGGCGTCCTGAATAACCGCCACAAGGCGACCGGCGAGGTGTTCGAGCACGCCGTGGAGACGATGGCCGAGCTGAACCGGGCCGCCTGCGCGGCCGCGCTCGACGCGGGCGCCGTCTGCGCCACCGACGTCACCGGGTTCGGGCTGCTCGGGCACCTGTACAAGCTGGCCCGCGCGTCCGGGGTGACCGCCGTGCTCGACTCCGCCGCCGTCCCCTACCTGCACGGGGCGCGCGAGTCCGCCCGCGCGGGCTACGTCAGCGGCGGCACCCGCCGCAACCTCGACTGGGTCGCCCCGCACACCGACTTCGGCGCGGCCGACGAGGTCACGCGGCTGCTGCTCGCCGACGCCCAGACCTCCGGCGGCCTGCTCGTCGCGGGCGAGATCCCCGGCGCGCCCGTCATCGGCGAGCTGGTGCCCGCCGGTGAGCACGCCATCGTGGTCCGCTGATTCGTGGTCCGCTGATTCGTGGTCCGCTGGATCGTGGTCCGCCGACCCGCGCCCGGGTCACATCCGCGTGCCGGTCCGGTCGGTGATCCCGGCGCGCTCGCGGTAGGCGCGCAGGAGCGCGAGGGCGTCCGGCCCGCGCGGGCGGCGCCCCGGCCGGATGTCGCAGGCGAGCGCCTTCGCCTCCTGGATATGGGTGTTCGGGTCCAGGACGAGGTGCAGCAGCTCGTTGGCGGCGTCGCCGGTGCTGAGGCCGTTCGGCCCCCAGTGGTAGGGCAGGCCGACCTGGTGCAGCGTCCGGCCGTCCACGGTGAGCGGCGCCATCCGCGCCGTGACCATGACCCGCGCCTCGATCACGCCGCGCGCCGACACGATCGTGGCCCAGCCGCCGTGCTCCAGGCCCCGCTCGTCCGCCAGCCCGGGCGAGACCTCGCAGAAGAACTCCGGTTGCAGCTCGGCCAGGTAGGGCTGCCAGCGCGACATGCCGCCCGCCGTGTGGTGCTCGGTCAGCCGGTAGGTCGTCGCCACGTACGGGAACACCTCCGAGCCGGGGTCGGCGCCGCTCGGCGCCGACCGGTCGTCGGGATGCGGTTTCAGCAGGTGCCGGACGGGGTTGCGCTGCTGCCCGTACAGCGGGTTCGTGAACGGCGACTCCTGCGGCTCGTAGTGCGCGGGGAGCGGCCCGTCCACGAGGCCCGCCGGGACGTGCAGCCACGCCTTGCCGTCGGCCTGCATGATGAACGGGTCGTCGCCGGCGAGGGCGTCGGGCCCCCGCGCGCCCGGCGGCGGCCGGTAGCCGGGCGGGCGGTCGGCGACGAAGTCGGGCACGTCGTGGCCCGTCCACCTGCCCTGCTCGGCGTCCCACCAGATGAGCGCCTTGCGTTCGCTCCACGGTCTGCCGTCGGGGTCGGCGGACGCGCGGTTGTACAGGACGCGCCGGTTCGCGGGCCACGCCCAGCCCCACTCGGGCGCCACCCAGCTCTGGTCGCGGCCGGGCTTGCGGCGCGCGGCCTGGTTGACGCCGTCCGCGTACACGCCCGCGTAGATCCAGCACCCGCACGAGGTGGACCCGTCGGGCTTCAGCTGGGTGTAGGCCGAGATCGGCCTCCCCTCCGCGTCCCGGCCGTTGATCTCGGCGAGCACGGCCTCGGCGTCCGGCTCGGCGAGGTCGCCGTGCGTGGGGTAGTCCCAGGTCAGGTCCAGCAGGGGACGGTCCATCTCGTCCTCGGACCCGGCGAGCTTCTCCCGGATGATCCGGCCGAGGTGGTAGGTGAACCACAGGTCGCTGCGGATGTCCCCGGCCGGTTCGACGGCCTGGCTGTGCCACTGGAGCATCCGCTGGGTGTTGGTGAAGCTGCCGTCCTTCTCGGTGTGCGCGGCGGCGGGCAGGAAGAACACCTCGGTGCCGATGTCCTCGGGCCGCGTCTCGCCGGTCTCGACCTCGGGGCCGTCCTGCCACCACGTCGCGGACTCGATCAGCGAGAAGTCGCGGACGACCAGCCAGTCCAGGTTCGCCATGCCGAGCCGCTGGATCTTGGCGTTGGCCGACCCGACCGCCGGGTTCTCGCCCAGCAGGAAGTAGCCCTTGCACACCCCGTCGATCTGCGCCATCGCGGTCTCGTAGGTGCTGTGGGTGCCGGTCAGCCGGGGCAGGTAGTCGAACCGGAAGTCGTTGTCGGCCGTGGCCGCGTCCCCCCAGTACGACTTGAGCAGGCTCACGAAGTAGGAGCGCATGTCGCCCCAGAAGCCTTTGTGCGCAGCCTCCGCCTCGATGAACGCGTCCAGGTTCTCGTTGGTGTGCGCGTGCGGCATCGGGATGTACCCGGGCAGCAGGTTGAACAGCGTCGGGATGTCGGTCGAGCCCTGGATGGACGCGTGCCCGCGCAGCGCCAGGATCCCGCCGCCGGGGCGCCCGATGTTGCCGAGCAGCGTCTGGAGGATCGACGCCGCCCGGATGTACTGGACGCCCACCGTGTGCTGCGTCCAGCCGACCGCGTAGGCGAACGCGGTCGTCCGGTCGCGCCCGGAGTTCTCGCTGACGAGGTCGCACACCTGCTGGAACAGCGCGGGCGGGACGCCGCAGATCCGCTCCACCATCTCCGGCGTGTAGCGGGCGAAGTGCCGCTTCAGCACCTGGAAAACGCAGCGCGGATGCTCCAGCGTCAGGTCGCGCTCCGGCTCGCCCTCGCCGATGTCCGCGCCGCCCGAACCGTGCGCCTCGCCGCGTCCGGCCTCCGCGACCGCCTCGACGCGGTCCTCGTACTCCTCGTCCCGCTCCCCGGCGGCCGACTGGACCTCCAGGCCCGCGTACTGCCACGTGCTCGGGTCGTAGCTGCGCGAGTCCGGGCGCAGGCCGGAGAACACGCCGTCCAGGTCCTCGGTGTCGCGGAAATCCTCGGAGAGGATCATCGGCGCGTTCGTGTAGGCGACCACGTAGTCGCGGAAGTACTTCTCGTTCTTGAGGACGTGGTTGATGATCCCGCCGAGGAACGCGATGTCACTGCCCGCGCGCAGCGGGACGTGGACGTCCGCGACCGCGCTCGTGCGGGTGAACCGGGGGTCGACGTGGATCAGCTTCGCGCCGCGCGCCTTCGCCTCCATCACCCACTGGAACCCGACCGGATGGCACTCGGCCATGTTCGAGCCCTGCACGACGATGCAGTCGGAGTTGCGCAGATCCTGCTGGAAGGTGGTCGCGCCGCCGCGTCCGAACGAGGTTCCCAGACCGGGAACGGTGGAGGAGTGTCAAATACGGGCCTGGTTCTCGATCTGCACCGCGCCGAGCGCGGTGAACAGCTTCTTGATCAGGTAGTTCTCCTCGTTGTCGAGGGTGGCGCCGCCGAGACTCGCGAGGCCGAGCGTCCGCCGGACGCGGACCCCGTCGTCCTCCCACTGCCATCCCTCGCGCCGGGCCGCGATCACCCGGTCGGCGATCATGTCCATCGCCTCGTCGAGGTCGAGCGGCTCCCACTCGGTGCCGTGCGGGCGCCGGTAGAGCACCTTCCGCTCCCGCGCCGGGCCGGTCGTCAGCTGGAGGCTCGCCGAGCCCTTCGGGCACAGCCGCCCCCGGCTCACCGGGGAGTCGGGGTCGCCCTCGATCTGGGTGACCTTCCCGTCCTGGACGTACACGTTCTGGCCGCAGCCGACCGCGCAGTAGGGGCAGACGGACTTCACGACCCGGTCGGCGGTGCTCACCCGCGCGGTCAGCCGCTCGCTGCCCGCGCTCTTGGCGGCGGCGCCGCGGCCGAGCGGATCGGACCCGGTGGCCTGCCGGTAGACGGGCCACGACCCGATCCAGCGGCGAACGCCCATGCCCCGCCCTCCCACCCGACTCCGTGGACGCGCGCCTCCTACCCGGCGCCCTGACCATGAAACACACGCGGGGACGCCGCCGACCCACCCTCGACCTCATCGAACAAGGCGGCCGCGCGCCGTGCGGACTCCCGGGCGCGGCGTCCGGTACTGAGCAGGCACAGGGCCACGAGCCCGACCCCGAGCCCGGTCACCAGCCACCACACCCCGCGCTCCGCATGCGTGAACGACGCCCCGCCACCCGCGACGGACGACCCCACGATCGTCCCGGAGATCGCGACGCCGAGCGTCGTGCCGACCTGCCGCCCGGTGGAGGACAGCGAGGCCGCCACGCCCGCCATCGAGCGCGGCATTCCCGACACCGCCGTATTGGTGATCGGCGGGTTGACCGTCCCGAGGAACACCCCGAACAGCACGGAGACCCCGAGCACCGCCGGGATCGGCGTGGCCGGGCCGAGCCGCAGCGAGGCGGCGCCGCCGAGCGCGAGCGCGGTCCCGGCGACCAGCAGCGGGAGGCGGGGGCCGCGCGTCCCGACGAGCCGTCCGGTGCGCGGCGACAGCACCATCGTCAGCGCCCCGACCGGGAGCAGGCACAGCCCGGTCGCGAGCGCCGACATGCCCCGCACGTCCTGGAGGTACTGAGTGGTGACGAACAGGAACGCGTTGAACCCGCACAGCGCGAACAGCGCCATCACGATCGCCGCGCCGAACGGCACGCCGCGGAACAGGCGCAGCTCCAGCAGCGGATCGGCGCGGCGCGGCTCGAAACCGAGCAGGCCCAGCACGCCGAGGACCGCGACCGCGAGCAGCGCGAGGATCACCGGCGACCCCCAGCCCAGCCGCCGCGACTCGATGATCGCGTAGACGAGGGCGCCCAACGTGAGGACCACCAGGAACTGGCCGACGGGATCGAAGCGGCGCGCCCGCGCGGCACGCGACTCCGGGACGAACAGCGCCGAGCACACGATCGCGGCGGCCGCGATCGGCACGTTGACCCAGAAGACCGAGCGCCAGCCGAGGCCGTCGACCAGCGCGCCGCCGGCGATCGGCCCGAGCGCCAGCGCCAGCCCCGACACCGAGCCGAACACGCCGATCGCCCGCGCCCGCTCGGCCGGCTCGGGGAACGTCGCGGCGACGATCGCCATCGCGACCGGGTTGAGCATCGTCCCGCCGACGGCCTGGAGCGCGCGTGCCGCGATCAGCCAGCCGATGCCCGGCGCGAGGCCGCACAGCAGCGAGCCGAGCCCGAACACCGCGAGCCCGGCCTGGAAGACGCGCCGCCGCCCGATCCGGTCGGCCGTGGACCCGGCGAGCAGCAGGAATCCGGCCAGCACCAGCGTGTAGGCGTCGACCGTCCACTGGAGGCCGGTCACCGAGGCGTGCAGGTCGCGGCGGATCGAGGGCAGCGCGACGTTGACGATGGAGATGTCCATCACCACGACGAGCATGCCGGCGCAGCAGATCGCGAGGACGAGGAGGCGCCGGCGGCGGTCGGACGCGCCGCCGGGGGTCGGTGGGTTCATGACCCCGGACGCTAGAATTTAGAGCGTGCTCGAAGTCAACCGGAAGCCCGACATCCCCGAGGAGGGGCTCGCCATCGCGGAGGCCGCCCGCCGCACCGGCGTCAGCGTCCACACCCTGCGCTACTACGAGCGCGCGGGCCTGGTCGTCACCACGCTCGACCGCACCGCCGGCGGCTGGCGCCGCTACCACCGGCTCGACCTCGACTGGATCCTCGTCTGCACGCGGCTCCGCGCGACCGGCATGCCGATCAGGTCCATCCGCCGCTACGCCGAACTCGTCGCCGCCGGGCGCGGCAACGAGCAGGAGCGGCTCGCGCTCCTGGAGGCCCACCGCGCCGAGGTGACCGCGCGCCTCGCCGAGATCCAGAGCAACCTGGCGCTCATCGACCACAAGATCGACGTCTACCGGGGCCGGCTGGCCGCCGGTGACGCCGATCAACTGTGGGCTCCGACCCCTCCCGGCTAGCGGACGACCGGCCTGGCGGGCGGCCCCCGAACTCGCCGTATCCCGTGGGGCCGTCCCTCGCCGTCCGGAGGACCGCACCCGCCTGACGGCATGAGCGGGGTCTGAATCACCTGACGGCGGGCTCACACGGTTCCCCGGAGAGTGCAACCGTGTGAGCGCCTGTCCGCGCAGTGGCCAAGCGGGGCTGAACCCACCACCCGGAAGTCTGTTCGCGGTCCATCGCTCCGGTCGGACGAGCCGCCGCGCCTCCCGCACCGACCCCGGTTCGCCCGCAGGGCGACCTCGGAGCGTGACCGGCCGCCAGCGCATCGCACGGCAATAGTCCTGGCCGCGGGCGAAGCCCACGCACGTTCAGCCCAGTGCAAGAAGGGAATCAGAACCCGACGCCGAGGCTGAAACGGACAGCACGGCAACAATGGACCAATTGACCTACAGGTCGGGCGTCAGTGATAACTCGATCTTGGTCGAGCGGGCGGATTTCACGCGAAGTTACATAGCTGCCGCGACTGGAGCGCTGGCATACTCTTCCGCAAGGCCAAAGAAATGGCTTCGCCAATCCGAGGAGATTTCATGCGACGTCCGCTCTTTGGGCGCGTGCCCAGCGCGTCCTCAACCATCAAGCCGTTAGTCGTCATGGCAGCGGCCAGTGCCGCTCTCTTCGCCGCGCCGGCAGTGGCATCCGCCGCGCAGACCGGCACGGTCACGCCGGGTGCCCGGGACCAGGGCGCCACCTCCATCTCGGGCACCGCGAGCAGCGCGCGCTCCGGGGCCGGCATCGCCGCCGTCTTCAACTGCCGGTACTTCGGCCGTCCCCCGTACCAGGAGCTCCAGTTCAACTGCTTGGTGCGGTCCGGTCGCCTCCAGGTGGTCCTTAATTGCGTCGACGGACGGCGGATCTCCGGCCCCATCTTGGTGCCGACCGGCTACTACCAGCCCTTCAGTATCAGCTGCGCGCCCGCCCAGTACTCCACCTTCGACTACTACGGGAGCGACTGACATATTCCAGAAAGCCCGGCAGAACCGCAGCCCCGCACGGGCTACCGCCAGTGCCGCAGCTAACAACGCGGGTCTCCGAATTCAGGAGCGGGCGCGGATAGGTGCGGTGGGGGCATCGACAGCAGAACGGGCACAGGTCCTGGTGGTCATGAAGTCGTAACGCTCTGTGATCACTGGCGGGGCCTGTGCCCGCGCTGCGGCGAGCGCGACGCCCCCTGACACTCCGAGACGCTCGGCCGGGGAATCCCCGGCCGAGCGTCTGGCGTTGTCGGGCTGTCCGGTCAGGGGACGAGGGCGCCGGAGCGGGCGACTACGCGGCCGTCCTTCATCACCAGGGTCCGCTCGGGGGGTGTCACGACGATCTCGCCGAGTGCCTCGCCGGGGAGGACGACGAGGTCGGCGACGTCTCCCTCCTTGAGGTCGCAGCGGGGCGCGCCGAGGACGGCGCGGCCCAGCGTCGTGCCCATGCCCAGCGCGAACTCCAGGTCGTCGTCGGTGCGCCAGTACCGCTTGTAGGCCATGAACATCGCGCGGGCGAGGATGTCGCCCTCGCCCCACGGCGACCAGCGGCTCCGGGCGGAGTCGGAGCCGAGGCACATCCGCACGCCCATCGCGTGCAGGGCCTTGACGTCCGGCACCGGGAGGAGGCCGTGGACGCCGACGGCGACCGCGATGTCGGCCTCCGCGAGCACCGAGCCGAGGTGCGCGAGCTGCGCGGGCGTCGGCTCGGCCAGGCTGAACACGTCGCACAGGCTGACCTTGCCCTGCATGCCGAGCGCCTTGACCCGCTCGGCGATCCGCTCGATGAGCCAGATGCCGAGCTCGCCGGACTCGTGCGCGTGGAAGTCCACCGACACCTGGTAGCGCTCGGCGAGGCCGAAGACGATGTCGAGCTGGCGCGCGGCGTCGCCGTCCACGCCCGCCGGGTCCAGCCCGCCGACCGCGTCGGCCCCGAGCCGCAGCGCCTCCTCCAACAGCTCCGCGGTGCCCGGCTTGCGCAGGATGCCGAGCTGCGGGAACGCCACGATCTGCAGGTCGGTGAGGCCGGTCATCTCCTCGCGCACCTGGAACATGCCCTGGATGCCGTCGAGCCCGATCTCCGGCGCCACGTCCACGAAGGTCCTGATCGACGTCGAGCCGTAGGCGACGCACTTGTCGAGGAAGGCCCGCGCCCGCTTCGCGACGGGCGTCGTGGTCTCCGCCCACTGCTGGAGCATGTCGTCGAACATCTGGTCCATCGTGATCGGCTCGGACGTCCGCCGGATCCACGGCTCGCCCCACAGGCTCTTGTCGGCGTGGGCGTGGCCGTCGACGAAGCCGGGCAGGACGATCTGCCCGCCGAGGTCCTCGACGCGGTCGGCCGGGCCGAGGTCGGCGGGCGCCGGGCCGACGGCCGCGATCCTGCCGTTCGCGACCGTGACGGCCTGCGGGTCGCCCACGCCGTTCACGCGGACGTTGGACAGCACAATTCTGGACATGATCTGCCTTCTCGTGTTTCCCGGCCATCCGGGAGAACCTGCGGTGTTCCTTGGATCGCCTATTCGAGGCGGCCGATCGCGGCGTCCTCCAGCGCCCCGGCCAGGCGGTAGGCCATGAGCGAGGCGAGCAGCACGATCGCGACGCCGCCCCAGACGAAGTCGTAGTCCGACAGCGTCGCGGCGACCGTCATCGACGCGCCGAGCCCGTAGCCGGTGGCGAGCCACTCCGCGACCATCGCCGCGCCGATGGACAGCGGCAGCGCGATCTTGACCGAGGCCAGCAGCGCGGGCAGCGCGTAGGGGATGAGCAGTTTGGTGATGTGGTGCCTGCGCTTCGCCCCGACGGCGTTGAGCAGGTCGCCCGCGCTGCGGGGGACGGCCCGCATCGCCAGCAGGACGTTGACGAGGATCGGGAAGAACGTCATCACCGCGATCAGGACGGTGACGGCGGCGATCCCGCGTCCGAACATCAGCGCCAGCAGCGGCATCGCGGCCACGATCGGGATCGAGCGCAGCGCGATCGAGATCGGCATCAGCACCCGCTCGATCACCGGGAACTCGTGCGCGACCACGGCCATCGCCACCGCGAGGACGAGCCCCACGAGGAAGCCGACCCCGGCGTCCCCGATGGTGCGCAGCAGCGACGACAGCATGTACGGCAGCGGGTCCTCCGCCTCGCCGGACGCGGTCACGAGCTGGGTGTCGCCGTTCAGGAAGTAGCGCCCGACCTCCCACGGGCCCCGGGCCACCGCGCTCCCGCCCGGCACGACGAGGACGAGCAGCCACCAGCCGAGCACGACGCCGCCGACCGTCGCGGCCACCGAGAGCACGGCGCGCCGGACGCGGGCGAGCGGGCGGGTGTCGCGGCGGCCGAGCCGGGCGGCCCGCGCGCCGAGGACGGTGTCCATCGAGCGCGTCCACGGCAGCGCCGTCCGCACGACCAGCGGCAGCGCCAGGAACGCCGCGGCGGCCAGCAGCGAGGTCACGATCGCGAGGCCCCAGGCGCGGGGGATGTCGAACGCGCCCTGCGCCTGCACCATCGCGACGCCGAGGCCCTCCGAGCCGCCCATGTACTCCCCGATGATCGCGCCGAGGATGGCGCCGGGCGCGGCGACCTGCAGTCCCGCGACCAGGCTCGGGATCGCGGCGGGCAGCCGCACCCGGCGGATCACCGTCCACTCCGAGCCGCCGGAGGCGCGCACCACGTCGACCGAGGTGCGGTCCACGCCGGTGAGGCCGAGGATCGCGGCGACCAGCGTGGTGAACACGACCGCCTGCGCGGCGAGGATCACGCTCGGCATGCTGCCCCGGAACGCGATCGCCAGCAGCGGCGCGACGGCGATGAGCGGCAGCGCGATCGCGCCGACCGCGACCCGCTCGAACAGCGCCTGGACGCGGGGGAACGGCAGCGTGCACAGTGCCAGCGCGATCGCGATGCCGTTGCCCCACAGGTAGCCCTGGAGCGCCGAGGCCATCGTGACCGACACGTTCGGGCCGTAGTAGTCGGCGTCGTCGCGCATCTGGCCGAGCACCTCGGCGGGCTTCGGCACCAGCGACCCGAACGCGCCGGTCGCCATCACCTGCCACGCGACGGCCAGGACCAGCACGGTCAGCAGCGGCGGGACGAGGTCGCGCAGACGCGCGGCGAGCGGCCGGGCGAAGGGCCGGGCGGTGGCGGTCACCGGGCCGCCCGCCCGCTGCCGCTGAACAGCTTCTCCGACAGCTCGTCGCAGATCGCGTGGAACGCCGCGTCGTGGAGGATCTCGGGCGTGCGCGGCCGGGGGAGGTCGACCTTGACGACGTCCAGGATCGTTCCAGGACGCGGCGACATCAGCACGACCGTGTCGGAGAGCAGCACGGCCTCCCCGATGCCGTGGGTGACCAGCACCGTGGTCGTGCCGCGCTCGGCCCAGATCCGCTGCAGCTCGAAGTTGAGCCGCTGGCGGGTGAGGTCGTCCAGGGCGCCGAACGGCTCGTCCAGCAGCAGGAGTTCGGGGTCGGTGACCAGCGACCGGGCCAGCGACACGCGCTGGCGCATGCCGCCCGACAGCTGCGACGGGCGGGCCTTCTCGAACCCCTTCAGCCCGACGAGCCGGATCAGCTCGGCGACGGCCGCGGGGTCCTTGCGTCCCGCCACCTCCAGCGGCAGCCGGATGTTGGCCTCCACGCTCCGCCACGGCAGCAGGCCCGCGTCCTGGAACGCGATCCCGACGCCGTGCCCCTCGCGCAGCTCGCGCGGGGTGCGGCCGTGGACGGTGACCGTCCCGGCGGTGGGGCTCTCCAGGTCGGCCAGCGTCCGCAGGACGGTGGACTTCCCGCAGCCCGACGGACCGAGCAGCCCGACGAACTCGCCCCGGCGGGAGTCGAAGGTGAACTCGCGCAGCGCCTCGACCGACGTCCCCTTGGCGTCGAAGACCTTCCGCAGCCCGCTCGTGTGGATCCCGTCGGCGGCTGGCACGGTCCGCGGCGCCGCCTTCTCGGAAGCGCCCGTCTGATCCGCCTGTGTCTGCTTCGCCGGTGTCTGCTTTGTCATGGCGCGCTCAGCCCCCGAGCAGTTCGTTGGTGAACAGCGACCGGTCGAGCTTGATGCCGATGCTGGTCAGGCTCGTGATCGTCTCTTCGATGAGCGCGTCGGACATCCAGAACAACCCCTCGCTTGCAGGGGCGGCGCTCGCCTTCGATCCGCCGCCGGCGCCCACGTAGGGCGCGATGGCGGCGAGCGACTTGGCCTGCTCGTTCGGCTTCAGGCCGAGCTTGGCGCCGTACTTCTCCATGATCACGTCGGTGGCGTGCCGCTGGTCGCGCAGCGCCGCCTCCCAGCCCTGCCTGCTGCCCGCCATGAACTTGCGGGCGCGCTCCCGGGCGGCCCGGTCGCTCAGCGTCTTCTCCGAGACGAAGAAGACGCTCTGCATCCGGTTGAACCCGAAGTCGGCGAGCGGCATCACATACGTCTTGATGCCGCGCAGTTCCAGCGAGACGGGCTGGTTCGAGGCGAATCCCCAGATCGCGTCCACCTCCCGCGCCGCGAGCGGCGCGGGGTCGAACTGGATCGGCACGAGTTTCACCTTGCCGACATCGACGCCGTTGCGCTTCATGAACACCAGGGCGGTGTTCTTTCCCGCCAGCGTGATGCCGAGCTTCTTGCCCTCGATGTCCTTGGGGTGCTTCACCGGACGGTCGGCGAGCGAGATCCACGATTCCGGGCTCTTGCGCAGCCCGGCGCCGACGATCTTCAGTTTCGCGCCGCGCGCGACGGCGGTGGCGACGTTCTCCGGGATCGCCTCGACGCCGATGTTCACCCGGTTCGTCGTGACCATGGGGACGACCGCGGAGTTCGGCCCGCCGGGCAGGATGTCGACGTTCAGGCCCTGCTTGCCGTAGAGGCCGTCCTGCGCCCCGACGAAGATGCCCGCGTACTCGGCGTTCGGGATCCAGGCGAGCTTCACCGTCAGCCGGCCGCCGCCCGAGCCGCCGTCGGCCGAACCCGTGCCGCACCCCGACAGCCACGGGACGGCGGAGCCGGCCGTCAGGAGCGCGGCGCCCTGGCCGGTCATCCGGAGGAAGGAGCGCCGGCCCATTCGAGGCGGCGTGTTGATATGGGTCATGCGTGCTCCCGAAAAGGGTCGTCCGCGCTCCCGAAAGAGTCGTCGTGATAGTTGCGTGATATGAGGTTCCGCGCTACGCGAGATCGATCTCGGCGAGCAGCGTGTGAATGACGTGAGCGTTTCCGCTGTTCGCGAACTGCTCGGTCTCGCGGATCATTCCGTCGAGGTGCACGACCATGAGCCGCTCGGCGCCGTCGGCATCCCGGTCGGAGATGCTCGCGACGATGTCGCGGTGCTCCTGGTCCCAGCGGGCCAGCGCGTCCTGCTTGACGCCGATCATCATGAGCAGGCGTTCGAGCAGTTCGAGCCGGTCGTCGAACAGCGAGGTGGTGATCGCCTGGATCTGCTTGTTGTGCGAGGCGTGGCCGATCGTCTTGTGGAAGGCGAGCCGTTCCCGCCAGCGCGCCTCACCGCCCGTCTCGACCATCGCGCGCAGGTCGGCGAGTTCCTCCGGCCGCGCCCGCAGCGCGGCGGCGCGCGCCGCCTCCCGCTCGATCCCGCGCCGTCCGGCCAGGTGGTCGACCAGGTCGTGGACGTCGCGCAGGTTCAGCGCGTCGGCGAAGTAGGAGGCGCGCTCGCTGTCGAGCTGCTGGTTGGCCGCGACGCGGACGCCCTCCTCGGTGAGGATCCGGCCCTTCTTGCCGAGCGAGCGGGTGAGGGACCGCTCGTCCAGGTCGGTGAGCAGCCGGCTCACGGTCGACTCGCTGACGTCGAAGCCGCGTTCCCGCAGGTACCGGGCGGCGGCGCGCGCCCCCACCGGGCCCTGGTGATCGCTCATGACCGCCAGGATCGCGGACTCCATCGCCGGCGTGTGCCGCACGGTTGCCTCCTCGTCCGGCTGCGCTCGCCGGACCTCGCTCCTCGGGCGGCGCCACCTCGTCAGGCGACGCCGCAGGTCCGGGGTACCGGACCGTTCCCGGAACCGTAAGCGCCATGTCGGTGTATGTCAATAGTGACGAACGTGGTCGGTATATGACACTGTTTGACCGCAATTGAACGACGAAAGGAAACGGATGAGCACCGACCAGCTCGCGCACCACCTGCACCTACGCGGAGACGACGTCGGCCGGTACGCGCTGCTGCCCAGCAACCCCGACCAGGTCGCGCCGCTCGCCGCGCTGATGGACGCCCCCGAGTTCGTCGCCCGCAACCGCGAGTTCGAGACCTGGCGCGGCACGGTGGACGGCGAGACCGTCGTCGTGACCTCCACCGGCGTGGGCGGCCCGTCCACGGCGCTCGCGGTCGAGGAACTGGCCGCGCTCGGGGTCGACACGATGATCCGGGTCGGGGTGTCCGGCTCGATGCGGCCCGACACCCGGAACGGCGAGCTGGCCGTCCTCACGGGGGCGATCCGCGACGAGGGCACCACCCGCCAGTACATGCCGGTCGAGTTCCCGGCGATCGCGTCGATCGAGGTCGTGCTCGCCCTCCAGGACGCCGCGAACCGCGCCGGGGCGACCTACCGGTGCGGGCTCGCCCACACCAAGGACTCCTACTACGGCGAGACGGAACCGGCCCGCATGCCGATGGCGGCCGCGCTCACCGAGCGCTTCGAGACCTGGCGCCGGGGCGGGGCGATCTGCTCGGAGATGGAGACCGCGGCCGCGCTCGTCGTCGGCAGCGTGCTCGACGTCCGGATGGGCGGCGTCGTGCTGATGTGGAGCCGGGAGGCCATCGACACCGGCGCGGCCCCGCCCGCCGAGCCGCTCTACGCGACCGCCGTCGGCGCGGTGCGCACGCTGGTCGCTGCGGGCGCGCGGACGGCGCGGGACGCGTGAGGACCCCGGCCCGCGGTCGCCTCGGAGCGGCGAGGTGACCACGAACCGTCCTCCGCTGGAGGCCGCCGGGGACCCGTCCGGCGCCGAGGCCGCGGGGGAGGCGCGTGCGCGCGGCGCGCCGGGCCGCCCGGCGCTCGTGCTGGTCGCCGTCGTGCTCGTCGCCGTGAACCTGCGCGTCGCGGTGACGAGCCTCGGCGCGGTACTGGACGAGGCGCGGGGCGACCTCGGGATGTCCACGCTCGCCGCGTCCACCGCCGCGACCCTGCCCGTCGTGTGCTTCGGGGGCATCGCGCTGGTGACGCCCCGGCTCATCCGGCGGGTGGGCGCGACGGCCGGGCTCGGGCTGGCCCTCGGCCTGCTGCTGGTCGGGCTGCTGGTCCGCGTCGCGGGCGGCGAGGCCACGCTCCTCACCGGGACGTTCGTCGCCTGCGCGGGCATCGCCGCGGGCAACGTGCTGCTCCCGGTGATCGTCAAGATCGAGTTCCCGGGCCGGATCGGCGAGGTGACCGGCGCCTACAGCGCGGCGATGTCGGGCGGGGCCGCGATCGGCGCCGCGGCGACCGTGCCGCTCGGCGACGTGCTCGGCGGCTGGCGGGGCGGGCTCGCGGCCTGGGCCGCGCTCGCCGCCGCGACCCTGCTGCTCTGGCTGCCCCGCGTCCGGCGGACGCCGCCGCCCGCGCGGGCCGGGGCGGGTGCGGCGGGCATGGCGGGCATGGCGCGCAGCCCGGTCGCCTGGGCGGTCACGCTGCTGTTCGCGACGCAGTCCGTGCTCGCGTTCGTCGTGATGGCCTGGCTGCCGACCGTCTACACCGACGCGGGATACGCGCCAGGGGAGGCCGGGACGCTCCTGGCCGTCGCGCTCCTGGTCGGCGTCCCGGTGTACTTCGCCGTCCCGATCCTGGCGGCGCGGCTGCGGCGGCAGGGGGCGCTCGGCGCGGGGATGACCGCCGCGCAGATCGTCGGGCTGGCCGGCCTCCTGCTGTATCCGGGGTCGGTCCCCTGGCTCTGGGCGGTGCTCATCGGCATCGGCGGCGGGGTGTTCCCGCTGACGCTGGCGCTGTTCAGCATGCGCACCCGCACCGCGACGGACACGGCCGCCCTCTCGGCGATGGCGCAGAGCGTCGGCTACCTCCTCGCCGCCCTCGGCCCGTTCACCGTCGGCGTCCTGCGCGACGCCACCGGCTCCTGGACCACGCCGATCTCGCTGCTCATCGCGATCTGCGTCGTCCAGACGGCCCTGTCATTCGGCGCCGGAAGGCCGCGCCTGATCGACACCTCCGGCCCGGGCTAGCCGGGACGCGGCGCCAGGCGCGCCGCGCGCGCCCGCAGGTAGCGCTGCTCGGGGAGGCTGAGGGTGAGCCGGGCCGCACGCGAGTAGTTCTCCCGCGCGGCCTCGCCGTCGCCCGCCAGTTCCTGGAGATGCCCTCGGACGGCGTACAGGCGATGGTGCCGGGCCATCCTCGGGTCGTCGTCCAGCGGCTCCAGCAGGTCGAGGCCCGCACGGGGACCCCGGGTCATCGCGACCGCGACGGCGTGGTTGAGGGTGACCATCGGGTTCGGCGCGATCCGCCCGAGGATCCCGTACAGCACGCGGATCTGCTCCCAGTCGGTGTCCTCGACCCGAGGCGCGCGGTCGTGCAGCGCGGCGATCGCCGCCTGGAGCTGGTAGGGGCCGAGGGGCGAGGTCGCCATCGCCTGGGAGACCAGCGCGGTGCCCTCGTCGACGGCGGCGGCGTCCCACCGGCCGCGGTCCTGCTCGGCCAGCGGCACGAACGTGCCGTCCGGGCCGACGCGGGCGGCGCGGCGCGCGTCGGTGAGCAGCATCAGCGCCAGCAGCCCGGCGACCTCACCGTCGCCGGGCAGCGCCCGGTGCACCGCGCGGGCCAGCCGGATCGCCTCGGCGGTCAGCTCGCGGCGGTGCAGGTCGGGCCCGGAACTGGCGGCATAGCCCTCGTTGAAGATCAGGTAGAGGACGTGCAGGACGGCGCCGAGCCGCTCGGTCCACTCCCGCGCGTCCGGCCGCGCGAACGGCGCGCCCGACGCCTTGATCCGCCGCTTGGCGCGGCTGATCCGCGGCGCCATCGTGGCCTCGGGTACCAGGAACGCCTGCGCGATCTCGGCGGTGGTGAGGCCGCCGACCGCGCGCAGCGTCAGCGCCACCTGCGAGGCGGGCGTCAGCGCGGGATGGCAGCACAGGAACAGCAGCGTGAGCGTGTCGTCGCGGTCGCCCGGGTTCTCCTCGCCGGGCGCGGCGGCGACATCGGCGTCCGGAACCTCCCGCGCCGCCGCCGCGACCTCCCGGCGGCGGCGCGCCCGCTCGCTGCGCACCTGGTCCACCAGGCGGCGGGACGCGACGGTGACCAGCCACGACCGCGGGCTCTCGGGCATCCCGTCCGCCGGCCACCGCGTCGCGGCGGCGAGCAGCGCGTCCTGGACGGCCTCCTCGCACTCCTCGAACCCGCCGTACCGGCGCAGCAGCACGCCGAGGACCTGCGGCGCCAGCTCGCGCAGCAGGTCCCCGAACCGGTCGGGCGCGGTCACATCTCCATCCCGCCCGCGTCCATCAGCGGCCACACCTCGACGCCCCCGGGCCAGCCGGCCGCCGACAGGGCGGCCAGCTCGACGGCGCGGTCCAGGCTCGGGCAGTCCAGCAGGTACTGGCCCGTCAGCGGCTCGGCGGCCCGCAGGTAGGGCCCCTCGGACACCTCCGCCGCCCCGGCCCGCGCCCGCACGACGACGCTGACGGACGGGTCGGCGAGCACATGCCCGCCGATCAGCTCCCCGGCCTCGCGCGCCACGGCCAGGAACTCCTCGCGGCCGCTCCCGGGCCCGGGGGCGGCCTCCGGGCTCAGATAGAGGTTCACGACGAACTTCATCGCGCCGCGGCTCAGCTTCCCGGCGCGTCCTGGTAGATCACCGGGCGCACCTCGATCCCGAGGCCCTCGACCCGGGCGTCGGGGATCATTCCGGCCAGTTCCAGGGCGCGCTCCCTGCTCTCGCACTCGACCAGGTAGTAGCCGCCGAGGAACTCCTTGGCCTCCAGGTAGGGGCCGTCGGTCACCACCGGGACGCCGCCCCGGGTCCGGGCCACCGCGCTCTCGGACGGGTCGGCCAGCACGACCGTGCTGATCATCTCCCCGGACGCCTTGATCTTCTCGACGAACGGCGCGTGACCGCTCATCACCTCCTTGCGCTCGAACTCGGTCAGCGCGTCCCAGACCGCGGGGTTCACATGCATGAGCAGCAGGAACTGCACGTCGTCTCCTCCTTCTCCGGCGCGCCCGGTGGGCGCGGCTCACAGGTGGGTCGGAGCCGGATTCCCGGTCTTGACATCCCGGACGGCACGAACCGCAAGAATCCGGTCGCGGCTCCGACCTACCTCCGAACGGCGCCCCCACCTGGGCGTTCACCATATTGGAGGACATGTATGGATCTGCCGCGCATCGGTGTGACGCTCCAGCACTTCGGCCGGTACGCCGGTCCGGAGGGCATCGCGACCCTGGCGGTCGCGGCCGAGCGGCTCGGCTTCCACAGCCTGTCGGTCAGCGAGCGGCTGCTGATCCCCGTCGGACCGCACTGGACCAACGACGCGGGCCTGCCCGTGGACCCCTGCTGGGACTCCTTGGAGGTGCTGACCTGGGCCGCCGCGCACACCCGGCGGATCCGGCTGTGCACCGGCATCCTGAACACGATCTTCCAGCCGCCGGTCGTGCTGGCCCGCAAGCTCGCCACCCTCGACCGGCTCTCGCGCGGGCGGCTGGACGTCGGGATCGGGCAGGGCGGCGGCACCCGGCTCCCCCCGTACTACATCCCCGAGGAGTTCACGGCGGCGGGCGTCCCGGTCGCGCGCCGGGGCGCCGGGTTCGCCGAGCACGTCGCCGCGATGCGTGCCTGCTGGGCCCCCGACCCCGTCGAGTTCCACGGCGAGCACTACACGATCCCGGCGTCCAAGGTCGGGCCCAAGCCGCACGGGCGGATCCCCCTGCTGTTCGGGGCGATCACCCGTCCGACGATCGAGCGGGCGGCCCGCATCGGGGACGGCTTCGTCCTCGTCGCCGTGGACTGGGACGCCGCCCGCCAGCAGATCCGCTGGTACCGCGAGGCCGGCGGCACCGGCACCGTCATGCTGAGCGCGTTCCCCACGCCGCCGGGCACCGACCCGGCGGACGCCGAGTTCACCGACGCCGTGCTGGCCGACCTCGACCGCGCCGCCGACGCCGGAGCCGACGAGATGCACGTGGTGACCACCCTCCTGGACGTCTCGCCCGAGCGCCAGGTCGAACTGCTGGAGGCGCTCGCGGCCCGGACCGGCCCTAGTTAGAGGCTCTCACGAACGTGATTGACACTCCCGGCAATGTTGCGTTATAACTTCTAACGAACGCAAGAAGGAGTCATCGCAAGGGAGGCCGGGATGCACACCGGAGAGCACGTCGAGATCGTCCTGCCGGGCAAGGTCGAGCCGGAGGGGCTGGAGATCCGGCACGCGGACGTCCCGAACCCCGGGCCGGGCCAGGCGCTCATCCGCATGGAGGCGACCGGCGTCTCCTACGCCGAGCAGCAGATGCGCCGGGGCCGCTACTTCGACCAGCCGGCGTTCCCGTTCGTGCCCGGCTACGACGTCGTCGGCACGGTGCTGACCACCGGCGCGGGCGCCGGGCCCGGCCTGGTCGGGACGCGGGTCGCCGCGATGGTCAAGGTCGGCGGCTGGGCGAGCCACGTGCTCGTGGACGCCGCCGACCTCGTGCCGGTCCCCGCCGGGGTCGGCGCGGCGGAGGCGGAGACCCTCGTGCTCAACGGGCTCACCGCCTGGCAGATGCTGCACCGCAAGGCGCGCGTCCGCGCCGGCCAGACCGTCCTCGTGCACGGCGCCAGCGGCGGCGTCGGCTCGGTCCTCGTCCAACTCGCCCGCGCGGCCGGCGTGAACGTCATCGGGACCTCGTCGGCCCGCCACCACGACTCCCTGCGCGCCTTCGGCGTCACGCCCATCGACTACCGCACCGAGGACGTCGCCGCGCGGGTCCGCGAACTCGCCCCCGGCGGGGTGGACGCCGTCTTCGACCACGTCGGCGGACGCGGCGTCGTCGACTCCTGGCGCCTGCTCGCGCCGCGCGGCACGCTCGTCTCCTACGGCACCGCCTCCACCCGCGACGACCGGGGCTCCAAGCAGTGGCCCGTCTTCAAGCTGCTCGGACGGGTCTGGACGTGGAACGCCCTGCCCAACGGCCGGCACGCCTACTTCTTCAACGCCTGGGCCGGGCGGGCCCTCTCCAAGAGCCGCTTCCGGGCCCGGCTGCACGCCGACCTCACCGAGGTCTTCGCCGCCCTCCAGCGCGGCGACATCACCCCGCGGATCGCCGCCCGGCTGCCCCTCACCCGCGTCGCCGACGCGATGCGGCTGGCCGAGTCCGGAACCGTCAGCGGCAAGGTCGTCCTGACCCCGTAGACCCGTCCGAACCCTTCCCGATCAGCACGCAAAGAAGAAGAGGAACACCATGTTCAGCGACACCTCGTCCCGCCGGCAGCCCCGGCCCCGCGCGCGGCGCGACCGCGTTCGCGTCACCGCGCTCACGCTCTCGTTCGCCACCGCCGGCGTCCTCGCGGGCACGGTCCCCGCCGCCCAGGCCGCCGAGAGGCCGGGCCACGGGCGGGCGTACCAGTGCCGTGGCGAGGGCCTGGATCCCAGCGCCCGTATCCGCTACCGCACGGACATCATGATCAAGGCGCCGCTGAGCACCGTGTTCAAGCTCCAGACCGACGTGGAGCGCTGGCCGGCCTGGCAGCCGCCCGTCCTGACCGCGAAGCGCCTCGACCACGGGCGTCTGCGGAAGGGCTCGCGGTTCCACTGGACGACCCCGGCGCCGCCCACGGTCCCGGACACCACCATGCACATCACCTCCACCGTCCGGCAGCTCCGGAACAACGCCTGCATCCTGTGGGCCGGACCCGCCGTCGGCAAGGGCGCCCGCATCGACGAGGGCGTTCACCTGTGGACGTTCACCAAGGTCAGGGGCGGCGTCCTCGTCCACACCGAGGAGACCTGGACCGGCCGCCAGGTCGAGGAGGACGTCCCCGGCTCGACCGCCATGCTCGGCCAGGGCCTCGAAGAGTGGCTGCGCAACCTGAAGGCCACCGCCGAGGCCCGCCACTGAGTCCGCTTCGGTTCACCCGCGTTCACCGCCGCCCCCTCGCATGCGAGGGGGCGGCGACGCGTATGGGTCCAATTCCACTGGACGAGACGAAAGCGAACCGTGAGACGAGCGCGGCGCGTCCGGCTCCGGCCATTACCGGTACCGCGTAACACCTGTTCACCGCCCTGCCGGCGGTGCCGCCAATGCTTGGACAATGCAATGGAACGATCCTTGTCAAAAGGTCGCTATTGACGCTCGACAATCGATGAATCCGTTGAACGAGATGCTCTCTAGTGTCAATTAAACGCGGTTCGAAAAAATTGAAAATTTCAAGATTGACAGTACTTTGCGAAAAAGTTACTCTCCATTCAGATCCTGGATCAAGATCCATTGAAGGCGCCGATTCATTCCGGATATCACGCCCCCCCGCCCTCTTCGGCCGCCGAAAAATAGTACTCCCATCCCCAGCGAAGAGGAATCGCATGCGTAAAGGGATAGCAATTTCCGCCACCGCCCTGGCCGCGCTCGGCGTGACCGCGGCTCCGACCAACGCGAACGCGTCGCGGACCGTCCCTCCTCCCGAAAAAGTGACGATCACTGTCGGGAGCGTTATCGGATCCGGCTGCCCGACCGGCACCACCGCCTTCGTCGTGTCCCCGGACAGGGAGGCGTTCACCGTCGCCTACAGTGCGTACACGGCCCAGGCGGGCGGCAACTCCCAGCCGACCGACGGCCGCAAGAACTGCCAGATCGCCTTGAGCGTGCACGTTCCGCAGGGCTTCACCTATGCCATCGCCTCGACCGACCACCGCGGCTACGCATCCCTGCAACCAGGCGCGGTCGCCAGCCAGCTGGCCAGTTACTACTTCCAGGGGCTTCCGAAGACGACCTATGTCGAACACCCCATTCCCACCGGCCTCTATGGGAATTGGCAGTTCACCGACGCCGTTGAGATCCCCCAGCTCGTATATAAGCCGTGCGGTGTGGAGCGGTACTTCAACATCAACACGGAACTGCGCGTGGCCGTGGGGACCTCGGACGCCTCGAAGGTCAGCTTCGTCGCCATGGACTCCACCGACGGCGACCTCAGGACGACGTACCACTTCAGCTGGAAGACATGCCCGAAGACCAAGTAACCCGAAGGAGAAGAACCCATGCGTAAAGGAGTGACCGCCGCGGCGGCATCCCTCTCGGCCGTGGCGCTGGCCGCGGCGATGGCCCCCGCGGCGTCGGCGGCGACGAACGAGCCGCCGCCCGGAAGAATCACCATCGAGGTCCTGACCGTGAACGGCTCCGGCTGCCCCGCCGGAACCGCCGCCGTGACGCCCGCCAGCGACGACAGCGCCTTCACCGTCACCTACAGCGACTACCTCGCCCAGGCCGGCGGGAACTCGAAGCCCACCGACTTCCGCAAGAACTGCCAGCTCGCCCTGGGCATCCACATTCCGCAGGGCTTCACCTACGCGATCGCCAGCGCCGACTACCGCGGTTTCGCGAGCCTGGCCAACGGCGCGTCCGGGCTGGAGCGGGCGAACTACTACTACCAGGGCATGCAGCAGACGACGCCCATCAGCCACAGCATCAAGGGCAAGTACTCCGACTCCTGGCAGTTCACCGACCGGACGCCGTGGGCCGAGCTCGTCTGGAAGCCGTGCGGTGAGGACCGCATCCTCAACGTCAACACCGAACTGCGCGTGGACAAGGGCACCTCCGCGCCCGGCGACACCAGCTTCATGTCGTTCGACTCCACCGACGGCAACGTGAAGACCGTGTACCACTTCGAGTGGAAGAAGTGCCCCGGACGACGCTGATCCGGACCGACCAGGCCGTGCCCCCCACCAGGACGGGCGCGGCCCGGTCGCGTTCGCGGGCCGCCCCGGTCACACGTCGCCCGCGCGGTACTCGCGCGGGCTGGTGCCGTAGGCCGCCTTGAACAGCCTGCTGAAGCGCGCGGCGTCGACGAAGCCCCGGCGCGCCGCGATCGCGGTGACCGAGCGTCCCACCTGGAGCGGATCGCGCAGGTCGCGGCGGCAGTGCTCCAGCCTCCGCCCCTTGATCCACATCGCGACCGTCGTGCCCTCCGCGTGGAACAGGTTGTACAGGTGGCGGATCGAGACGTAGTGCGCGGCGGCGATCGCGTCGGGGGTCAGGTCCGGGTCGTCCAGATGGCTCTCGATGTAGGCGCGGACCCGGACGAGCAGCGCCCTGCGGCGCGCCTCGGTGGTGCCGGCGGCCATGTCCATGCGCTCGGCGAGCAGCGTCACCAGCAGGTCGATGATGTTGTCCCCGAGGCGCTGCCCCGCCGGGTCGTCGAACTCGTCCAGGTGCTGGGCCAACTGGACGAGAAGCGCGGACAGCAGCGCGCCCAGCCCCCGGTGACCGGAGAAGCGGGTCGCGGTGACCGCCGCGACCGCGTCCTCGGGAAGGCAGAGCAGGCGGCGGGGGAACATCAGCACGAGCTGCCGGTAGGAGCCGTCGAAGGCGAGCGTGTACGGACGGGTCGTGTCGTAGATCGTCAGGTCGCCGGGGGAGAGCGGGGCCTCGCGCCCGTCCTGGGAGAGGAGGCAGCACCCGGTGAGCTGGATTCCGAGCTTGTAGTGCCCCGGGTCGGACCGCGCGATCAGCGCCTCGGTGCGCCGCACGGTGTGGGGGGTCGCGGAGACCTCGGCCACCTTCAGGGAGCCGAGTTCGGAACCGCGCATGTATCCGTCGAAGCCGTCGGCGTCGGCGGGGTCCGTGCGCAGCGGCACGAACATCTCCGACACCGTGCTGGACCAGAAATCGAATCGCTCGCGGACGGGAAGGTCTGACGTTCGGATCTGCGTCGACATGGACGTTCTCCCGAGGGATGCCCCGATGTTCGTACTGGTCACCGGCACCGGGCCGACCGTCGCCCCGCCGGGGCCGGTGACGTGGGAGCCGTGTTCTGCGTCCGATGCGGGAGGGGGTCGCGACCGGAGGGCCTGTGACCGGTCGCGGCCCCCGCCCTTCGCACGGGGCCGGGAGCGTGCTCCGCTTGATCCGTCCCGACCGCGCGTACGTGCCGTCCCGGAGGCCACGTCACAGGCGGTGCGGCGTGCTCCGGGTCACTGCCGTCCGGACCCGGTGGGGGACTGGTAGGTGGGGTTCAGCGACAGCGCGATGAAGGAGAGCGGGCGGTCGACCCGCTGGTAGCCGAGCGGGCAGTGCCGCATGCCCCGGGGAATGTAGATCGCCGCCGAGGTGTCGATGACGTAGGTCTCGCCGTCGAGGTCGATCTCGGCGACCGCGCCGAGGTCGTCCAGATCCTCTGGATTGTTGCCCATGAAAAGGAGGACCTCGTCATAGTCGTGGACGTGCTCCAGCACATAGGGATTGGGGCTGGGCACCTCGTGGATCCAGCTGTAGGCGATGTGGACCTTGCTCAGGTCCACCTGCCATCCGCTCATCATGGCGAACGCGCCGCTGGTGCCCTTCTCCTCCTCGCCGTACCGGAGCACGCCCTCGTTCGGGAGCTCCTCCCGCACCATGTTCCGGACGATGAGGTTCTCGTGCTTCCCCGATTTCCGCTGGGCCGCCGTGGTGGTCGCCATTCCGTGTTTCCTCCGCTAAGGTGAGACGATCTTCTCCCTTACATCTATGGTGTCAAGGAGAGGGCCGGGGTCACAGGGACATTTCTCGGGCGTTCTGGTACTTTTCGCGGATCACCCGCCGGAAGCCCAGCGGGCTGACCCCGGTCTCGCGCTTGAAGAACCGGCCGAAGTAGGACGGGTCGGTGAAGCCCAGCGCGCTGGCGACCTGGGCGGCGTTCAGCTCCGTCAGGGCTAGCATGCGCTTGGCCTCAAGGGCCAGCGCGCCGCGGATGACCTGCCCCGGCGTCCGCCCGGTGGCCTGCTTCACCACCTCGGTCAGGTGACTCGCGGTGACGCCCAGCTTGTCGGCGTAGGCGCGCACCGACGGCTCGTCCGCGTCGTGCTCGGCGGCGAGCCGCACGAACCGCCGCGCCAGCGCCGACGACCGGTGCTCCGCCGTCGCCGGAGCGAACGCGCGCATGCGGTACGCGGTGACGAGCAGAATGTTCAGATAGGCCCGCGAAACGCACGTGTGACCGGCCTCGCGCCGATGGTACTCCTGCTCGATCGGCACCAGCAGATCGCTGATCGCGCGGTCGCCCGCCGCGTCCAGCCGCAGTTCCGCGTTCTCGCTCAGGACGTCGAAACAGGGCGGCTCGTCGCCCACACCGCGCTCGCTCGCGCGGCCGAGCATGAAATCCTCGGTGAAAACCAGGACCCGCCCCTGAAGGGGCGTCTCGCAATCCCAGAAATGCACCTGCCCCGGCGAAAGGAAATACATCACGGGCGGCTTGATCTGGTAGTGGACGAAATCGACGACATGCGTCCCCGACCCGCCGGTGATGTGCAGGACCTCGTAGAAGTCGTGCCGGTGCGCGAAGCCCGCCGTGGTGTAGCTGCCGATCTCCGGAAAGGACCCGATCGCGAGCGGCGCGGTCCCGCTGGGCGCGGGCACCTCGATGTGGTGCAGGGGGAGCGCGCTCACGAGGCCCCCGACCGCCGGCTCACGCGGCGCCGCCCTTCGCGGTCGCGAGGTTGATGCCCGGTGTGATCGGCTTGGAGCCGTAGCCGCCGAGGATCGTGTCGAGCGTCCCGTCCTTCTTCAGCGCGGTCAGGGCGCCGAGCAGCGCCTTCGCCAGCTCGGTCTGCTTGAGGCCCACATACATCCCGACATAGGCGGGCATGTAGCCGCGCGCGACGATCGCGATCGGGGAGCCCTTGCGGATCGCGTACTCCGCGGTCTCGGCGACGTTGATCTCGAACTTCTCCCGTCCCGACCGCAGCGCGAGATCGGCGTCCTGCGCGGTCGGGTACTGCGTGACCCGCACCGGCGGCCTCCCCTTCGCCGCGCAGTCGGCGGAGATCTTCTTCGCGGTGTCCACGTCCGTGGTGCCGCGGATGGTCGCGATGCCGTTGCCGCACGCCGCGTCCTGCGACTTCGCGCCGCCGTTGGCCTTGGCCGTGACGAGCACGCTGGAGCTCTGCGTGTAGTCGATGAAGATGCCGACCTTCTGCCGCTCCGCGGTGTCGGAGATCCCGTCGTCGGCCACCATGTACCGGCCTCCCGCGACGCCGGGCAGCAGCGCCTCCCAGGCCACGTTCCTGATCGAGTACTTGAGGCCGAGCTTGGCCGCCACGGCCCTGCCGACGTCCGGGGTGATGCCGCCGGTGATGGTGTTCGCGGAGTCGGTCAGCAGGTAGGGGACGTTCGGGAGCGTGGTCCCGACGTCGAGCGTCCCGGCCTGGCGGACGGCCTCGGGCAGCATCGCCCGCAGCGCGGGATCGGCCGCCGGGGCCTTGACCGGGGGCCGCGGCCTGTCGGCGGCGACGGGATCGCCGCCGCCGCAGCCCGCGGCGAGCAGTGCGGTGCAGGTCAGCAACGGCGTGAGTGCGCGTCTCATGGTGGGTGCTCCTTCGGGGATCTACAGGACGTGGGCGAGGAACTCCGCGGTGCGCGCGGAGGACGGGGAGCTCAGCACCCTCCTGGCCGGTCCGCTCTCGACGATCACTCCGCCGTCCATGAAGACCGCCGTGTCCGCGACCTCCTGGGCGAATCCGATCTCGTGCGTGACGACGACCATGGTCATTCCCTGGCCCGCGAGGTCGCGCATGACCGCGAGCACCTCGCCGACCAGCTCGGGGTCGGCAAGACCTTGCTAGATGCGCCCCATCGTTACCTGTTTGAGACTTAGGCGTCCTCTGCTCGACCTCACCGGTTCGAACGTCGGGCGGCGCTCTTACCGTCCATCAGAACCTTGTATGCGCCTGGTCAACCTCTGTGGGCACCCTGTCACGATCATGGACGCTAACGGGCGGGCCCTCTTGGAGTTGCCGCCGGACGGACCGGCTGTCCGCCGGGATGAGCACGTCCACGAGTCTGGATCCGTCACCCTGCCTAGCGGGGCGACCGTGCCGCTGTACGTCGCCGGGTTCGGTGCCGTGACCGGCTTGCCCGCCCGGCGCGCGGGCACCGTGTATGTGGTGTCACGTGTCGTCGCGGACGCCGTCCCCGGTCGACGCGACCTCGTGTTCCCCTACGACCCGGTTCGGGACGAGAACGGCCGCATCATCGGGTGCCGTGGCCTTGCACGTGCCGCCTAGCGGGGCGCCTGGTCGCCCTTCTACGGCACCGCGCCGTCGAGGGTGAACCGGCCAGCAACCGGCCACCGCGCCACCTCGACCACCGGGTGACCGTCGAAGGGGCGTAGGGCCTCGTCGAGCCCACACGGCGCGCAGATCTCCGAGGCGCCGGACGTTACCCGGGATTGAGCCGGGGGGCGTGCCCCGTACGGGCGTTGACAGCGAGGGCACAGGGCGAGCGGGTCACCCTCGACGGCCAGACGAAACACAGAGAGCCACCCCACGCGGGTGGCTCTCTGCGCTGGTCGAGGGGGCTAACTACTGCCGGTCGAACTGACCGGCCTTGACGGCGTCCGCGAACGCCGCCCACGCACCCGGGTTGCCTGAGTGCTGTTTCATAGGTCGTGCCGACCGCGCTTGACGTCCTTTAGCACGGCCGCCCAGTCGCGCCGCGCGATTGTCAGTTTGGGGCCGTCAGGGTCCTTTGAGTCGCGCACCGCGATTGACTGGTCAAAATCTGCCAGTTCCACACAGTCACCACCATTAGCGCCAGTGTAGGAAGATTTGCGCCACTTCAAGTTCTTCATTCTTTCCACATTTCCTCGATGATGGCTTCTATGAATATTAGAGATTCCCGCGCACGAAGACTTTCCGCACGGAAATCATCGAACATGTATCTAAGGCGTGCGACTTCCTCCGGTTCTTCAATGACCTCCCCGCTTAGCTGATTGTCCACATAAGCGATGTCGTCACCGTCGACGTTCGCGATGATGAACCCACTCAGGAAACCGGCACAAGCGGGTGAATCGGCGGGGATCACCTGGACAATTATGTTATCGCGTTGCGCCATCTTGATCAGATGCAAAAGCTGAACACGCATCGTCTCTCGACTGGCGATCGTATTGCGCAATGCTGCCTCTGCGATTAGGGCTACAAGCTTTGGCGGATCTTCCTGCTCAAGGATCCGTTGCCGCTCCAGTCGCTCAGCAAGCATCTCGTGCAGTTCTGCGTTGCGATGCGCGGCGCGAAGAACTTCGGTTGCGTAGTCCTGTGTCTGAAGTAGCCCGGGGATAAGGAGTGGCTGAACCGTCCACAAGGACGTCGTCAGACTCTCAGCCTCGCGCCACCTTCCGAACCACTCCAAGGGAACAGCATCATTGATCAAGTCCGCCCGGATTCTACACAAAATGCCCGCTTCCTCCCCGTCGCCTAGCCCAAGAACCTTTTCTACTTGCAAGAGAGCGTCAGGTTTAGGCAAACGCTGGCCGCGTTCCCATGATCGGACGAGAGAATCGGATAGAAAGACCGCTTTGCCCAGTTCCTCGCGGCTCATCCCCTTTGCTTGGCGGGCACGCATTATCTCTTTACCAAGAAACCGCCGGGGGGATCTGCTCATCCGAGATGTCACGGGGGGTACAGCTCCGCACAAGTAGGGGGCGAGTACGAGTCCGGGGCGTGTGTCCCGTGCCTCGTCTACCAATCCTAAGCGGCGCGAGGCACGGTGAGTAGCCCGAGTACGACGCAACCCCGCAGGTGGGGCCCCGTGGAACAGGACGGCCCCACAACGGTGCTGGAACACCGTGCGGGGCCTTGATCGGAAGAGAGGTTCCGACCCGTGGGCAACCTACCGGACACTCCGTCGCCAAGCCGTCACATCGGTGCCCCCCGCCCACCGACCGACGACGACCGCGCCCACAGCCTTCTCAACCCCCTAGCGGCCGTCCTGCTCCGCACGCTGCCGAACGTCCCGTTGCGGTGGGAGCGCAGGGCAAATCAACTGTGCCTCGCCCTCGACGCTCCGAACGTCGGAACGGTCCTGATCTCGGCGGGACTGCGCTGGTTCTGGCTCCGCGACCCCCGCTGGCCCCTGGGTCCGCTCGACAACACCGGGCGGACCGCCCGGGTGATCGGCGATGCCGTACAGACAGCGATGGAACGGGAAGCACACGCCGGCGCCGCCCACGGGCAGTGGGTCGCGTCGTGAACCTCGCCACTCCCCGCACGGTCGCCATCAAGGCCACCCCCATAGACACTGAGGTCAAGGCCACCGTCATAGACACTGAGGTGTTCATTCGTCGCCCCGGTGAGGTCCGCCGTGCCCGCGCATGGATCGGAAAAGTTCTCGCCCCGGAGGTAGCGAGCGAGACTCTCGACGACATCCGGACGTGCTTGTCCGAATGCGTTACGAACGCTGCGGTACACGCGAACGCCGGAACGCTGGTCGGCGTGATCGTCATGTGGACTGCGCCGGACATGGTCCGGGTCGAGGTCATCGACCAGGGCAACACCGAACAGAAAAAGCCGCACATCCCCGCCACTCTCCAGGAGTACGCATCCGGCGGGCGCGGGCTAAATCTGGTCGCCACGCTTTCGTCCAAGTGGGGATGCCAGAAAGAAGGCGACGGAACCGGGTGGGTTGTCTGGTTCCAAGTAGCGGACCAGCAATCCTGCCTGATCGAATCCTCATAACCCCTCCACGTGCAATAGGCCATGCCCCGTGGCCTATTGCACGCCCCCGCACGGCCGCAACCTGACCCCACTCGCACTAGAAGGCATTCCCCATGGATTACCCCCTGGTCATGTTCTGTGCGCTGAAAGATGAGCTGCACAAGCTTGGAATGGAGACATCGCCAAATCAGGGCTTCGCCGACCGGGGGTACTTTCACGCGTTCTTTGAGCGCAATGAGTACGGACTCCCGAAGGACGATGTATTCGTCCGCTTGGACGATGACGCCGAGTCATTCCGGTGGGGGGCAGACGAAACACATCTTCTGATTGATATGCATGGGGCGGCGCGACGTATCTACGAATACGCCCAAGCCCTCGAAATCTTCGCGCGCCTCGACTTGGAGGAGTAGTGACGACTGACCACCTGGCGCAGTTGCAGGCACTTACCGGACACCTGCCCGCGAACGGCGTCGAATGCGAATTGACGACGGTTCCGTCGTCGGTTCGCGGAGAGGACGACCGGGATGCGCTGCGCGTATTTGCGCAGCGTTGCCCGGTCTCGAAAATGCCCCTTAGGGGCGTGCTGGTCGTGGCGAAAGGCGACCACTTTTGGTGGGGGTACCGGGCGACGCACCCCACCTCCGACCCGTCCGGGGCGGCAATCGCCATCAGTGCCACGGTGCGCGGGCAGGAGGCTGCCCGCGATACGCCGGAAGGCGGAACAGGCACGACCCGCTAGGAGCCAGCGCGCTCCCCGGAAAGCGAAACCAACGGCAAGTTCAGCCAACAATGCGAGGAGAGGCCATGCCCCACGTAGTTGAGCCCATTCGGGCGGAACTCCCCGTGGCATTCCACCCGGGGTGGAACCAGATTGACGGATTGGAGGTGGACGGAAAAATGGTCACCATCGAACCGACCAGATTCTTCTACCGGCTCGAAAACCCGAAATGGGTCGTGTGTGACTGGGAAGCGGTGCGCAAAGAGCTTCCCCAGCTTCGAGAGACGGTCACGATTTCCCTGGAACAGAAGGCGCTTGACTTCATCCGTAACAACACCCGCCTGACGCGGGATGGCGCCGAAGTTCTGAACCTCGCCTACAAGGTGAACAGTCACCTGTTCCGCGACGCAATCACGGCGGAACGCGGATTCAAAATCATCGGTGCACGCCCGGAACATGCGCGGCTACTCCGCGAGGCGGCAACTCTGGGCGCCCTCAACCGAGTCGAAATGACGGGCCGCATCACAAACGTATGCAAGGCATGGATGGACCCCAGTTCGCTTACGGCGGTGTATGACCTTCCGTGCGCGGAAACAGAGGCGGTCGAGGAGATCTCCCGCAGCGTGTTCCTTAACGAGAAACGCCGGGCTGAGGCAGTCAGGGCAGCAGCAGCGCTGGGCGGGCGCCTCGTGCACGGGGGGCCATCCAGTACTGAATTCGTCGCAAGTATGGTCGCCCCCTACGGCGTCGATACCGTGGAATTCCATCGGGAACTTCAGGCACTCGACCGGCGGTGGGAATCGCATCTGGAATGCCGAGGCGATTGTTCCTAGCGGCTCGGGGGGGCGGGCGCGGTGTCCGCCCCCCGCGCCCTACAACATTACGGAAGGATGATCAGACATTCTCGCAACCATCCATCGGGGCACCACAGGGCCCGAAGCGAAACCGGCCGCACCGGAATGCACACCGACGTGTACGGAAAAATGCGGGAAATGCTCCAATTCGTGTGACCTACTTCAGGGCCACGACACCGCGCACCGGTGCATGGACCACTGGATCAAAATCTGAGACTTAAAAAGGGAACGGCCCGTGCATCCCGGGGGGATGCACGGGCCGTTTTGCGTGTCTGGCCGAGAGGGCGGGGCGAGTCGAGGCCCCCGCCTAGCGGGCTGTCAGGGCGGGGTCGGGTCGTCCGGCCGTGGGGTGTGGCGTGTCCACCATCCCGCAGCGAACGCGACCAGCGCGGGCACGACGACGTACACGACGTCCGTCACCGCTTGGGGCACGTCCCCGTTGAACACGTGCTCGCCCATCAGCGTGACGACCAGGCCAGCGAGCGCCGCCCCGGACGCCGCCGCCGTGACCTTCGCCTCTACTCGGTTATTCACTGGTACACCCCAAATCCCGGCGCAGAGTATGCACCTGACGTTGGATCTCTTTCCCGCGCTCTGTGGTCGCCGGTGTCCATGGCGCGTCGAGGCTTTCCAACAGCGCACACCAGCGCCGGTCCGCCTCTTGGGAGACGTGGCGTGTGTAGCCGACGCTGAAAAGCAGACTGCCGACGAACAGAACGCCGACGATCAGGGCCACGCCTACGGCGTAGGCGCGATATGGCATCACATCATCACCCGCCCGGCGGTGGTGGCGACGGCGACGGAGGCGGCGCCGGTTGTGGCGAGGATGGCCCACCGGTATGCAACTGAGCCAACCAGAGCGCCGCAAAACCCGCTGGCGCGTACAGCAGTATCGCGAAGAACGCCAGAACGGCGAGGTCCGGGGTTTCGTGAACGATCTCCCAGACGATGCCGCCTGCGCCGATGACGAGACAGGTGATGTCCCTCAGAACGGTTAGCCATGCCGGGGCGGGAGGACGCGGAGGACTCCACAAACGATCACGGCCTAGGCGAAATACACAAGCTGCGCTTGCGCCTTGGTGATGGTGCCGGTGGTCGCGGTCAGGTCGGCCGGCCATTGGGAGATCTCGAACCGCAGGTAGTGACCGGCATTGACGTAGGCGAAAACGGGGTAGCGGTGGTGCGTCGTCCGGGGGTAGGACGGATTGGGTCCGCCGGTCGGGTTGGCCGTGTAGAACTCGTGCGGCATGTGAGTTTCAGCGCGCGAGTAATTCGAGCTGTTGACCTCGTACGACCTGATCTGAATCTCGGTGTTCACGTCGAAATCGACTAGCCACAGGTCTAGGGTGCCGAGGCAGTAGCGGGGACCGAAAGCGACTGACGGTCCGCCGTTGTTGTTGTGGTGTCCGGCCGCGTCCGCGATCTCGGTATCAAAAGTGACGTCGACCCATTCGCCGGGAAGGTTGAGCCGATCGGATGGCGGCACGGGCACAGGAGTCCCCGCATATTGGACGTTCAGGTATTCGGGCATTCTGTTGCCTTTCATGATTGGTCCCGCGGGCTAGGGTTTGTTTCGCATCCAATACATTTCACAAAAGGACGCCCCGGCGTCGAGGGCGAGCGTCCCACCGGACGATTGAGAAATGAACGTCTCCACATAGTCGCCGGGGTCCATGACGATCTGGCGGGACACGATGTGTGGAGTCTGGACCCCCGACAGGGCGCCCGCGTTCGCTGATAGGAGGGTGGTTCCGCCCGCCGGGTTTCCACCCGCGTTCATCCGCAAATTGATCGTTCGGATACCGGTTGCGTTCGTCACCCACCGGACGAAAACCGTGACCACGTAAATCCCCGGGTCGGGCGCAACGATTCGGCTGGTCTGCGAACTCGTGTTGTGCATGTCGCCGGTCGTGTCCCAACTTTCGCCGCCCCACGGCACAACTACATTCGCGTTGTTCGCGGCGCTTGTCCCGGCGGTTTCTGTCGCGCGCACCGACGGCGGGTTGAGTAGGTAGGTGAACGCGTCGCGCACGTAGCCGTTCATATTCGCGGCCGTGAGTACCTCGCCGACCAACCACGTTCGAGGTAGGGGAACAGCCAACGGTGTACCTCCTAGTAGGCGAGCGCGTTAGAGTCCAGGCGCCCAAGCGTGACGTTGTCCAAAGTGAAAAATGATCCGAATTTGGACGCGCTCTGGAGAGTCCAGCGCGTCACCCACGATTGTGGCGATATCTCGTGTGAGATTCCCCGAATGAACTGGTCTGCGGTGATGACGCCGCCGCCGGGTGGCCGACGCGTCACCGTGATCCGGTCACCCAGAGCGCGGCCTAGCGCGTGCGGGAACAGTGCCGACGGGTCGCTGCGCGGGTTGACCGTGAGTTCCACGAACCGCAATTCCGGGGCGCGGGAAATATAGAGGATCCATTGGGCGTAGTTGAGCGCGTCCGTGTCCGTCATCAGCGGGAGGTCATCGCCCGGTTTAAAAGTTCTCGGGTAGTACAGGGTTTGTGAGGCTGTGTCGGTGGCGACCTGTTCAGTACCACCCGAGCGCGTTACCCGAACCGTGTTGAAAAACGTACTGTCGTCGGTGGCGATGTCGAGATCTTGGTATGGCAACTCGACGCCGCCGCCGTCGCCGAATAGGGCTTGCGGTTCGGCCGATCGGGTTTCAGTGAGTAGCGCCGTGCGATGCCGGAAGACGACCCGACCGCCCGCGTCGATGTACAGTTCGCCGAGTTCGGCGTCGGTAGCGGTTTGCATTTCGCCGAGCGCGGCGCCCTCTAGGGTGGTGGCCTGTACCGCGCTGTCACCGGTGGCTAGGACGCGGTCAGCCGTGGGCCATTGCGCGCTATCCAATACCCGGGTGATGCGGGCGCCTGTCGTCTCCCCGGTACCTACGGGTGTCGTGAGCGCCGGGCGGTCAATGCCGGCGAGCACCTTAAAGGCGTCCGTCGCGGTCACCGTGCATTCGCTGTAGGCGGGTGCGATCCAGTCGACCCCCCACGAGTCAACGAACCCCCGGTACAGCTCGTAGGTGACGTTCGCCCACGTGGCTAGGACGCGGATAGCGCGCATGGCGGTGACCTGTGTCGTGTGGTTGATCGGGTCGACGTACGGTCCGTCCAAGTTGCTTGGATCGAACCTGCGGTCGGAGTTGTCCAGCGTGACCGCTAGCGTGCCCGCCTCGTACTGGACGATCGGAGTGTCAACGCGCCCCGCGCCCCGGGTGATGGACACGGCCCGCGCCCACGGGGTGATGTCCTCCCATACCGGGGCGCCCGTACTGGTCGCGCCTAGAGAGCCGGTGTCCAGGCGCCCGCGCCCCGGGTCGTCGAGGTGTAGCAGCGTCGAGGTCGAGGCGCCCACGGTGAACGCGACCTCAACCCGCAGCGTCGGCATGTCGGGCGTCACGTCCGCCACCCGCGCCCGTTGCGGCGCTCATACTCCTTTATGAGGCTGACGACCTGGCGCGCTGCCTCGGCCGTGTTGCCGCCGGGCGCGACTTGCACTGTGATGTTGTAGGTGTTGCCCCCACCGGCGGCGCCCGCTATCAAGTCCTGTTGCGCGCCCGACATGACCATTTCCGACCGGCCGGACGCGTTGTGAATCAGGCTGAGACTGCGCGGGGGTAGGGCGCCGCCGTTGTCCATCACCCACGGGGGCAGACCCCACCATGGGGTACTGCGGTAGAGGTTGTGCTCCGAAATGCGGGTGCCGGTCTGCTGCGCCTCGACGATTTTTCCGTCGCCGCTGTACATATAGGTGTGACCGGCATGAGGTTGCCCGACCGCGCCCACGACCGGATGGGAAATGGTGCGCAGGAAACCGCGCTGACTGTAGGTGGTACGCGTGATGTCTTTCCCATCGGACGCCTTGCCCCACGCGTATTGCATGAGGGACGAGCAGTCGAAGCCGCGCGTCCCGGCGCCCTGTGCGATGCCGTAGGACGGTCCGCCTAGGCCGCCGCCACCCCAGCTATAGGGGACGCCGATTTGCGTCCTAGCGGCGTTGACGGCCGCCTGAGACCCTCGCCCGCCCATGTTCGGTGCGACGGTCTTCTTGATCCACGCTAGGAATGAGTCAATGAGTTGATGGGGTACAGCCGAGAGTGCGCGTTCCCATAGGGACGTGCCGCCCGGGATCCGGTGAAGAATCGGGTTGAGCACGGATTTCGCGAACCAGTCGACGCCCTTGGACATGAGGGGGCCGGCGGCGTTTTTGATCCAGTTGGCGGGCTTTTTCAAGATGCCGACGATGCCGCCGCCCGCGAATCCGGGGAGTCCGCCCGGGTCGCCGACGCCGGCGACCAGGCGCGTGACGGCGTCGACCCCGCCCCGTCGAGCGGAATGGTTGACGCCGTTGATCCAGTCGTGCCCCAAAGCCTTGACCGCTTCGGGGCGCAAGATGCCCTCACCCGGTGAGAGCATCGCCATTACCGTGTCTCGCCCCGGGGCGTACCCGGGGAGCACTCCGCCGGACGCGAAATGCACAGCGGGCAGATCGGGAAGCGCGGGGACCAGCTTGCGGACGGCGCCCCACACTTTGCGGACGCCGCCGTTATAAACGGTGTTGACGAAAAACGAGACGGGGCGGCGGGTGATGTCCCGGAGCCGGTCCCAGATATGGCCGATCGCAGCGACACCGGACGAGAAAGCGGCTTTGGTCGCGTTGATGCCGGACTGGACGCGCGACCGGACCGACCCCATGAATTCCGACGTCCGCGACTTTATGGAATTGTAGCCGCGGGCGAAGATTCCGAGCGTTATAGAAAGCGCACTTGAAACAATAGCTCTTGCGGCGGCTAGTCCAGACGCGATCTTTTGCCGCACATAGGCGAGCATTTCCAGCGTGCGCGACTTGATTTGCGACCAGTATTTAGTCACTAGCGCGATGACGATACCGAGCGGTCCGAGGAAAATTGAGACCAGTAGACGCCAATGGGCGCGAACGTTGGCGAGCACCCACGACACGGCCGCACTGAAAATCCCCTTTATCTGGGCCCAATATTTGGTGCCTAGCGCAATGAACAGTCCGAGCGGGCCCAGCAGGATAGGCAGAATGAGACGCCAATGATCGCGGACGAAATTGATCGCAAAAACGACACCGGTCTTGAGCGCTCCCCAAACCGCCAGGACGGCGGTACGGAACCAGCCGACCTTTTTATAGGCGAGCACGAACGCGGCAATGAGCGCGACCACGGCGACGACGACGAGTCCAATTGGATTGGCGCTCATGGCCGCGTTCAGTAGCCATTGACCGGCCGCCCACGCTTTGGTCGCAGCGGCCGAAACCTTCTGCCAGACCACGAGCGCGGCCGTCTTAGCCGCCTGTGCCGTGGCGGCGGCACCGGCCCGCACGTGGGACACCGCAAGCGCAGCATTCGCCCGAGCGGCCACCACGGCGGCTTTCGCGCCGTTCGCCGTGGCGATAGCGCCACGCTTGACCGCGTCACCGGCGTACATGGCGCGTAGCCGAAGCGTCTCCAGGGCGGAACTCGCCTTGGACACCCCGCCCGGCTCTGCGCGGAAAAGGCCGATGGCTTTGGAGGCGCCGCCCACGGCGGTTCTCATCCCGCCCGCCGCAACCGTCCCCACTTTCATTGCGACCGTTAGGCCACCGATGGCAAGTGCCGCTTTGACGATGTGGCCCGGCTCGACGCCGGCCGCCGCGAGTTTTGCGTTTAGCTGGTCGAGGGCGGGGAGGACATCCCCTACGACGGTGGAAACAATGGCAGCTTCAACGCCGCGCTTCCATTTCTCAAACTGCGCCGCGGACGTCTCACCCATTGCCTTACTGGCATTATCTGTAGCGCCCTTTAGCTGGCCGAGACCCTGTACGGCCGTCGAGGGGTCGAGTGCATAGAGCGCCTTTCCCAGGTCTTCGGCTTTGGTGCCGAATAGGGCAACTGCGATCTCATTTTGCTTGACCGGGTTCTTGATTTGCTTGAGTCGGTCGATGACGACTCGAAACGCTTTATCAGCCGCCGGGCCACCGGCCGCAAACGTCCGCGTCATCTGCTTGACGTTCAGATGAAGGGCCTCAAACCCCTTGATCGTGTTCGGGTCGGCAACGTTCTTGGATCGAATGGCAAATTCTTTGATTGCGTCCGCCGCCGTGTCCGCGTCACGCGCACCCGCCCGAACCGCCTGAAAGATGAGACCCATGGCTTTCGGGCCGCTTAGACCGACCTCGCGAAACTGCGTCGAATATTCGTTGATCGTGTCCAACAAATCCTCGGATTTGTTCACCCCGAGCTGCGTGGACTTGGCGATCAGGTCGAACGCTTCCGTGCTGTTTTTCACCAGCTTGTTACGCATGAGCTGGGCGACCGCGTTCGTGACGCCGCCAACATCTTCGTCCAAAACATTGGCTAGCGTCATGGCCCGCGCGGTCGTCTGCTGCAAATCAGCCGAGGACGCCGACCGCATCCCGTCCATGTTCTGGACAACGGATTTAACGGCCGCGTTGACGTCCTCCATACTTTCGCCGTACGCGTCCGCATACAATTTGCCAGCGACGCCGCCAATTCTCTTGCTCTCTTGCGCGGACAGCCCAAGCTGCGCTTTGAGTTTCCCTTGGGCGGCGCTCGCATCCAGACCTTTCGCAAGGGCCCCGGCGAATGCCGCGCCGCCCGCGAGACCGGCACCCGCCATGACCCCTTTGAGCCCGCCGAGCTTTTCCCTGAACGCGTCGACATGCCCGCCGGCCTTTTGGAAGCCACGCGCCAACGGGCCGTCATTCAGGCTGAGATTGATCGCGATGGTGCGGGCCACTGCGTCACCCGCCTTTCAGAAAAGCGCGTCGAACTCGGCTTGCGTAAGTTGCTTTCCGTTGTGGCGGGCGGGTGTCGACGTCGAGGACGGCGGCCGGATGAGCGCCGAGTCCGGGGCACGTTTACCCGCGCGCTGTGCATTCGCCGTCTGCAAACTGTTGGCGATGCGGGCGAGTAGGTATGTGTCGGTCGACCAGTCGGCGAGTTCGCCGTGTAGCGCTCGTGCGGTCGCGCAGTCCTGCGGTAGGCGGGACACGAGTACCCATAGCCGCCGTAGAGACATGCGGCCGTCATAGAACGCGCAGAGCTGGTCGGCGTCGCGCGGGTAGACGCGCGCTAGGTCCGCCTCGATATCCTCGCTGTGGTCTAGTGCGAGTTGGGCGAGGCTACCGAGTTTTTTGCTGTAGTCCCGCTGAGCGCCCCGGCGAGTGTTTCGAGGATCTCGTCAAACTGGACGTCGTCTATCTCGATATCGTCGAGCGCCTCGACCGCCTCCGCCCCGAAGACCGATTCAAGCGCGCCGATCACGTCACCGCTATTGATCCGGCGCAGGAAACGGAACCGTTGCCATTTCCGGGGAACGGTCAGGGTGACGGCGTCCGGGCCGTCCCCGATCGTGACCACGGTCGCGCGGTTCTCCGCTTCGTGGGTCAGGGTGGCGGCGGGGGTAGGTTTGGTCATCCCTCGACCTCTCGTCTAATGCGTTCAATAATTTCGTCAACGACGCGCGTCAGTTGCCTATCCGCCGATCGGACGGTGCGCGTGAAATAGGGGTGCGGGCGCTGCGTCACCCACACGTCAGCGCCGAAAACCGGGTGCCGGAAACGCTGGTATCCGGGGGTGCCCTCGAAGTAGGCGGGCATGGCTTTCAAGCCATCCGGCATCTTGCGGGGGTTCATGAAAAGGGCCACGCCGGCGCGCTTGCCGCCCGTCCGGACTTGCAGGGTGACGGCGCGTGCCAGCGACGCGCGCATAGTGGGGCGGCGGCGTCCCGCCCTCGACCGCTGGGTCGTGCTGCTGTTGGGGATGGCACGGATGGCAGAGCGGACGGCGGGCACCATGGGCGCCGCCGCCGTCCGCAGCTCCGCGCGCATGGCTTTGAGTCGGTCTTTGCCGTCCGCCTGTCTGCGGAGGAGACGGGACAGTGCCCGGAGGTCATCGGCCTGTGCCATCGCGGCCCCCGGGTGGTCGGTGTCGAGGCGGGGGTGTCGACCGCGACCAGGCGGCGGCCGTCGAGCTAGGCGGCGCGGGCGAGAACTGGTCGGCGTCGAGGGCGGGCCGTCGAGGGCGGCCCGCTCGACCAGCTAGCGAATCCAGTAGTGCGCCTTGACGTACACGGAGGCATCCGTGTCTGCGCGGGCCGTCGCCTCGACATAGAGATGCTGTTTCGCGCTACACCACCCGACTACGGTCGCGCTGCCGGTATGCGTCGAATACGTTTTCGACGTCGCGTACTTGGCGCCCGGGTCAGCTTCGATCAATCGCCATTCAACCGCGCCGGGGGTGACGTCAACAGTGACGATGAACTGAACCCCCTTGCCGCCCCCGTTAAGCACAGCGGGGAAATTCCCGTCCGCGTGCGCCTGGTGTGTGTCGGCGTACTCCTGGTCGAAACGAAGTCGGGTAGCCTCACCGGCTTTGAGTGCAGCCGGTTTCGTCATCCCCAAGGAAACGTATTCGGGCATGTCGTCGTCCTCCGCAGGTGGGGCCGGTGTCGCCGGGGTCCATCCGATTCGCCATTGGCCGTAGTCGGCGACCACGGAGCGGTTGTAGTCGCACCCCACACCGTTAATCCGGTAATCGTTGCTGTACTGCTGAAGTTGGGCGCGCTTGTCCCACCGGCCGCCACTCCACGCGTAGGTCTGCCACCCGTAGGCGACTTTGTCCGCGTTGAACGCGCGAGAAATGGGGCCGTAGCCCGCGTACATGCCGACGCGGTCACGGCCGAGCACGGACGCGGCGCCGTCAAGGTAGGCGTGAATGGTTCCCTGCTGTGCTGCGGAGGCGTCCCAGTCGACGGCGAAATAGATGGGGCGCCCGTCGGGCATGCCGCACGCCGCCGCCTGCCGGTCCGCTTCGCGGGCGTCGGCGACGCCACCTGACCGCCCCGATAGGGCGCGATTCGCGGTCGTCTCCCACACCACGACCACGGCGATACCGGCCGCTGAAAGGGACGCCGCCTCACCACGTGTCAGGTTCTTGGACGCGTCATGCGAGAGGTAGCGACACACGAATTTCGCCCCGGCGGCGCGCAGCGCGGGCACACCGGGGCGCCCCCACGCGTGATCAATGCCGAACGTCGTCATGCCGTCGCGCGCGTCAGGACACCGGAACCAGGCCAACTAACAGACGTGGTCGCGAGGTCGCCCACGCCCCCATCAATCGGCGTGTACTCACTGATCAATGCGGTGCCGGAATAGATCGGGTTCGTCGGGCTGGTCGGGGCAGACGTTGCCTTGATCGTGACCGGGACCGTTTGGCCGAGAAGTGGATAGACCGTCTCGTCGACTGCGGACGCGCCAAAGTCGGCGTTAAGGTCAACGTCAATCGACCACTCTTTTAGCCCACCGAGACGAGACCGGAAACCGGACCCCATCGCCGTGTTTTCCTGGTCGTCGACCTCGACACTAAGCGTGAGACTCGTGCACCATGCCGAGAGGTTGACGGCGTTGATAGTCACTACGGCATCGGTCAGTACGAAGGTGGCCATAATCCCCCCATGCGGAACAGGCCACCCGCCGGGGATGGCCTAGCGTGCTGCGAAGTTTGGGGGCGCCGCTATGCGACGCCGATAGCGCCGGCGACCGTGAACGCGCCGCTAATCGCGGTGGCGGTGAGCCGGTAATAGGTGTGGGCCACAGGACCGGCTAGGCGGGTCATCCATAGCCCGCCGGGGCTGGTCACCGGTGGGAGCGTCGCCACGGTCGAGGGGGCGGGGAATCCGGGTGCGCTGTCTCCCTCGACCGCGAGAGTCAGCGACGCCCCCGCCGCTAGGACGTGAACAGCGGCATACAGGTACCGTCCCGCCGGGACGTCATTGGTTGGGGTGAGGCCGGTCACGCCCGTGCCGATCGGGCCGGTGGTCGAGACCACCCCCGCCGGGACGGCGACCTTTCCCCGAACAAGGCCCACGCGGTTCGTGCTCATCATGGAAAGGGTGAACGGGGCGACGTCGCCGATGTCGCCGAGGATTTCGTAAGTGAACCTGCCCGCCTGAAAGAGATAGGCGGTTGAGCCGGCGGCCCCCGTGGGCGACACCGTCACGACCTCGTCACGGCTACCGAGATTTGCGAAAACGTCCGCGTCGACCGCCCCAGTCTCGGCCGACTGCCAATAGCCGTTAATTTCCGCCTCGACGGACTTTAGCCCGCCCACCCGGGATCGGTAGCCGTTCCCCCCGAACGTCGTGTTCTCCTGGTCGTCGACCTCGACCGATAGGGAAACCTCATTAGAGTCTGTCGTGAAATTATGTCCGGCGACCAGCGTTGTTACGTCAGTGAGGACGAGTGTCGCCATTAGCCGCCATCCCGGGGGTTCTTGGGCGCGGTTGCCTTCTTAAGGTTTGCCCGGTCGTCTGCCTGTTCCTCTAGGTGCACCCCCAGGAGCGGCTCGACCAGCGCGCCCGCCTTTTCCAGTGCATCACTGGTGACCACGCCGCCGGGCTGTACCCCGGCGACCTCGCACGGTCCGATCACGCGATAACTCGTCACAGCACAACCCCCGGGTATGGTTCAGCGGGATAACGGGTGCGGCCGGGCTAGGAACCGGCCGTGATAATGCGAAGCTCAAAAGAGCCGCCGTAGTAGCCGATTTGGCCTACCTCCTCGACGCCCAACGGTCGGAATGAGCGGACTAGGCAGTCTTCGGCGACGCCGCCTAGCGTCCGGTCGCCGTATATGGCGCTGATCACGGACCGGGGGCCGGTCGGGTCGGCGTACGAGGCGAGCGCCTCTTGCCCCGTCCGGTCGAGGGCGGCGGACACGAGTATGTAAATGGTCGTGTCGTAGGTGGCACGGCCGCGCGCCATCGTGGCGTGATAGCTCTCAATTGGCGGGACGCCAACGATGGCAACCGGCGGGGTGATCTGATCCGGCGCGATGGGCGACACACGTAGCCCCGGGATGGTCGCTAGGCGTGCGCTAACGCCCCGCATGACGTCGAGGACTGACGGCGCTGCCATCTATCCGACCAACACCCGGTAACGCTCGTACGGCGCGATCATCGCCATAGCGATGGGGTTCTGACGGACGCGCACCGGGCCCCACTCGCCGAAGCCTGCCACCCCGAACGGCGCGTCCCGCAACTTGTAGATTTCGGCAGCGACGATTAGGGCCGCTTCGGCGATGGGCGCCGGGACGGCCGCCCACCCCCACCGCGCGGTCACACGCACCCGGGGGCGAGCACCCGACCGGTACACGCGTCGACCGCAGGTGAACCCCCAGGCGCCCACGGCGTAGAGCTGGTCATAGGGCCACCCGGGCGCCCCGGAGACGACACCGCCCGCCGGGGCTAGGTCGTAGTCCTCCGCCGCCCACGTCTCATAGGTGCCGGTACCGGTCCGGTCGACCTCGACGACCAGCCCGACCGCAGTCGAGAAGTCGTCGAGATCGACGCGGCGCGGGGCGTCCGGACGGTACACGCGCGCGGACACCGCGACCGCCGAGTTGAAGACCCGACCAGTACAGGACTCGATACCTGCGGACGCGGCGGCAAGGGCCCCCGCAAGGCGGGCGTCGTCGCCGATGTCGTCAAGGGCGATGCCGAGTCGCGCTTTCAGCGCCGCCATGTCCGCGTACGGGTCACCCAGAGCCATGCCCTATCCGCCGTTCTTGGGCGGTCGACCCCGCCGGGGCCTGGTCACGTCCCGGCGCTCTCCGGGCGCCGCCGTCGCTGCCTCGACGTCGCCCGCCGCCCCCCGGGTCACATACTCCGACGCGTCCTCGAAAAACTGTTCGTGCCCCTGGTAAACGGGGTCGGAGTCGTCGACCAAGTCACCGCCGGCGATGACACGCGGGACGCCGTCCGTCCAAACCGAGAAGGCGGACCGGCATCGTTTGACACTCATTTGGCATCCCTCCGATTCGGGCGCCGGTGCACTCCGCCGCCCGAATGACCGGCCGACATTAGGTGGCGTTCAGCATGCGCAGACCACCGGCGTTAACGACGCCCGCGCCTACGCGGTAGTAGCTGTACCAGCCACGCTGACCGGTCGGGCGCCTGTTCGACCCGACCAGATGGGGGATAAATTCGACCTGCATGCCGACCCGGTCGGCGATGACGTAGTTATTGAAATCGCCATAGATGAGGACGGGATTGTCCTCGGTCGCCGTGACCGAACCGTCCATGTCCTCTGCCTCTAGCGCAGGACGGCCCAGGAGTTGCGGCGGCACATCCGCACCGATCCGTTCCCACATCTGCGCGCCGCCGTTGACGTCAAATTGCCTGATCAGGTTGTAAATCGCCCGATTGGCTAGCCATGACGCGCCCGCGCGGTATCGGGCCGGTAGGGCGGCGTCGAGGCGGTAAACGTCGGCCGCCGCGAATACGTCCGTGGTCGCCGACGTGACGACGCTCGACGTTCCGGTAAGGGCGGTCACAATGCCGGTCGGTTGACCCGTACCGGAACCGGCGGTGAAAGCCTTTGCCTCTAGGACGTCGCGCCCGAATGCGAGCAGGCGCGCAACCTCGGCCGTCACATTCGCCTCATCCTCCAGCGCTTCAATGCTGATGGGGATGAAACCGGCCGCCTTATGCACGGGGATAGATGGCTGTGCGAAAGTGGTGGAATCGTCGGAAACCTCAGCCGCTTCGGCGTCCCAACTCCAGGAAACGGCGCCGGACGAAACACCATTCCAGACGTCGCCGGTTGCGATCACCTGTCGCGCAATCTGGCGAATCTGGTTACGGGAACCGTCCGCAGTGATAATCACGGTCGGGTCCAATTGGAACGGCACCAGATATCCGCCCTGCGCGTCCGTCAGGCTCATTGCGCGCTCTAGTGCGCGCTGTTCCTCGGGGGAGATCATGTGCCCTCGGCCGGACGCGCACTTGGACCAGGCGCGCAGGTATTCCGGTGAGGACGTGGCGAGGCAAAGGCGCGCAATGCGGGAGTCGCCATCGTCCCAAGCCTCGACGATTCTTGTACCGGCTTCGCGGACGCTATCGGACGCGGCGCCCATCTTCTCAATAGCGGAGATGGCGCGTGCACGAAACTCCCGCGCAACCTCACCCTTGGTGCGATCGAACGTCCGCACCTCTGCCAGATCCCAAGGGTTGCGGAAACGGCAGTCCTCTACGGAATCCGGATTCAAAATCGGGTCGAGGTCGTAGCCGTCATGCGGGTTGACTGACGTCCCGCGCTCGACCGTGCCGTGGGGTGAGTCGAGGGCGGCGCGCACACGCGCAATGTCAGACGCGCGCTCCAGATTCTTCCGGTGCCCGTCGAGTTCCTCGAACTCTTGGACGAGTTCCGTCCAATGGGTTTCGTCCTCGCCGGTCAGCGCTTCCTTGCCTCCGATGCGCTCGATCTCGTCCTGAATATCGCGCATGCGGTTAAACGCCTGCTTGTGGCTGTACTCGGTGGCCTTGCGGCCGTCATTCGCGCTCGTCATAGCGCGCACTCCCTTTGACAATGAGACTCAAGTACTCGGCACGCATCTGCGCATCGCGGCGAATGCGTGCGGGGTCGAGTCGTGATGCGGACATTGCCGGCGGGTGCCCCTGGTCGGGCGGCGCGTCGGAATCGGTGGACGGGTGCCCGGGGGCGGGCGGCGCGTCGGGATGAGTAGGGGATGACGGGTGCTGTGTGGTGGGCGGCGCGTCATCATCGGGGGTGGGGGTCGGGTCGAGCTGGTCACCGCGCGCGGGGACGTCGAGCAGGACGGCCGTAGCCACCTCACGACGAAAAGCCGCATCGTCGAGGGCGGCAAGCGTGGCGTTGCTCTGCGCGAGACTTTCGCGGACTCGCCGACGAAGCGTTCCGCTTCCGGTGATCTGCGCTGCCATATCCCGGGCGCGTACGCCGACGGTGGTCGCCTCATACGCTGGCCATACAACCGGGCCTAGCTCGTGCACCCGCAGCTCGACGAGCGTCCTTTCCAGCGGCCCGCGCTCGCCCGGCGACCACAGAAGCGCGTCTAGTTCATCGGGCTTGACGCGCTTGCCGTCTACGTCGGTCCATTCCTCGCGGATGACAGAGAAACGGAAGGACATGCCGTCAATGGCGCGGTCCCGGATGGCGTCGCGCACGGGTTCGATCAGCCAGTTATCGGAGAGCCGCGCGGATGTCCATAGCCCATCGTCGTCCTCGCGTAGCGTCTCAATAGTCCCGATCGGGATGCTTCCGATCAACGGATGGTTGCCGTGGTCGAACTGCATACGCGGGGTGCGTTCCCGGATCGACTTCCGGAAGGCGCCGCGCCGAATACGTTCATTAAAAGTCCCCTCCCACGAGTCAATCAGGGTAGGGGTGTCCCAGACGGCCGCGTACCCCTCCAGCGTCAGTCCGTCGCCGGCGTCATCGGAGCCGGTGTCGACGGCGCGAAAATCGACCGTGCGGACGAGATTGTCTCTGGGCGCCATCTATTCCCCCGATTCTGTGTCGTCGGCCGGTGCGTCGGCCGGTGCGTCGTCGGGTGCGTCGTCGGGCGGCGCCTGGTCGTCCTCTGTCGCGGTCACCGGGGGTTGTAGCTGGACGCTGAAAAGGCCGCTGTGGGCGCCGGACAGTAGCGATAGGTCTTCTGATTCCGTGGCGCGTATCGCGGCGTCCGCGTCAAACCCGGCGTCTATGTAGGTCCGGATCGTCTGCGCCTTGACGGCGGCGATGTCCGCCGCGTCCCGCCGGTCCTCCCGCAGAAACGGGACGTCCCGCGCGTCGTAGAAGAGTCGGGCACCGGGCGGCACGGGCAAAAGCGGGGCGAGACTCCCCGCAGCGTTCCCCCACAGGGGATGGCATGTGCCGTCCGCAAAACGCCGCCGCGCTTGCGCATAATTGCTGTAGGTGGCGGCTTGTAGACCTTCGGAAAGCCCAACAATAATGGGCGGCACACCGGCCGCGGCCGCAATTCTTGTTTCGCCGTGCCCTTGCACCGCCGTGAAACTCATTTGCTCGAATGAGTTCCCTACGACTTCAACGTCGGCACCGCCACCTAGATACAAGGTTTTGTAGGCGTTATTGACTCCGCGGTGCGCCTCTTCTGTCGCCTCAATAAAGTCGCGGAACTGCTCTTTCGTGACCGTCTCCTTGAATGAGACGATCATGTTCGGGGTGGCGCCGTTCTCAAAGAACTTGCTTTTGTGGCGCCCCATCGCCTCGTCGTTCGCGACGTCACGAATAACGGGTGTGAGCCATGACATGCCGCGATAGGTGGCGAGCGGGTCAGGGAGCGGCGCGAAATGCGCTACCTCGCCGACCCTGAACAAAGCCGGGTTCGCCCCCGAGCCGGGACCGTGCTCGGTGTAGGTGTAGCCCACCCTGCGGTACCCGACTTGCCCACCGTAAATACGACGAGGCTCCAAAACGATTCCGACCCAATCGGGTCGCAAGCGGATCAACTCGCCGTCGCTCACGGTCCAATATGAGTTCCCGCAAAGATCGGCATCCTGGATCATGCGCGCAAGCAAGTCCTGCGTTGTGCCACCGGGCCATGGAACCTCTAGAAGTCGAAGCGTGGCGTCCCCGAACAGTTCGGACGGTCGACCCTGCGAAAAACGTTGGTATTGGAAGCGCGCCGCCGCGAAAACGAGCATGCGGGTAGCCATGCACGCGAAAACGGCTGAGTTGGCCCCGAACGCGTGCGTGGCGTAGCCGGTAAGCGAGTGCGCTATGCGTTCCGTCTGGCCGGTGAGTGTCTGCTGAGGGACGCCCACGGGGTAGGTGTTGCCGTTGAACGTGAACGCCTCTAGCGCGGCGGCGTAGTCGTCGAGGGTGCTAATCGACCTCGCCGGACGGCGGTCGAGGGCACGGCGCAACAGGTTCACCTAGTCGTCGCCCCCCACGTCCCCAAGTAGCAGGAAGGACACGGCAACCAGGGCGCCGGCGAACATGAGAGCGGGCGCAGCACCCCACTGGAGAGCCACCCCGACGACGACCAGGAGGACACCGGCGGCGTAGCCCGCTACCGCGCTGGCCGGCCCGCGCGCCGGACGCACCTAGACGAACACCGCCCACGGCGCCGCGCCGCCCTGGTCGGCTAGCCCGTGCTCAATCGCGTGAGACCCGGCGGCGTGAGCGAGGACGGCGGCAACCGCAGCATCAATCCACATGGATGGCCCCCGCTTGGCGAGTTTTAGATAGTGCGTGGCTAGGGTCTCGTCCTCACCCGGGCGCGACTTCCGCCGCCCGCCCTTGACGAGAACGGCGTTACGGATATGGCGACCTAGGGTCGGGTCGTCATCGTGGGTGACGTCCCCATTGGCTAGCGCGGTCGAGAACCGTTCAAGAGCCGCGTCCATGCGGATTTCCTGGTTCGTTGGGAATTCGAGTACCCGCCCGGGGAATTCCGCCGCCCACAGATCTAGATAGTCCTGCCATCGGAAAGGGTCGGCCAGCATGACGGCGACGCGGTAGGCGGCGAACACGTCCCGCACGACCGCGTCAACCTCTGCCGTGGGTATCCGCCATTCGTCGCCCGCGTCGGCCGGACGTTCCCACGTACGGATCATGTAGAGGCGCCGGTCCGACAGGCGGGACGCGACCAACGATGTGGCGTCGCGCTTCTTACTGCCGTCGAACCCCAAAGCGATCGGCGTTCCCGGTTCTAGGGTTTCGTCGGGCCGCGCCGCCGCCGCCCACCGCTCCGGACTGACGAACGTTGATTGTCCGACGACGATCTCGTTTAGGAAGAACCGTCGCCGGTCGGACTCTAGGTGAATCGTCGACCGGACCTCGTGCATGATCCTTCCCCGCACGTTGACCCACCCGCCGCGTTCGCGGGCACTGTCGCCGTACTGCCGCAACAGTTCCCGATAAACCGCTTCGTCGTCGTCGAGCGACTCGACACGATGCGGCTCAACTGTGTCGACCAGCACACGCGGATTTCCGGATTCCGCCGTGACCTGTGCCTCCGACCCCTCAATGGGGTCCCATGCGTTCGTCAGTTCCAACCATCGGCCATCCATCCCGGCGATGTTTCTTTTTACGGCGCCGGCGACTCTGCGGAATCCTCCTTGGAGCGTAAACAGATGGCTTTCCGTGATGGTGGCCATAGTCATGGGGGCGCCCAACCGTGCCCGCGCGCTACACGACACCGGCTCGATTTTTCCGCCGCCCGGAAGAACACACCGGGTCTCGCCGACGTCCAACCCCGTCATGTCGGCTAGGGGGCCATTACGCGCCATGGCGACCAGAGGACGCCACGTGTTATCGGTCTGTTCCTCGCTCGTCCCCAGGCAGGCGATTAGGGGCGTGGGGTAGGGCGCCCCAACCGGCTCGCCCACAGCGTCCCACCCCGCGAACCGCGTAGGTCCCAACCCTTCCGCCCACAAAATCGACGCGCCGAAAGGGTCCTTGCCCCATTTCTGCGCCCGACGAAGCTGCCCACCATAGAACGCCATGGCGTCGACTGCGGGCCACGGTTCGGCATGCGGAGTGACCCGGTAGTAGTGGAGGAGGAACCGCCACATCTCATCCGTGAGAATGAAAGGACGCCCGCGTAGGTAGCCGTCCGGCACAACGCAATGCGCCTCAATCCATTCCCCCACCGCATACCCCAGAGTGGGGAACTCGCCAGGCTCTTGAGGGCCGCGCCATGGCATGCACGGTCACCCCCTTGACGGCCGCCGCCTGGTCGACGTCGAGGGCGGGTCTTTCTCCGCCGCTAGACCGCCTTGATTCGCTTGCGGATGTCCGACACGGATTCGGCCGGTGCGGCGTCGTCGGCAGGCAGCGCCACCTCCCACAAGAGCAAGCGCATGCCCTTCGGCGTGAGCCCTAGCCGGTCTTCCATCGCCAGGGTTTGCGCCAGTAGGGCCGGTGACGCGTCGGACGCTTCCGCCCTCACCATGTGGCGGCAATAGCGCGCGATTCCGCGAGTCCAGCCGAACCGCTCCCACGCAACCGCTTGCGGCAACGCCCAGAGTGCGCGCCATGCCGCCGCCTCACGGCGGGTGGGTTTGCCGTCGAGCGGCCACGGCGGCGGGTCGCCGACGCGTCCCTCTGCTGGGAGCGTGACCGGCCCGCGCCCCTGGGTCTTCCCGCGCGCCGGGTTCCACTTCGGGGGTGTCGGCATCGTGATCACTCTCCGGTGTTGACATGCCGGGGCGGCATGGGGGCGTCGAGCTGGTCAACGCGCACGGGGCTAGGGGGTGGCGCACTGCCCCCGGGTCTCGGTGAATGCAGCCACAGACCCCATGATCCACTTTTGATCGTTCTGCATCAATCCGGCCATGCGCACGCCAAGCTGGGGCGGCGTGCTATAGCGTCGGGCACATGAGTGATGCGTCGGCAGAGACACCACGCACCTGGGAGAGCGAAGAACTTCAAGACGACAATATTCAAATAATTTCGGGCAGGCGCGAAGTTCTGGTGCGCTTTAAAGGATTGCTTCTCAGTAGGGAGCAATTGCTCAAAGTCATCGAGGTTTTAAATCAGGATATCGAAACCCATGCCTTGCGGAAGATTGAGAAGTCCCTACCTCAACCAAAGCCACGGTATTTGAATACCGGCGCCATACTACTGCTGATATTCATACTTCCGCCAGTAGTCGGCGCTCTTGTCGCTGTCTTCCGAATCAGTTTGCCGCTTGCGGCTACTATGGCATGCGGGATCGGACCGGCCTATTACTTGCTTTTGGGTAAAGTCCGCCGGCGCTTGCGTGAATCAAGGGCAAAGCGTATTTCCGCCATGCTTTCGGATCTAGGTGTTCAAGACGTTGAAAGATTGACGCGGACGATACAGATCTATCTTGACGGCAATGGCGTACCTATTTATAGCCCCGAGAGGTTGAAGGGAGAGCCGGAACGGTTGTATGTTCCTGAAGGTTTCGGAAAAGGTGATTCCCAAATACCTTGGGATCCGGGCCAGTATGACATTCAGGACAGAAAGTCTCTCGCCGCTATCAATGATCGCATTCACGAGATCTACAATAGACTAGGCCCGCCGCCGGGCTGGAGCCCCGATGACTGACGGAACCCTACCTCCCAACCAGGGTTATGCGGAGTGGCGAAAATTGCCACCCGCGAAGCAAGCCCAAGCATGGGAGAAGATTCGACCCGGTACCTTCGAAGAGATATGGAAAGAAGCTCTAGAAGAGGGTCAGCACCGGCGCAAAATAGAAGCAGAGGCCGAGAAACACCGGATGTCGCAAGAGCGCACGGAGTCCCAACACACGCGCCGTACGGCCTGGTTCACTCACGGGGCGCAGGCGGTCCGGATTGTCTTCGCCTTCTGCTCGTTGATTATTACCGCTTATGCCGCACAAAAGTTCGTGAAGGCCGACGCGTCCCAGGGTGTCATGGTGTTTGCGATCGGCGGAGGAACCACAGTCGCCCTGTTTCTTGGTCTCCGTCCTGCGACCTTACCTTTCCTCGGCAAGGGCGGGACCAAGTCAAGCGCTGACAGCAAGTCACCGGGTTCTGAGTAGCGCGGGCACCCACGCTCGCCGGGGGCCGAGGTCCCGTCGACCAGGCGCCCCGCGCTCAAGAGGGGGCGCCTGGTCGACTCCCCAGGAAGCCAACAGAAGAAACCGATCATGGACCTAGACGACGAGCGATTCCGCCGCTACGTGATGCATGGCTGGGCTTTCCGTGGCCACACCCCCGAGGAAGAGGCCGGGATACGCGCCTACCTCGCGAGCGGCGACCGCTCCACGCTCCCCGAGTCGTATCGGCGACTGGCCGAACGGCTGTCGGGACCCTCGACGACGCCATAACGATTACCGCTCTGACCTGCGGTGACGCTCCGTATTAGTGCACCGAGGCCCGTCTCGGCACCCCGACCGGCCACCGGCAACGCTCTGACCTGCGCAGACGCGCCATGCGCCCGCGTTGCGAGAAAGGTTGGCGCGGGGTCATCTGGCCGGTGCGTGTCCTCGACGGCACCCCGCCCCCCGGGGTGCCCCGGCGGGGTGCCCGCCTACCCGCCTGGTCAGGTGCCGCGTCGGCTGTTGCAGAGGCGGCATTCGGGCCGGTAGTTGGCGGGGGTGTTGGGTCCGCCGTGGGCGCGGGCGAGCACGTGTCCGGCCGTGATCGGGTTGTCCGGGGTTCCGCGCGCACCGCAGTGCACGCATGCGGCATCACGGCGCTTGTACTCGCGCGACATCGCGGCGTGTCGACCTGACAGGCCACGTTGCCGGGTGGTGCCGCGTCGGGCGTAGCGGGGTGCGTCGGCTCTGCGTCGGCATGGGTCGCAGCGTGCGGTGCGTGTGGTCGGTGTTCCGCAGTCGAGGCAGGGACGCGGCGCCATGGGTACCTCGCTGGCATCGGTGGGTGTGCGTGCCTGTGCTGGTCTGTGGGCGCCGTTGTGGGCGAGTTCGGGGAATGGTTCGGGTGCGGTGTGTTCGGGCTGTGTGTGGGTTTGTGTGCGGTGGTGGATTGTTCCGGGCGGGGGTGCCGGATGGCGGCGCCCCCAACCCGTAGGGCGCCGTTGTGCGGTTCCGCCCGGAACGCGACCGGCCCACCGTGGACGAGGTCTGACGCGGTGGGCCGGACGTTTTTGGGCATGGGGTGTCAGGTCCAAGGTTACGCATTAAGAAGGGTTATGCAAGTGGGGAACCCGACATCTGTGATCTTACTTTTACGACAAGAGCATGGGCGGTCAGGAGATCCCGCGCCGCATACAGGTTGGGCGGGCGGCCGGTGGCGTACCCGGGGCGCACCCGTCCCCGTGTCGGGATCTGAAAGAGCCTGATCATGTGGCGCAGCTCGTCCACGGTCATAGGCGGGTCGAGAAGGGCGGCGGCATCCGTGAGAGTCCATAGGTCGGTCATTGGTAGGTGACTTCCCGCCCGTCCGCGAACGCAAGGTAGGCGTCGCCGGACAGAAGCCCGTGCGCCATCCGCGCGACCGGTCGCCGACCGCGCGCGTCCGCGCATTCGGGGTTGATGCATCGCACTTCACCGGCCCGCCTGGACATCCGCAGCGCGTAGGTGTCGCAGTACGGGCACGGGGGCGGGTAGTGCCCGGGTTGGCGGGGTAGCGGTACCCACCGGTCCGCCTGGTCTATGTCGCCGATTTGGCGCGCGGCCGTGACCCATCGGCGCACCATGGCGGCGGCGTCCTCGACCTGTGCCGCCGGTAGCGCGTAGGAGAGCCGGCCAATTTCGCGTATGGCTAGGCGGGTGTTGCCGTCCGACCCGCCCCGGTTTCTCGTGGTGCCGTTTATCTGATAGCGGATCAGGTTTTCCAGGTCCCGCGCCCCTACATGAATGTCCATGAGGACGGCGGCGGCTTCGGCGTGCCATGGAATGGGCGGACCAAATAGGTGGCCGCGGTGGCATTTATTTGTGTCCGCGGTGGCGGTTTGTTTCGGCATTAGTTCTTCTATTTGGTCGATTAGTCCGCCGGGGCGTATGAGTTCTTCTATGTCCCATTGGAGGCGTTCGCGCTGGTGAGGGTCGGCGTGTGTGGGCATGCGGGTTCTCTCCTCCTGGGTGTGTGTTCCCCGTACCCGTTGTGTGGTGTGGGGTACGGGGTGGTGTGGCGACCGGGGGCGGCGTTCCCCCTATATAGGGGGGGAACGCCCCGCCGCCCGTGCGGCGGGGAACAACGGGGAACACGGGGAACAGGGGGTGTTCCCCGTTAGAAGGGGGAACGCAGGGGAACACGGGGAACGGGTCTACTCGGATCTACTGCGCAGCACGTCTGGCGCGAAAGGAAAATGCCTGTGGGCCCCCGAGCTTTCGTCGCGTTCCACCCGGATGGTTCGCGCCTCGACGAGCCGCACGCGCGCCGTGTCGATATGGGATCGTTTCCCTGTGACGGACTCGTGGATATCCCGCACAGTGCAGCCCGGGTTCGCCTCGATAAAGTCGCGCACTTGCCGTTCTATGCGGGCTTTGCGTTCCCAGGTCCGATCCCCGCCGCCTAGGGTGAGTCGTCGCGTGTCGGTGTCAAAGGCTAGTTTTTCTTCGTCTATTTCGACGTCGCGTCCGGTGGCGCGCAGGTAGCGGGCGCCGTGGTCGTCGCGGGTGAGGATCCAGCGGACGTCCGCCCAGTCGTCTAGTCGGGTGGCGCCGCGCGCCCGTTCGCGTCCTTCGTCGACTTCGGCGCGGCCGGTGTGGGTGGCCACTATGAGGTTCTGGCACCCGGCTTGTTTTTTGATGTCGTCGAGGACATCGAGCACAACACCTACGTCACTATTGCTGTTCTCGTCCCCGGAACCGGAGAACGCGCGGGCGAACGGGTCAACGATCCACGTTTGGGCGCGCATGTCTTGGAGGGTCGACCAGATCCATTCTTGGGTGATGGGGGCTAGCAGGGGTAGGCGTGTGCCGCGTAGGTGGACAAGGGTGATGCGGTCGGGTGCTGAACATTTGAGGTCGCGCCACCATCGCCGGTATTGGGTGGTGGCCATTTCAAAGTTGAAGATGACGACGCGTCCGGGGTGGTCGTTGATGTCGAATCGGTCAAGGAAGGGTGATTGTTCGGCTAGGGCGCAAGCGGTGGCGTTGACGAGTGTGGTTTTCCCGGTTTTGTACTGCGCGGTGAGCAACACGTTTGATCCGGCGGGCATGATCCGATCTATCAAAAAAGGTGTTTCTTCATCTGGTTGGGCTAGGTCGTCGGCGAGTGTGGGGAGGTGTGCGGGCCATGGGAAGTTGGCGGCGGCTTCCTGGGCGTCGAGGGTTCGGCGGGCGTCGCGTCGGATTCTGAGTTGCCGGATCTCGTGGGCTAGTGCGATGGCGTCGAGGTCGACGTGCGGCGGCTGGTCGTCGAGGGCGGGCGTCGTCGAGGCGGCGTCCTGGTCGTCGGCGACCGGGCGCGCGGCGGGCAGCTCGGCGACGGGGGGTGCGTCCTCGACGACTAGTGGGTCGTCGGATGGGGGCGGGGTGTCCTCGGCGGCCGCCGCCTGGTCGTCCTCGCCGACCGTCGGGTCGTCGGGGGCGGGCGGGTCGTCGAGGGCGATTTGCACGGGGAGCGCTTGGCGGGGTTTGGCGGCGCCGCCGGCGAACCCGCTAGCTATGGTCCGTTCCGCTTCGTGGGTGGTGAGTCCGGCGGCGCGGGCCGCGTCGAGTAGGGCGCCCCGCGCGGTCGCCTCATTGATGAGTCCGTGCGAGACGAGTTGCCCGATAGCGAACGCGCTGTCATTCAGTTGGCTATTTCGCGCCCCTTCCGGGGTGAGTCGTACGGCGTCCGTCTCGCCGGTGAGTGCAGACAGCGCGTAGGCGCCTATTTCCGCTACGGGTGCGCGTGGCGGTCCGGCTATGGCGGTGTGGGCGCCGGTCGGGGCGCCGGTCGGGGTGGTAAGCCACGTGTGCGCCCTCGACCAGGAGACGGCGCCGCCGCCCTCACCCCACCGCGTGACCCATGAGTAACGGGCGCCGGTGATGTGTTGTGAGGGGACTGCGACGACGTAGCCGCCCACGCCTCGACAGTCGACGCCGGGCGGAATCCCGCCCCGCCCGCCGGTGAAGTTCCGGGCGATGGGTGGGCGTACGTAGTGTTGGCGTCCGCCGTCCGCGCGGCCGGTCCGGACGATGGCGAGCGCCTCGACGTCCCCGCCTAGCGCGTCGCACATGGCTTTGTAGGCGGCTATGCCGAGCGGGCCGTCGAGGTCAAGCACGTCAAAGACGATGCCGGTTCGTAGTCCGATGTTGGCGTGTGGGTGTTTGCGCCACCATTCGGCGATCACCGCCGGGTCGGTGCTGGCGTCATCCAACCCATGCGGGGTGAGATGCCCTAGCGGGTGTTTCGCCGGGGAGGAACAGTCCCGGGCGCCGCATGAGCACCGGTATCCGGTGGCGACGGGTATGGGCCAGTGGAGGGGTAGCACGGGCACGCCTTGTGTGGCGTACCAGCGTGCGGCGGCGCTCATGTCTGGAAATGCGGTCACGTCCGCCCCTTTTTTGCGTGTCGTGGGTGGCTAGAACAGGACGGCGCCCACGACCACGCCCGCGATGAACGCGACCAGGACGGTTTTCGCGAGTGTGCGCCACACTTGCGGCGCCCACGTCCACGCGTATTCGCGCGTGTACCTCAGTTGCCCTTTCATGGCGTGTTCCTCTCGGGGTTGAGTTCTATGAGGAGGGCAGCGACGGCGACCAGGACGACGACCAGGGCGGCGCACAGCGCCGCCCGGGTGGGGTCGGTGGGCGCCTGGTCGAGGGCGCCGTAGGCGTACTGACCTGCGGTGATTGTGGTCATCGCGGCGGCCGGGGTGGTCGAGGGCCGGCGTCGTTCTGGTCGTCGTCCTGGTCGAGGCCGCCGGTTGCGTCGAATGCCGCCGGTTCCGTGTCCGGGGCGGGTGCGGGCCGGTGCTGGCAGTCGCACCATGTCCCCCCACGGCACGCGCCGTGGTTCCGGGTGCGGCATTCGACGCATATCAACGGGTCGCCTTTCTAGTCGGGGGTGTTGCGGCGGGCTAGCAGGATCCGGAGCGCGTGCGCCGCCTGTTGGGGGACGACGCCGTTTCCGATCGCTCGGATTTGTGCGCGCCGTGAAAGCCCCGGAACGCCGCATACGTGGTTATGGGGTAGTCCCATCATCCATTCGGCGAATTCGGGGGCTAGGCGTGGCCGGTCGCCCTGTCCGGGGCGGGTGGGGGCAGGCGCCGGGCGGGTGAGTTGTTTTTAGGTGCGGGTTGCGGGGCGGGTGCCTTTTTTGCGGGGGTGGCTAGCCGGTGGGTACTCCCGTGATCGGCGCGGCCGGTTGCGGGGGTGGGCGCGGCTAGGGGTGTTGTCCGGGGCGGGTGGGGGCAGGCGCCGGGCGGGTGAGCGCCGCCCACTGGTCGAGCGCGGGCGCGTACTTGCCCCATCCGGGGGTGTCGACTCCCCGGGCTACGACCGTGCGGAGGTCGGGGCCACCCTGCTTACGTTCGTAGGGGCCGTTGGCGTCGGATACGCGGGGTGTGGGGAGTAGGGCCCCGCGCCCGCCGCGTGGCGTGGGCAGCTCGACGCGGCGGGCGCGGCCGGACCGCAGGGCGCCGCCGGTGGGCCATGGGTCGCGGTAGGGGGCGGCGTGCCCGCACCGGGCGGCGGCGGGGGTGTCCCACGTGCGCCGGCCGGGGTTCCAGATGGCGAGTGTCACGGCTGTTTCCTCTCTGTGTTGCGGGTGTGGGTACGCCCGTGATCGGCGCGGCGTCACGCCGGGCGGGGCGACGCCTGGTCGCCCTGTCCGGGGCGGGTGGGGGCAGGCGCCGGGCGGGTGAGCGCCGCCCAATCGTCGAGGGCGGGCCGGTAGGCGCCGCTGGTGATGTCGATGTGCTCGACGACATCCGTTAGCGACACGCTGTGTCGACCGGCGCGGCGCTTGTCGGGGTGCTGTGACCCGCCGCGCTGCGCCAGATACGCGTTAGGTGTCGGTAGCGCTTTCACGGGGCCACGCGAGGATGAAAAGGCGTTCCCGACGGTGCGGAGCACCGATGTCGGCCGCTCGGACGCTCGTCCATTCCGCGTCGTACCGGATTTCGGCCAAGCTAGCGAGTACAGCGCCGAGTGCCCGCACTCGCGGCCAGTCCCCGGGACCTCCCATACAGACCGGGCAGGGTTCCATGTCGCTATCGTCGGCTTTCGCATGTCGTAGTCCTCCCACGTTTTCGATGTAGACGAGTTGGGGGCGTAGCGTCGCGATAGCGGCGGCTACGTGTGACCAGATGCCGGACCGTGTTTCGGCGCCCATTCCTTTCTTGAGTCCCGCTAGTGATACGTCCTGGCAGGGGAATCCTGCGCATAGGATGTCGACGGGCGGCACCTGCGCCCAATTTATGCGGGTGATGTCGCCTAAATTGGGGACGTCCGGCCAGTGGTGGGCGAGGATCGCGGCGGCGCCCGGGTCGGGGTCGGCAACCCAAAGCGGTTCCACCGGGAGCACTTCGGCTACGCCTATTTCGAGGCCGCCGTAGCCCGAACAGAGCGACCCTAGGCGCATCGGTTGTGTGTCATTCACGCTGCGCCCCTGGTGAGGCGCCGGAATCGCGCCCGGTCGACGCGGGCGATATGGGCCCACGTGGCGACCAGGACGACGCCGGTGAGGGCGTGAAGCGCGCCGTTGAACGGCGCGTCGAGGGCGAGTGCCTCGACGATTCCGGCGGCGGCGATACCCGCGCAGAGTGCCATTGCAGCGCGGGGCGCCCACACATACCGGGCGCGTAGTCGCCGGACGCGGCGGGTCGTCATCGGGGCGGGGATGGCATGGGGGCGTGCATGGGGCACAGGTCCCGCCCACTGTCCAGACTCCAGCCGGCAGTGCGGGCGACGCGGCGCGCGACCCGCCGGGACACCGCCCACAGGTATTGGCGGCATTGCGGCGCGTCGCAGGTGATGGTGTAGCGGCGTTCGGTGGCCATAGCGGCGGCCTTTCATGGCGTGTCCCTAGGGGGGTGGGTGGTGGGCGGCGGGGGCGTCCTGGTCGTGCTGGTCGCCCCCGCCGCCCTTGCCGGTCGGATCGGTTTAGAACGGTGGGGTTTCGCTGGTCACAGTGGGCGCCGCCGGGGCGGGCGGCGCGGCCGGTCCGGCGGTCAGGTAGCGGCGCGCTGCCTGCCTATCGGCGTCGGAAGGGTCAGCGAACGTCCACTGAAACGCCCCCTTCTGAGACGGCCCCTTGGTGAGGCGGGCGAGTGTGCGGCGCCCGGTCCCCACGCGGGACCGCAGTTGTCCCTGTAGCCCGCCCTGAAAAATCCAAAGCCCTTCGTAGGCTTCGCCGGATCCGTCGGGGGTGATGCGGACGACGTCGACCACGGTCACATCTGATTTACCGGTGCCGTCTTTAGAGAAATCGGAGGGAATGTCTTTGAGGATTTCGGTGGCGGTGATGAGCAGTAGGTCATTCTCAAAGTCGGTGATCTTCAGTTTGGGGGGTGGTGGCGCGAAGTCGTCGATTTCCGACATTGGTTTTATCCTTCCGGTTCCGCGGTGCAATTATCGGCAATCGGTTATGGCTGTTTGGAAAAGGCGGATGATGTCGGCCTTGTTTTGGGCGTGGGTGTCGTTGTAGGCGGGGACGGTAACCGCGTCGTCGCCGGTGATCCGCCGCGCCGCCGCCTCTAGGCGGTCGTGTGCGGATAGAAGGCTGTCGCCGGTGAATGCGTGCCCCATTCGGCGGGCGGTGACCTGCGCACGGAATAGGGCACCCATGGCGCAGACGCCGCCATCAGCTTCTCGAAGGGTGGCGTGTTGGATCCAGGGCCGCATGCGCACCTCGGCTAGTCCGGCCACGAGGAACGCCCGCGCTTCTGTGCTCACGTCTGACCCCCGAGAAGTTGCGCCTTCCGCGTCGCGCAGTGGTTGAGTAGCCGGTCATCCCATTGGGACGCGGCTACGGCGTCGACCCAAATTGTGTGCAGGTCGTCTACGGTGCGGGCCGTGTCGATTCTGTTCGTCCAGTAGGTTGCGCTTTCAGTGGCGGGTCGCCGTTCTGTGAATGGCTCCGCGGAGGTCGCGAAAGAATGCACTTTGAGCATGGCGGCGAAGACGTCCAGTAGGCCGGTTAGATCTGCTTCGTGTAGTTCGTATGTGTCCGGCCGGATACGCAATATCAATGCGCGCGAAATGTCCACCGCGGGCATGATTTCCTCAACAATTTTGGTGCGTTTATCGCCCGTCCTTTTGAGGACGCATTCGCCGTTGGCGTAGGCGGCGAGTTGCACTGCCCACTCGGCGTGGGGGCCGGTTCTGCCGGTCTTGTAGTCCGTGATCAGCGGTAGGCCGGCGTAGGCGGGCAGCGACATGACCGCGTCCGCCGTACCGCCGTACCCCATGGTGCGGTTGAGCACGGTCATTTCGGTGTGCGCGATGGTGGGGCGCCAGTCGGCTCGGAATCGTTCGTACTGCCCGAGCATGGCTTTCACGTCGTGGGCGAGGTCGGCCGGTGGTTCCTCGCCGTGGGCGTGCCGTTCGGCGAGGTCGTGAAGATCGCTACCTCGGACGGCGGCGGCGTGGGAGGTGTCCCGGGGTGCGCGGGCTAGCCACGCGGCGGCGGATTCGGGGCCGTCGAGGCGCACCCGCCGCGATAGTTCGGCGAGCTGGTCGACCGCGCGTCCGGCGGTCTGGGTGGCGTACCAGCCGGTGAGGGCCGGTTTAGCGAGTGCCGCGTCAATGACGGTGGTGACGGACGGGTACCGGCCCCCGTTGACGGTGTCGATGTAGTACCGGCCACGGCGCGTGATCGTCGAGGCGGCGGGCGCGGTCACGACGTCCCGCCATCGGGGGTCGAGGGGCGCCAGTGCCCCTGGTCGATCTCGCGACGGACACGGCGGCGCGTCGCCGTGACGTGCGCATAGGACAGCCCTAGCCGCGTCGCGCACTCGCGGACGGACAGCCCATCGCGGCCGATCATGGTTTGGGTGATCTCGTACAGCGAGTAGCGCGATAGGCGCTGTGTCTGCGCCGCGTCCCGGTCGACTGCTAGGGCGCCTCTGCGGTCGCCCTCAGTCGTGGCACCCCATATCCCGCTCTCGCCACGGCGGGACGCATAATCCCGGCAAGGGGTCTGGTAGGGGCACCGTGCGCATATGGCTTTCGCGTGGCGCTCGTGGACGTTTAGGGAGTGCGGGGTTTCGGGGAAAAACAGGCTCGTCTGTCCGGTGCATTCGGGCGGGTCGGCGTCGATGTCAAAGCGGGGGTAGTCATACATTGGTGCGCCCGTGGATTCTCGTGAGGCTGGTTCGGGTTAGGTGTCGGCGTTGAGGGCGGCTTTCAGTAGCCGCGTGAAGGTGGCGCCGTCGAGGGTGACGAACCAATCGGCCGGACTGCCCTTGCCGCGCCGTTTGTGCCATACGGCGCCGTAGTCGGCGTGACCGTTGGCGGTTTCGCGTCGGGTTTCGTCCAGCCATGCGGCTAGCTCCGTGCGCGCGTGGGCCTTGACTTCTATGACGACGCCGACGATTCCGGCGATGTCGCCGGCGTCGAGGCGTCCGGCACCGGCGCGGCGCTCGACATGGGGGAACCCTGCGCCCCGCAGGTAATGAACGACTGCGGTTTCGGCTGCTGTACCTTTAGCGCGTTCGCGGCTCATGACGCGCCCCTGGGTGAGATTCTCGGCTCATTGGACGCGCCGTATTGCACGGAGTCATCTAGGTGAAGCGTCAACAGGTCATCTAGGCGGGCGTCGCCGTCTTGGGCGAAGGACTCCCAGATGGCGGCGATGACGCGGCCCCCTGCGGTGGCCCCGTGCATGGCCCGTGAAAGGGTGGCGGCGCTGATACCAAGACGGTCGGCCGTGGCGGCGTCCGTGAGGTAGCCGTGACGGCGTGCGACGACCCGCAGGTGGTCGCTGCGGACACGCACAAGGGGATATTTCGGACAAGTGGGCCTCATGTGGGTCAGCGTGATCGCACAGATTGCGTGTACGCAAGGCCGCAAGAGCGGTGATCCAACCCCGGTTCCGGTGGCGGACTTTACAAGGGTTGTGGACGGTCCGCAGACGGACTGAAACCGCCTGACATGCAGGAACGATGGCCCCAGTTTGTTACGTCCATGTTTCACATGGTGACAAGATCAGCCCTAGTCAGGGGGGTTGACCCGTACGTAAGTGATCGCTAGCGTCCGTGACCCAGTGCAAAACGGGCACGGTGCATTGACTGACCGTAACCCGTAGCAGGTGGGGGGAACGACATGTACGAACCCAAACGATGGATGACCTTCTTGAGCGAGGCCATGCGAGACGCTGGCGTGACCGGCGTCCCCGAGCTGTGCAGGCGGGCCGGTATCAACCCCAGCCTAGTTTCACGCTGGGAGCACCACGAACGCCAACCAGGAAACCGCGCCCTGCGGAAACTGGCTCCGGTTTTGAATGTGTCGGTGCGGAAATTGCTGGTCGAGGCGGGGCATTTCAGTGAGCACGAAATGCTAGGCGGCGAGGACGCCCTGAGTGAGATTCTCGCCTCACCAAAACTCACAGATCGTCAGAAGCTAGCCCTATTGAGCGAGTGGCGCAAACAAGAACGTGAACGCGAACTCAGGTTCTCTGACACTGTGGAAAGAATGCTCGCATGGGCGGGCAGGTCGGAGGAATCGAGGCAATCGCCTTGACTTCCCGTAAAGACATTGATCAGCTCATCAAGCGGATTAATGACACCCCCGGATATGTGGTTCCCGACGACCGCACCTCCAGTTCGCACCGGCGCGCATACCGGGCGGATGCGCACGGGCAACCGGTGGGGCACGGGGTGACGCTCCCCGGAACTCCGTCCGATCACAATCAGCTTCACACCACCCGCCGCAAATTGCGTCGGCACCTTGGGTGGAACGATCCGATAGCAAATAACCATCAGCACACTAAAAAGAAGCGGCGCACGAGAGGTCAGCAGATGCCACGGCTAGGTGAAATTGCGAAGGTCCGTTTCGACGACGGAACCTCTGTGTCGACCGTGCCCCCTGCCCCGTCGCCGACGCCCAAACCCGCCGAGGCGAGCGCGACGACCAGGACGACGCGTCCGGCGGCGCCCGAGCGGCCCCCCATCGGAAAGGCAACCGTCCGTGACGCCGCGCGCTACATGTGGTGGCACCTCCAGACCAAAGCAGCCGCCCATCCCAAGAACGCCACCACCCACGCCGGTAAACCCGGATGGCGGTGGGCCGGTCGTATCGGGGACGAAATGAGGGAGGTGTACCCGGAGCTTTCCGCCCTGAGCAAGGCCGATTTCAATTACCTTCTGAACCGGGTTCGGGCGATTCTTGTCGAGTCCGGCCGCCTGGTCAGTATCAAGGCCGGTAATCCCGTGGTCCCGTCCGTGTATTTCATTCAGAGAGACCAGGGCGTACCGGCGCACACCGCCGTACCCGCTACCGTCGCGCCCACCCCCGCCGCTCCCGCTCCGCCGGCCGTTTCGGCACCGACCGGCGCCATGTCCGACACCGACACGAGCGGTCGCAAGGGGGTTACTTCGACCGCTCCCGACCTCGCGCGCAATGACGCGCAGAATTCCAGGCGGATATCAGTTGAGGATCTGCTCGGATTCCTCGGCGAGCATGACACCCTGCTACAAGAACGGCGGGAAGTGGAACGTTTCGCCGTCGAGGTCATGAATTATTCGGAGCAGCTTACCCGGGCGGCGACCGCCCTATTGGAAAGGCTGAGGGGCGAAAGGCATGACGGTCCGATGTAGCCGATTCTACTTCATGGCCATCAGCGCACTTATGGTGGCGACATTCGCAACGTTCGCCGTGGATTGGATGGGCTATGACCCGCCCATCTGGTTGATTGATCTGCGGTGGATTTTCCTGGCCGGTGAGTTTCCGACGCTGTGGACGCTCTTTATCGTCCGCCGTTTGGAAACGAATGCGGAAAGTTTCCGGCTAGGCGTCGCGGTAGGCCAGCAACAGACCGGCCTACCGGCATCAAACGTGGGATCGCCCCCACGCCACAACAGGGGATAACCCCCGGAAAGGAACAACCCATGACCGCCGAACTCCTGGCGACCCCCGACACCCACGAAACCGAAACGCGTCAGGGGGTGATGTACGACCTCACCGGCCCCGGGGGTGATGTCCGGTGGGATCCGGGCGACCCGGCGACGGTCGAGGCGGCGCGTGCGGCATTCGACCGGCAGGTGGGCGCGGGCGCGCTCGCCTACCGCACCGACAACCCCGACCACGGAGGCGAACAGATCAGGGAATTCGCTCCGGACGCCGCCGTGGTCGTGCTGGTACAGCCCCTCCAAGGGGGTTGATCATGCCGTGCGGGCGTCCCCATTGCGTGCAATGCGCGTGGACTGACCAGACACCGCGCACAGAGGCACAGCAGAAGGAAGCGGGCGAGTACCGCGAAAAGGCGTTCCACGTCCTAGCCGCGATCCTCGACGAGGATAACCGCGCGCGTCTGGAGTCCGGGAAGCACCTCGTCATCACGGGCTCTCACGGCGGACGCTACGCCGTACAGACCGGATACTCCGGAAACGTGTACCGGCTGGACGTCAAGGGCCAACCTTTCACCAGCTACTGCGCGCACCCGCCAATGATAGCCGGGACCCGTGATGTTCCGGTTCAGGTGGCGATGGTGGCTCAAATCCTCGCGATTCAAACGGACGAGATCGAGTTTCTCAGAGTCGCCTGCTAGAGGAGGGGGCGTGAAGAGAGCACGGGCGCCCTAGCGCGCGTCGAACCGAAACCGGGCGAGCGCCCCGGGCGGGACGGAGCCGACACCGGTTCCCCCCTTGCACCCCCGCCCGGGGCACTCCCCACAGGACTTCACAGACGGGCCGTGTCCGTCTGCGGCGCGGGGAAACTCAGGACAGGTTCCCCGCGCCGCCACACGGCCCCGGGCAGTGCGCCGGCGTCGCCGACGCCGTCTCTCTGGCCACGGGTAGAGCTGCACACCGCTACGTGCGGCGGCGGGCGTACCAGGGGCGGAACCCCCGCCACGCCGCACGAGACGAGATGAGCGCCCCCACTGGTCAGGGCACTGCGGCGCCGGATCCACGCCGACGCCGGCGCACTGCCCCCTCTATCGGCCGGTTCCCGCCCGTCGACCAGGCGGCGCCACCCCCGCTCATTCTCCAAGGCGCCCCGGGGGACGGCGGGAATCGGTCCCACTCCCCGGATCCATAGGTGAACCGATGGCCTGGTTTGGACTCGACGGAACCCTAATCACCCCGGAGCAGGCAAAAGCACTCATGGAAGACGTCGAGGCGCGCACAGCCGCTAGAGACGTCATCGCCATTCGTCCCGGGTTGACAGTCGAGGTGCGCACAACGTTCGTTGTGTACGCCGAGACCGACGACCAGGGGCACCCCACCACCCCGCTATGGGCAACACGCACCACCATCACGGAAACCTCCGTAGAAGGGCACATGACACAGCACGCGGCCCAGCAGGGGCATGCGGAGACGGTGAGCCGGTTCCGTGCCGCACCGGCCCGCGCGACCGAACCGGAGTCGTCCGGCGTCACCTATCCGACCGCACCGCACATCACCGCAGACGCGGCCGGTAGCCATGCCTCACGGCGATAACCCGGTGCGGCGCGCTGACGAATGGCGGCGCCGCGCGGAACAACTAAGGGCATATAACGAACATGTTGACCGCGAGATCAGCGGCCACGAAAAGGAGGTCAAACGACTCCGGGCGGAACGTGCCCGCAAGGTGAATGATTTCTACCATGCGAGCGGATACACGGTCGGGATGCTCGGTCGCCTGCTGAGACGCAGTCCGGCATGGGTATCCCTGCAAAACCAGATCACCAAAGGGAAACGGCCGTGATTGCCGACCAGGAGACGGCGCGGTATCTCGCGCGCCGGTGGGCGTCATGGTGGGGGCAGGCGGGTTTGCCAGCGGAGGGACGCCCCGACGCCCTTTATGCGCGTACCGCGCGAACACAGTCCGGCACCGGCGCGGGCGACCCGGTCAGTCTGCTACGCGAGTGGCTCGCATGGTGGGGTGCCAGCAACACCGCGCCGCCGGAAATGCCGGACGCTTTGAATGTGCGCACGGCCGGATTCCTCGCCCGGCGGGCACTGGTCGAGCTACAAGAATCGGGGATGCTGCCCGCCGGCGTGGGCGTGTGCCTGTTGTGTTTCCGTGTCGACGGCATCCCGGGCGCTTCGGACGGGATGTGTCGGCGATGCACGGGCGCGTTCTGCGGTACCGGCGTACTGAATCAGAAAGAGAACCGGTGATGTATTGGAGACCCGACACCGACGCCCACACCCCCAAACACGGCCCGCCCGACGCACAACAGATGACGAAAGCGATCCATGACGCCGCACGCTTCGTTCGCTATTGCCGCCTGGTCGAGGGGTATGACGCGCGCCGGACGACGGCCGCGAATGTGGCGGACATCCTCGAATCCGTCGACCAGGGCGACACCGCGCGGTTCGCCGGGACGCTGCTGTCTCCGGACACCCGCGCGGCACTCGGCCGACCGTCCCGGCGAACGCTATGGCGGGTCGCCAGAGCTAGCCGCCGTGGCGGGCACGCGTGAACGGCGCAGACCCGTTCGCTGAATGGCTCTGGTCCTATCTCGACCGGACGGCGCCGCAACAGGGGCGGGCGTCGTCTTGGTGGACGTGGACACGGCTGTACGGCGGCATCGCGGTCATGGCGCTGTGCGTGGGCGTCACCGTCCACGCCGCGCCGGGACCGGGCGCCCTGGTCGTCGGATGGGCGGTCGCTACGGCGGTCGGCCTCGACGTCACGATGCAGACCCTCACCCAGACGGAAGGCTACGAATGATTCCCGTAGTGATGTCGTGCCGACCCGTAATCACCCGCGCCTACCACGCCCGACTCCGGTCACTCGGACTCGACCCGAATCTAGAAGAACTCAACCCATCGCCCGCCCCAGGCTCGGAGCGGACGACGTGCCGCCGTTGCGGCTCCCCGATATGGCTAGGGCCAAAACAACAGAAGGCGCTACATGAGGCGCTCACGACAGACGAAGAAATATCCGTCACGATCGAGTGCCTAATATGCGCCTTTTTCGGAGCGCACCGGAAAGCGGGCCCCGCCATCGGCGTGTCCCTTTCCCGTGAATAGGGCGCCGGTGGGCGACCGGGCGTAATTGCCTGGGCTGGGCAATAGGTCGCCCACCGGTCAAATAAATGGCCCCGCGGAATCAATGGAGATTCGAGACATGGAAATCGATGGAACACTCGTCATCTGCGACGACCTTGGGCAAGGGCGGTTGCCCGGGTCCGAAACGGAATGTGTGTACTGCGACAGGGTGGTGCACATGCCGGACGCGGCGATAGAGCTGACCGGGCGGACAGCGGTCATTCCGATGTGTCCGCCCTGCGCGGTGATCCACCACCCCGACGACATCGTGAGAGTGCGCGGAATCTGCCCGCGTGGGATCCACGAGCCGCACACGGCGCATCTGCCGGTGCCGGCGGTCGCCGAGTACCTCGGCAGTCTCCGCGCGCCCGACGTCGCCGAGTATCTCGCGCGACTCAGGCGGGGCGAAACGCTCTAGGACGGCGCCCGCCCTACTGTCCCCGGGGGCGGGCGCAGGGGCCGCGCTGGTTCGCGTGTGCGCCCGGGAAGGTCTCTCACCCTGTCCCGGCGGCGCCCCGTCCGGCGCGGCCCCCCTGGCACCGTTCCCGGTCCCCGTGGGGAGCGGCGCCCGGGACGCGGGTGGGTGTGCGGTAGACGACCGCACCCCACCCGCGTTCTTGTGTGCCCCCCTCGACGCTCCCCGGCGCCCCCTCGACCACCGCCGTCGAGGGGGCATCGCTGTCTTTGAGGGCGGCTCGACCAGCTCTTAGCCGCGCGGCCGTGCGGTGGAACGAGGCGGTGGCCGTATCCGGTCACCGCTTACACATGCTTTGACCTGCGCGAACATCCTCCAAGAAAGATTCTTCGCCGAGATTTAGCTAATCTGAACCGTAAGGTTGAAACGTGCTGTAACGTAAGGCAGGCAAGACCGAACAGAGGCCAGGAACACCGTAACCGGCACGGAAGGTACCCAATGAAGATCAGCGTGAAGTTGACGGTAGAGCTGACCGCCGAAGACGTCGAATCCTTGAACACCGAATACGGGTGCGGAACATCCGCTCAAGAGATCCGCGATTTCGTCAAAAGTTACATCCTTAACGACGCGCAGCAATGTCCCGCCGGGGATTTCTGGACTGCCCGTCTCGCGTAAGGACGAAACGCGCGCTCATCACCGCGCGTCCGGCGCTCAAAGCGTCGCTGACGAGTCCTAGACGTCAGACACCCCCACGAAAGGACAGCCCGTGATTGACCTCGACTACATCGCCAGGGGCACACACCTGACGTCCCCCAATGGGGGGCGCTACTACGTGTCGGATTTCGACGAGGACGAGCGCGGTACTTACCTGTGGATCAAGCGCGACGGAGCTAACCGCCGTCGCCGTCTGTACCAGGACCAGGCGACCGGATGGGCGGTCGAGTCCGGCCCCGCCGAAATCGCCCCCCGCGTCAAGACCACCTCGGCGCCCGCCGTCGAGGCGGACCAGGCGCCCGCCGTCGAGGCGGAAACGGATTCGGCGCCGTTCAAGCGGGACGACCGCGTGACCTACCAGGGGCGGCCCCTGGTCGTCGTCCGCCTCGACACCCCCGGCAAGTTCGTGGAGATGGCCACCCCCGAATGGGATGGCAAGACCTCCCGGGGGCGCGGCATCTGGGCGCCCGTGGGTGACGTCGAGGCGTACGCCCCACCGCCACCCGCTACCGGATTTGCATTGCCCCGACTCGACGAGCACGCGCCAGACGCGTTCGTCGAATACCACGTCGAACAGTGCCGCAAGTGCGGCGAAATGGGACCGCCGGTCGACTGGGACAACAAGGACACGGACCCTAACGTTATGTGGGGGCACCGCCACCTAGAAGCCAACCCGGGCCACGACCGCGTTTACGTGTGGACGCTCACCCGGGCTACCGGCCAGAACATCGTTTTCCCTCGACGCGGCAAACGCCGCTGACAAGTTTCCGCAACCTCCATCACCACGAAGGGAAGCACAATGGTCTCCGAATGGGGCGTATGGTCAGACTTCGCCGGCGGGTTTATCTACGGACCCTGCGACTCGACCAGAGCAGCCGAAGCGGCGCGCGACGAGTTGATCGAACAGGGCGAGGATTCCGACGACCTGAGGGTGAGGGGCCTCTGCCCTGACCACTCCGACGAAGCGCAACCGGCCGACGCGTGCGAGGAATGCAATTGATCATCGACGCCGACCAGATCACCAGCACCGAGGTAGACGTGCGCGCCCACCGCCGGGACGGCAAGTGGCACGTCACCGGGTGGCCGCAACCACTCGACCGCAACGGGGCAATTACCGTGATCACCATCGCGGAAGAACGCGCCCGCCCTGAACCCGACTGGGCACTGATAGAAGCACTCGAAGCGGAACTTCGCTGACGCTTACCCTCGACGGCCCGCCCACGATCCACGTTGGCTCTAACGCCCGTGGGCGGCCGTCCGGGCGGCGGCGAGGGCGACCAGGCGGCGGGCGTCGCATGCCAGGATGACGACATGACCTCACCCGCGCCGCTCGACGATTGGCTACGCGCAGCGACCCGCGCTCTGGCAGACCAGGCGGCGCGGCTCGCTGACCGGTGCGAGCAAGCCGACCCGCCGCCCCCCGAAGCCATCGCCAGTCAGCTAGGGGAACTCATGACACAGGTTCAAGCACTCCGCTCGCAGATCAACATACGCACGCGGACACCCCGGGCGCCGGACATGGGAGTCTCTCAGGCCCGTACAAATTTCGCCACGCTGGCCGAATCCACCGTGGAACACGGCACGATCACCTATCTTTCGCGGCGTGGGCGGCGAATCGCGGCCGTTGTTCCGGCCGCCATAGCCGACGCTTTCGCGCCACCCGAAGCAATCACAGTCGCCGAAATGCAGTACGTTCGGGAAAACTTTGCGGCCACAGTTCGGCAGGCGGGCGAAGGTCGTTGCATAGTGGTAACGCATAAGTTGTCGGAAGGCGGGTTCATCGCTATCGTGCCGCCCGACCTACTAGGCAAAACCGAAGCGTAGGAAGGGAAAGGGAATCGAAATGGCGTACGTGATTCTCAACCCGGGGAGCATTACGAACCCGGGCGGCAAGTACACGGTGACGGACTATGACAAGTGGGTTGCCCACGCTAACGGGGACCGCAGCGCGTTCCCCGTCGAGGGCGAGTTCACGAGCTACGGCGACGCCGTGACACGGCGGGACGAGTTGAACCGGTCCTAGCCGGTCGGACGGAGCGGGAACAGGGCGCCACCCTTGACGGGGTGGCGCCCTTTTTGTGTCCGGGGTCGGGGGCGCCCCCTCGACCACGGGCGGCGCCTGGTCGACGTCGAGGGGCCGTCTGGAGCCGTCGAGGCGGCGCCCTGGTCGCCTCGACCTCGCCGGCGCCTCGACGGCCGGACAGCGAGGTCTGTTTAGTTTCGTTCTGGACTCACCAGACCCATGACGGCGTCCCGGAACCGGCTCTATCGTTGCCGTGGCCCCCGGGCGCGTCCCGGGGATGCTGGTTGGCATGGGTCGCGCCGCCCGGTCCCTCATTGTCCGTGCGGGGACCGGGGCGCGACCCATGTGAGCGCCAGCGGGCCATCACTCGCCCCGCGCGCTGACCGGTGCCAGGGTGCCTGGTCGACGTCGAGACGACCCGCCCCCCGCGCACAGGACGGCCCTAGCCGCCCTCGACGTCGACCAGGCGCGCGAAGGTGGGGCGCCGTCTCGACGGCGCCCCGGTCGACTCTGAATGGTCAGTCGCCCGTGATCAGCGGGGGTAGAAGGTCGCGGAGTCGGTCCCGCGCTTCCGGTGTGAGCGGCGGCGCCGTCCGCACGATTTCCTTGACCTCGCTGAGGTACCGCGCCTCATGGAAATCGGCGCGTGTCTTTTCGAGTGCCTCTAGGTTGTGCGGGTGCCAGCGTGAAAGCGCAGCTAGGCGGCCGGCTAGGTGGTCGCGTGCATGTTCGGGTTGCGGTGTCGCCATGGGTGCCCTTAAAGGTAGGCGTTCCAATGGCGTGGCCTAGTTCTGGGTGCGGTTATGGTTATCGGCATGGTTCCGGTGGCGGCTACGCCTGAGTCGGTGTGACTCACCGTCCATGCTCATGCCCCATGGCATGTGTATGCAAGAGCGGAACCCGCACAGAAGACCAAACACCCCCCCGGTAGGACCAACCGGGGGGGCGGGCGGGCATGTCTACGTTGCCGACGCCTTACGAACCCATCTGATACGCGCGGCGGCGGGCACTCGCCCCCCCGCGACAGGCGACCTCGTGACGCGAACCTCCCCGAGATACTCCGGGGTAAGAAGAATGCTTGCGACCTTTCGGCGCGTTTCGATCGGCGCCGCTTTCCAACGACGTTCGATGTCATCCCCCGGCGCCATGAGGTCACGCAGAGCCGAAGGGGTAGTTAGTTCCAGTTCACGTCGTTCTTTCGTGCCAATGTCCGTCTTGAGTTTTTCGATGAGACGGCCCATCATTTTGGCTTCACTGACCGATTCCGGTTCGTCGGATTCGGCCTTACGCAGCTCCGTGCGCAATTTCGCGAGGTCGTCGGCGATTTTCTGAAGTTCCGCCGTTTCCTTCGGCGAGATCGCGATGGTCTCGTAAATGTCAGGCCTGGAAAGATAATCCCAGATGGCGGCACGAAGAATCTCGTCGAGGCCGTCTTTGTCTGCGAGGCGGACACAGCCCTTAACTTGGCAACGGTATCGTGTGCCCTTTGTGTGGCTAACCGCGATACCGTTACCGCACACGTCACATTTGATAATCATCGTGAACTCGTGAACGGCACGGCCCGCGCGCGGGCTGTAGTTTTGGTGTTTGGGTCCGGCGAGTATCTCTTGCACTTTCCAGAACGTGGCCCGGTCAACGATATTTGGCCATATAGCCTCGATTAGCGTACCTTTATGGACGCGCAGACCGGTGTATGTCGGTTTAAGTGCGAGGTCCCGAAGGTGTTGTGGCGAGAACGGCTTTCCTCCTTTGTTTGTGATGCCGCGCGCTTCCCAGTCTGCGGCGATTCTCATAAAACCATGCCCCTTTTTGAGTCGGTCGAATAGCTCCCAAATGATGGGGGCCCGCTTCGGATCCTTGTCCCAGTTGATCAGGCGGCCGGTTCGTTCATCATAAACGGCCTTGAATCCCCAGTTTGGGGCGCCGTGCGGGCGACCTTCGGCAGCGTTCGAGGCGACGTCACGTCGGATCCGGTCACTTGTCTTGCCGGACTCGTACTCGCTATCCACGGCATCTTCTAGGAGCGTACGACGGTCGCGCGGGTTGGCGGGGTTGTAGGTTCGTCCGTGCGTTTTCACCCGCACGAGTACGCCCCGTTCTTCTAGCAGGTCTAGCAGGGTGACCCACTCGCCCACGCGGCGGGATCCTCGCGACGACTCCCATAGGTAGAGGATGTCAGCGCCGAAGCTGTCCGTCTGAAGTTCGGCGAGAAGTTCGGCGAACCCGTCCCGCTTCTTTGTGGTGTAGCGGGACGCGGACACGGCCTCACGCTCGGTGTACGGGTCGCCGAGGATGATCCCTAGTGCGGCGGCGTCCTGTTCGATCTCGCCGTTCTGCTGCTGCGGTGATCGCATGCGCCCGTGACGGTCCTTCGACACGCGAAGGTACGCGCGGCCGGTGAAGATGGCGGCGGCCGTCGGGGCGGCGGCATGTAGGTAGTCAGGGCTGGTCACCGGGGGTTGCACGTCCGCAGGAGTGAAGATCGTGGTCGGCATAAGTCGAGGGTACGTCTAAGAAAGTTCGGCATCCAGCGCGCTCGTGGGCTCGTCGAACAGCAGCACCGAGGGGTCCATGGCGAGCGCCCGCGCGATCGCCACCCGCTGCTGCTGGCCGCCGGAGAGCTGCCCGGGCCGCTTGCCGGCGTGGTCCTTCAGCCCGACCCTGGCGAGCAGCGCGCGGGCGTCGCGCTCGGCGTCCGCCGCGTCCCGCCCGAGGACGCGGACCGGCCCGAGCATCACGTTGTCGAGCGCCGACAGATGCGTGAACAGGTTGAAGTGCTGGAAGACCATGCCCATGCGGCGCCGCAACCGGGCGGTGTCCTTCTCCGACGACTCGTGCAGCCGTCCGCCGCGCGGCTCGTACCCGACCAGGATCCCGTCGACGAGCACGAAACCCGCGTCCACCCGCTCAAGGTGGTTGACGCAGCGCAGCAGCGTGCTCTTCCCGCTGCCGGACGGCCCGAGCAGGCACACCACCTCGCCCGGCGCGACCTCCAGGTCGATCCCGCGCAGCACCTCGGTGCCCGCGAACGCCTTGCGGATGCCTCGCAGGACGAGGCTGCCCCGGGCGCTCACCGCCGTCCCCCGAACGCGTTGCGGACGACCCGTCTCAGCAGCCCGCCCTCGGCCTGCCCCCGGACGACCCGCTCCAGGAAGTACTGCCCGGCGCTGGAGATCGAGACGAGCACCAGGTACCAGATCGACGCCACCATCAGCAGCGCGATGACCTGGTAGTTCATCCCGTAGATCTGCTGGGAGCGGGTGAGCAGGTCACCGCCGCCGATCACCGACACCATCGACGTCCCCTTGAGGATCAGGATGAACTGGTTGCCGAGCGGCGGCAGGATCACCTGCACCGCCTGCGGGACGGCGATCCTCCGTACCGCCCGCCCCCGCGTCATCCCGATCGTCAGCGCCGCGTCGATCTGCCCCTGCGGCACGGCGAGGAACCCGCCGCGGATGATCTCGGCCATGTACGCGGCCTCGTGCAGCGCCAGCCCGCACAGCGCGGCGACGAACGGCGTGATCACATGGTTGGTCTCCGCCGTCCACCCGAGCCCGGTGCCGGGCAGCCCGACACCGAGCCGGGGGAACAGCAGCGCGAGGTTGAACCAGAAGACCAGCTGGACCAGCAGCGGCGTGCCCCTGAAGAACCACACGTACGCCGCGCCGACCGCGATCGCCACCGGGTTGCGCGACTGCCGCATCAGCGCCAGCACACCGCCGATGAGCAGCCCGGACACCATCGTCGCCGCCGTCAGGACGAGCGTCACCCCGACCCCGCGCAGGACCGGCTCGGCGAACAGGTAGTCCCCGACCACGCCCCAGTCCAGGTTCGGGCTCCGGGCCACCTTCACCACCAGCCACGCCGCGAGCCCGGCCAGCACCACCCCCGGCACCCACCGCGCCACGACCGCTCGCCGGGGGACGATCGTCAGCGTGTCCAACCTGTCCAGCAGGCTGTCGTGCCCGTCGGCTCCCACGTCCGGATGAGAAGCCACCACAGGGACACCCCCTCGCGAAGGGCCGCGCGACGTCCGGCGGGAGGCCGGGAAGACGCTCGGCGACCGGCGCCGGGCACCGCCCGGCGATTTCGCGAAACGCTAATCAGCGCCCGAACAGGGGTCTTGTCACCGGTGGCACGCAACTTGGCCCCGCTTGCACAAGTACCATCCGGCGCCGCTCGACCCCCCGGTCAGGCGGGTGCCCGATCCCACGAGACGTGTTCTGTACCGCCTTTCACCCCCTCAGGCGCGAGGCGAGGACGGAAGCGGAAAATGATCGGATGGGTGAAACCGCCGGGATGCAGGCCCGACATACCCGTATCGACGGCTCACACCGAGAGCCCCGCATTCAGCACCGACGACGTTGGGAGTCCCCGTGAGATGGCTGCCGCCCGAGGAGTACGTGCGGACCCTCCCCAATGCCACCATGTACGCGGCCCTGTACTTCACCGACACCGGGGGCGACCCTTTCGCCCTCCGGTCGGCGCACGGCGTGGAGACCTGGCAGTTCCCCGGCGGCAACGTCGAGCACGGCGACACGACCCCGTTCGCCACGGCCGTGCGGGAGTGCCGGGAGGAAACGGGGATCGAGTTCGGCGGACCACCGACCCTGCTCCTCACGCACTTCATCCCGCCCCGCCCGGGTTGGCCGTGCGCGAAGATCGGGTTCGTCTTCGACGGAGGAGTGCTCACCTCCGCCGAGCTCGACCGGATCGTCCTGGACGCGTCCGAGCACACCGATTGGCTGGTGCAACCCCTCGGCACCTGGAAGACGATGATGAGCCCGCGCCTGTACACGCGAATTCACGCCCTGCACGAAGCGCGAAAAGGACGGTCCGCGGCGTTCCTCAGCGAACCGTAGGCTCAGGCCCCGCCGCCGAGGACGCAGAAGTCGTTGCCCTCGGGATCGGCCATGACCGTCCATGAGACCTCGCCCTGGCCGAGGTCGACATCGGTGGCGCCGAGCCCCCGCAGCCGGGCCACTTCCGCCGCCTGTTCGTCACGGGAGTACGGCAGCAGGTCGATGTGGACGCGGTTCCAGTAGGCCCTCTCGCCGGACTTGCGGAGGAGCTCCAGATACGGTCCGACACCCTGGGCCGAACGCAGCACCGCGTGCTCGTCGGTCACCTCGACCACGGCCCAGTCCGTCGCCTCACCCCAGAACCGCGCCATGGCCCGCGGGTCGGCGCAGTCGACCACCACCGCGGCGATCGGCCCGGTGTCCTGGTAGACGGGCCGGGGCTCCAGGACGCAGAACACGTTGCCCTCGGGATCGGCCATGACCGTCCACGGAACGTCCCCTTGGCCCACATCGGCGGGCGTGGCGCCGAGCTCCGTCAGGCGCGCGACCAACTCCGCCTGGTGCGCCTCGGACTTGCTGGCGAGATCGAGGTGAACCCGGTACTTCACGTTCTCGGGATCCGGAACGCCGACGAAATCAACGCACACGGCCGCGGGGTCGGGCCAGTCGAACCCGATGGGCTCGACGTTGGTCACGCCGGGCGCCTCGTGGGACACGCCCCACCCCAGCGCGTCCGCCCAGAACCGGCCGAGCGCCACGTCGTCCCCAGCCTTGAAGTTCACCTGAACAAGCTGCAATGCCATGGGTGCTGATCATAAGCCCAACCGGACGATGACCTGCGCCGAAGCCTGCCCCCCGGGGAGCGGGGGCGTGTCGCCGGGGGCCGCACGTGGTGAAGCCCCCGCGCGCCTAGTACCGCCCCAGCCCAAGCGCGGTGCCGTCGCCCTGGGTGCTGACCGCAGCGTGCCCGGCCGACGCGAGTCCGGCGTGCTCGTGAACGGCGGCGAGGCCGTACTCGATCGCCGTGGCGAACGCCAGCCACCCGCCCAGCACCGCCCCCAGAGCGACGAGACGCACCCGACCACTCACCCGGCGACCGTCAGCCAACGTCTTGGTCGACATCCTCATCGAACCCCTCCCGCCTGAAGTGTGAACCGTCCACACCTAGATAGGCCCGGGGGTTACACCCCAAGCCCTCGCAGGGGACCGATGCCGCCGCAGGTGCGGGTCGGGTTTCTTGTGTACCGCTCGGTATAGTACTGTCCCTTCTATATCGTTCGGTACACAACGGAGGTCTCATGCTGCTCGACGGTAGGGTCGCCCTGGTCACGGGGGGTTCGAGGGGGATCGGCGCGGCGACGGCGCGGGCGCTCGCCGAGCAAGGCGCGGACGTCGCGCTCACCTACGCCGCGTCCGCGGACCGGGCGAAGGAGGTCGTCCGCGACGTCGAGCGGGCCGGGCGCAAGGGCGCCGCCTACCGGGCCGACCAGGCGGATCCGGCGCAGATCGCCGCTATGGTCGCCGCCGTCGTGGCGGACTTCGGACGCCTGGACGTGCTGGTCAACAACGCCGGTGTGAGCAGCCGGGAGGTCCTCGGGGAGGAGGGCGGTGATCCGGAGGCGCGTGACCGGTTGTACAAGGTGAACCTGAACGGCGTGGTGGCCGCGATCCGCGCCGCCGCACCGGTGCTGGGGGAGGGCGGGCGGATCATCACCATCGGGTCCACGCTGTCGGGGCTCGCGCGGTGGCCGGGGATGGCCGACTACGCCGCGACCAAGGCCGCGATCATCGGATACAGCAAGGGTGCCGCGCGCGACCTGGGCCGGCGCGGGATCACCGTCAACGTCATCAGGTCGGGCGCGGTGGCCACCGAGATGAACCCTCCCGAGGGCGAGTTCGCCGACTCCCAGCGCGAGACCAACGCGATGGGGCGCTTCGGACGGCCTGAGGAGATCGCGGCCGGCGTGGTCTTCCTCGCCGGGCCGGGGGCCTCCTATGTCACCGGCGCCGTCCTCGACATCGACGGCGGATACCTGGCCTGAGCCCTTTCAGAGGTAGCCTTTGGCGATCGCGGTGCCCATCTTGTAGTGGGTGTGCTCCTTCGCCGTGATGTCGACATCGCTCTTGGCGAAGAGGACGACGATGTCCGAGCCGCCGAACTGGAAGTAGGCGATCTCCGCGCCCTTTTCCACCGTGTCGTTCGGAGCGACCGAGAGGTTCACCGACGAGACCTGCGCCATGCCGATCGGCAGGACCGCGACGAGCCCGATGGCCGTTTCGAGCACGACGAGACCGCGGGCCTGCGCGAACTGGTATCCCGGGCTGTCGGGGGCGTCCATGAAGTGCTCGTCGGGAGCCTCCATGACGCGGATCGCGCTGAGCCGCCTCTGCTGCCCGCCCATCTCCCGATCGAAGGACTTCTGGACGGTGACCTCAAGGTAGACGTCCCCGGGGATCACCTTCGCCTCAAGCACCTTCCCTCCGACGGGTGCGTGCAGGCGGTGGTAGTCGAGCGGGCTGAGGAACGCGTGCATGAATGTTCCGCCCATGAACCTGCTCGCGTGATCGCTGTCCGCCAGGAGTTCCTCCACCGTCCAGTGCAGGCCCTTGAGTGTGATCTTCGAATCGGCGCGGATCTCCCACTGCCCGCCGAACGTGCTGTCGGCGGGGCTGACGACCACGCTCTCGTCGGAGGGCGCGGCGATGGGCCGGGCACCCGGCTTGACGTGCCGTGCGAAGAACCTGTTGAACGTGGTCCACGCCCCGCCCGACTCGTCGTACTCGCTCAGGTTGTAGTTCGGGGAGTTCTTGAAGGACTTGAGCGTGTCCGGGGTCAGCGACTTCTCGGTGTCAAGGAATCTGCCCATTTCCTTGGCGTAGTCGACCATCCAGTCGGACAGCTTGCTCTCCGGCCTGGCGCCGTCCCTCGGCCGGATGGGGCGCTGCAACTCCCGCACCGTCGGCTGGTCGAGCAGGAAGTGGAACTTGCAGAGCCGGTTCATTACCTCGTCGCCCTGGGTGTTCTCCTGCGGAGCCCACTTGAGGAAGTCATCGATGAACGTGTAGTAGTCGTCGATGGAATCGATGTCCCAGTCTTTGATGTCGGCCGCCTTCGCCGAATCAACGGCCTGGTCGAACCTGTCTTTCCAGCCCGGTTCCGTATCGATGTAGTTCTTGAGCTTCTTGACGACGTCCGCGTAATCCAAGGCTCCCCCGAGTGGATGCGGCAGGTGATCATTCGTGATTTTGAACGTAGGTCGGCGGTCGTTCCGCTGTCAACCGGGGTACGCGGGTCGGGGTTCAGGTGTTATGCCCGAGCTTGACTCGGCCGGCGGTATTCCTTGGCCCGGTGCCGCTGTCCTGTTCCAGGGCTCGGGGCCATCGGTGCCCGCCCTGTGGGAATGGCCGCCAATTGCAGGCGGTCCCGCACGCAGATTTTCCAGGATCGGGGCATAGGTAAAATCGCCCGGCCTGCCCGTCCGCGCGTTGATCAGGCCGTGAGGACCGATCGCGCGATCGCCCGGATCTCCTCGTCGGTGAGCAGCCGCCCCAGCGCGTCGAGTTCCGCGCGGCACCGCTCCATGATGGCCGGGACCAGCGCCGGGTCCGCGTCGATGCCGAGGCGGCGCAGGGTCGCCGCGGTCGTGCGCGGGCCGCTCTGCGGCGTCAGCGGCACCCGGCGCCGGTTGCCGAACAGGGCGGGTTCGACGCAGTTGTGGAGCAGCGGATCCACCTCGCGCTCCACGGTGACCCAGTCGCCGCCGCCCCAGCAGAACGCGTCCCGGCCGGTGATCGGCTGGTTCGGCGCCGGGATGTGGCCGGTCAGCTCCGCGCCCGTCCGGGCCAGCTCGGTCAGGACGTCGAGCCGGACGCCCGTCCGCACCCCGTACAGCGCCTCGAAGGCGGCGGCGGTCGCGGCGAGGTCGGCGTTCCCCGGTCCGCCGCAGTAGCCGTTCACCGACGACTCCACCACGGTCGCACCGGCCCGCGCCGCGGCCACGGCGCACGCGACCCCGAGCCCGAAGGTGTTGTGCGGGTGGATCCCGACCTCAAGGTCCGGCGCGGCCGACTTCGTCACGTGGACGAGCCGTCCGAACGCCTCCGGGCCGACCGCGCCGGGCCCGTCGAACAGGGTGATCTCGTCGGCGCCCGCTCCGGCCAGGGCCGACACGGTCTCGGCGAGCCGCTCCTCGTTCAGGTAGGACACCATCGTGAGCGCGGCGGTGACCCGCAGCCCCCGGGCGCGCGCGTGCTTCACCACCGCGACCGCTCGCCTGACGACCTCGTCCCGGGACGCGGGAAGGAGCGGGTCGTAGATTCCGGTCGCCGGCCCGAACCCGGGCACGGGGATCTGCACGGCGTCGTATCCGACGTCCCGCGCCAGATCCACGCCGTCCAGGGTGGAAACGAACGGGCAGGACACCACGCAGCCCGGCTGCTCCTCCCTGATCACCGCCAGGTCGGCCCGGAGCGCGTCGAGGTCGCGGCCCGGCCCCGAGGTCACGATCTCCGGCACCCCCGAGCGGGCCAGCAGCCGCAGGAACGCGGTCTTCGCCTCGCGGGCGACCACCACGCCGGGCATCGACTCGATCGCGCGGACGGAGGTGTCGCGCAGCCGGACGTGTCCGGGCAGCACCCCGGTCACCGCCGTGTCGCGGTTCCCCGGGGCCACCGACCACCGGCCCGGTTCGTACGCGCCGGACGTCCTCGACGCGTCGATGTCGGCGCGGAACCGTTCGATCTGCGCCTCGGTCAGGTCGTCCATCGGCTACCGTCCTCCCCGGCCGGTGAGTTCTGCGGTCACCTCGGCGAACAGGCGGAACCACAGCGCGTCGCCCGCCGGCACGCGGATACAACTGAAACGCGGCTCCCCGAGGTCGGTCGTGAGAGCCGTCGCCGGCCAGGCGCGTCACCCGCCGTGGTGTGGACGGCGGATGGACGTACCCGAGCGGAGTGGGGGACGGCCCGGCCCACGGGCCGGGCCGCCCCCGCCGTCATGAGCGGCCCGCTCCGTCCAGCGCGGGGACCAGCTCCCCGAACGCCTCAAGCTGGGCCGGCCGGTCGTACATCGGGTAGAGGATCAGCTCGTCCACCCCGGCGTCGAACAGTTCGCCCAGCCGCTCGGCGCAGTGGTCCAGCGGGCCGAAGATGGCGACCCGCTCGGTCATGTCGGCCGCGTTGTAGACCGGGTTCCCCCCGTACGCCCGCTCGAACGACGGGATCAGGTGCCGCCGCGCGGTCTCCACGCTGTCCTCGACCGCGAGGTAGACGCTCTTGGAGACGGTGAAGGTCGCCGGGTCGCGTCCCTCGTCGGCCAGGGCCTGCTGGACGATCTTCAGCTGGTCCAGGAAGTCCTCGGTCGCGACGGGCCCGGCTCCGGTCCACCCGTCGGCGATCCGGACGGCGCGCCGCAGCGCGGGCTCGGCGCGGGCCCCGATCCAGATGGGCGGGCCGGGGCGCTGGACCGGTTCCGGCTGCGACCGGATGCCGGAGAACGAGTACAGCTCCCCGTCGTAGGCGGCCTCGGTCTGGCTCCACAGGGCCCGCATCACGTCGATCCCCTCGACCAGCCGGCGCACCGGCCGATCGGTCGGGATGCCCAGCGCGGCGAGGGTCGGCCGGTGGTAGTCGTTGCCGACGCCGAGCCCGACGGTGAGCCGGCCGCGCGAGAGCTGGTCGATGGTGGCCAGCTCGCGGGCCTGGACGGCCGGGTTCCGCCGTCCGGAGTACAGCACGCCGATGCCCAGCCGCAGCCGCTCGGTGACCGCCGCCAGGTACGACAGCACGTGCAGCCCGTCGAGCGAGAAGTTGCCGCTGTGCACCGTGTCCTGCGTCCAGATCCCGGCGAAGCCGAGACGCTCCGCGCTCTGGGCGAACGGCACCAGCAGGTCCGTCTCGGTCGGAGCCCCGACCGAGAGCCGGGATGCCGGCGGTACGACACCGTCCGCGGCGTTGTCAGGCACGGTTCCCATGTCCCACCACCCTCGCTATTCGATCTCGCTGCCGAACACGGTGACGGCCGACTCCCGGTCGGCCATCTTGCGGAAACCGGCCACGACCTCGGCCATCTCCGGCGTGGTCAGGCACTGCTCCCAGGCCTCCCACGACTCGACCTCGATGTCCTCGACGACGTCCCACGGGGACGGGCCGCCGCGCGACCCGGCGAGCTGGAGCACACGGAACCGGTGCACGCAGGGCTGCTGCCGTGTGATCGCCTGGTCGACGGTCTTGGACCACTCGACGTACTCCTCGGCCGTCACCCCGGGCTTCAGCTTGTACAAGCAGTAGACCTTCTGCACGCGCGCTCTCCATTCGCTCGGCTGCCGGATGGCCCGCGGTGGGCTCAACGGCCTTTTCGGAGCGGGTTTGAGTATGTGATCCGTGTGTTGTGATTGTCAACAGTCAGTGAGCGGGCGTCGCCGGTAGGGCGTCGCGACCGCCACGATGGTCGGCCCTCGGTCGTGTTCGTCGTGGTGGGAACGTTGATCTACTCGGCTCTGTCCGGTCTCCGGGGGATGGCGTCGGCCTTGTGGGCCCGCTCCGCGGCACGAGGGGGACAACCGGGTGCCGCGCGAAGATCGCCGCCCCTGTCCGGCTCGCCCCGCTCGCCGGTCGGGCTCGCCGGGTCGGTGCGCCGGAGGTGCGCGATGTCCCGGTATGCGTTCTGGGTGAAAACGTCGTCCAGCCTGTTGACCTGCATGTTCGGCAGGTCGTCGTGAGCTCCCTCCTGGACGCCGCCGTCCGGTCCGCCGGGCTGCCGATCGGCTCCCGATGACCTGGTGAGATCGTCGCACATCCCCGCCGCCCGCTGTGGCGGCCGACTCAACGACTGTCTCCCCGGCGAGACACTTTCGGAAATCCAGGTGTTGACGTCAACAACAGCCTGTTCGAGGTTTCCGGTGCTCGGCCGGGACCATCTTGGCCAGGGCCGGACGCCGAGGACGAGGCCGGGAGGCCGAACCGCGAAAGGGGCGGTGAACCCGCGTCCGCGAGCATAAAGTCGGGGCATGAAGGCTGCGGTGCATGCCAGGTACGGGCCGCCGGACGTGGTCCGGATCGCCGAGGTGGACGAGCCGGCGGTGGGGGACAGTGACGTCCTGGTCAGGGTGCACGCGACGACCGTCAACCGCACGGACTGCGCCTACAGGGCCGCACGGCCGATCGTCATGAGGCTCGCGAGCGGACTCCGGCGACCGCGGCGCAAGGTGCTCGGGACCGAGTTCGCGGGCGTCGTGGAGGCGGTCGGGGAGCGCGTCGAGCGGTTCGGGGTGGGGGACCGGGTCTTCGGCTACAACGAGGGGCCCTTCGGGACGCACGCCGAGTACGTGGCGGTTCCGGAGAAGAGGATGATCGCGACCGTGCCGGAGGGGCTCTCGTTCGAGGAGGTCGCCCCGGGGACGGAGGGGTCGCACTACGCGCTGGGGTTCTTACGCTCGGCCAAGGTGGCCGAGGGGCAGCACGTTCTCGTCTACGGCGCCACCGGAGGCATCGGCTCGGCGGCCGTGCAGCTGCTCAAGGCGAAGGGCATCCAGGTGACGGCGGTGTGCGGGACCGGGCACATGGAACTCGTACGGGGGCTGGGGGCGGACCGGGTCGTCGACTACATGAAGGACGACTTCACCGCCGACGGGCCGATCCACGACGCGGTGTTCGACGCGGTGGGCAGGAGCTCGTTCGGCCGCTGCAAGGGACTGCTCAAACCGGGCGGGGTCTATCTGTCGTCCGAGCCGGGACGCGGCGGCCAGAACCTGCTGCTGGCGATGTCCAGCCGACGGGTGAGGTTCCCGTTCACGGTCGAGCGCGCGGAGGCGATGCGCGAGATCCGGGAGCTGATCGCCTCCGGCGGCTTCAGACCGCTCATCGACCGGCGGTACCCCCTCGACGAGATCGTCGACGCCTACCGGTACGTCGAGACGGGCCAGAAACTCGGCAACGTGGTCATCAACGTCCGATGAGTTCCGCCGGCGGGGACGAGGCGAGCCCGACCAGCGCGGGTCCGCGGCCGCGCGACGAACCCGGGTCGCCGCGCCCGGACGCGTCCCCGACCCACGGTCCAGGGAGGCCCCGGTGACCGACCCCGGCCCGGCCGAGGAGGCAGACGGCATGACCACCGAGAAGACCGTCAAGGCCGCCGCCGAAGACCGCAGGCACGGCATGACCCTCGACGAACTCGCGGCCTTCGTCCAGGAGGCGATGCGCGAGGAGATCCCCGGCGACGCCACCGTGACGGTCATCGCGACCTGGCGCTCGACCATCAGGAAGGTCGAGGTGACCGGCAAGTAGCCGCGACCCGAGAGGCACGGGCCCCCTGTCAGAAGCGCGCTCACCGCCCAGCGGACGAGCCGTGTCCGGCGAGCGCGCCCCCGCGCGCCGCGCCACCTGGGCCACCGATCACCGCGGCGGCCGCGTCCGCGGTGGCCTCCAAGACCGGATCGCGGTCTTCCTCGTGTCCTTCTTCGGAGGGATTTCCCGGCGCCATGGGTGTCACCGAATCCGGCTAAGGCGCACTAAAGATCGGTTAATGGGACGGGCTCAGCCTTCGTCGTGCAATCAATAATGGCGTTGGCGGTGTACCGGTCGAATGTGAGGGGGGACCATGTCCTCGACCGCCAGGATCGACGGCGCCCTCAGGACGCCTGCGCTCGGCCCCGACGCCACGATGGTCTTCTCCGGCGGCTGGTTCGCGGTCTATGACTGGTCGGCCGACCGGGCCGTGGACGGCCCGCGGCGGATCCCCTACCCGGCGCCGTTCGATCGGGACCTCGCCGGCGCGGTGCCGGGGCAGGGGGACTTCACCGCCTTCCATTACGTCTTCAAGGACGGGCAGTACCTGCGGCTGCGCGCTTCCGACGGCCTGCCGGACGGGGCGCCCGCCGACACGGCCTCGAACTGGGACCTGCCGGCGGGCTGGACCTCGGTCGACGCCGTGTTCGCCGGAGGCGGCGTCAAGAGCCAGTTCGCCTATTTCTTCCGCGGCGACCAGTACAGCCGCTTCGACTGGACGACGAACGCCCGCTCGCCGGGCTATCCGAAGCCGTTCGCGCCGAACTGGCACGCGACCGGTGCGTTCACCGCCGGCATCGACGGCGAGATCCCGGGGCTGCTCTCCCTCGACACGAAGGCGTATCTTTTCCGCACCGCGGCGTCCGCGGTCGACGACGACGGGCATCCGGTCGCCGCGGGTATCGGGAAGAGCGTGTCCGCGCCTATCTACGCGCGCTACGACTACAACTCCGAACAGTTCGAGTTCACGGTGACGGACCCGTTCGAGGTGGTGACCCGGTGGCCGGGCCTCCTGCCGCTCCTGGACGCCGGGGCCGCCACCGACGTCGCCCTCGGCTGGGTCGCACGGGCATCGGCGGCGCTCAACGGGCCGGTGACCCCTGCCATCACGACCGCTTTCGGGAACCACTTCGCGATGACGGGGACGATCGACACCACCGTGGTCAGGGCCCGGCTGGGGGAGATCCAGACGAGGCTGGCCGCCATTCCCACCGCGTTCCGGTGGACGCCGGGCCTGGGGTTCGCGGCGCAGACGAGCCAGGGACTCCTCACCGAGGTCGGCGACCGGTTCTCGACGTCACACGGCCCCAATGGCAGGGCCGCCGTGCTGATTCACGAGGCCGTCCACTTCACGTTCGGATCCGGACCCGACGTCCCCGAATGGTCCGGCGCCACGATCGCGGGCCGCACTTTCGGAATCGCGACCGATCCGGCAACCGGCGCGTCGCTGGGTGCCTACTCGGCGCTGACCACCGCCGCCGCGCTGACCAATCCGAGTTCGTATGCGGCGTTCGCGCAGGAGGTCGCGCTCGGCTCCGACACGCGGTTCGGCGACGCACGCCGGCAGGAGTGACCCGAGGGGGCACCGTCATGAATCCCAGGGAACTGCTGGACGCGGTGGCGGCGCTGCTGTGGCCGCTGGCGGAGCGCGCGGTCACCGACGCGGCCGACCCGCTGGGGCTGTCGGGGCTGGGCGAGGATCCCACCGCGCCGTCCGAGCTGCGAGGGCGCCTGCTGGAACCGGTCGGGGCCGTCCCCGGCGAACGCGGCGGGCTCATGGCGCTGCTGCGGTCGGTGGTCGGCGACCTTGGGACCGGTTCGGCGTTGCGGCTGCACGGGTGGCGGCGGGCGGACGGTCGGCGCGGTCTCGCGCTGGTCGCCAGGGACGGGGACGCCTGCGCCGCCGTCGCGGTCGTCCCGGGCGGCCCGCAACTGGACGTCGTGGTCTCGGGGCGGCCCCACCTGACGCACGAGAGCGGCCCGTGGCGCCTGGAGGTGCTCGGGGACTCCGGCGCCTGGGACCTCACCGTCGTGCCGGGCGCCCCTCCGACCGTGCGGACCCCCGAGGCGTCCGGTTCGCTGACCGTCCGCCTGACCCGTGCCGATCCCGTCCGCCTGGGGCCTCCCGGTGTGGCCGTGGACGAGATCGGCGCGGAGCTGGCCGTCGACGTCGCCACCGCGACGCCCCTGCTGAGGGTCGGGTTGCGCGGGTTCAGCGTGACGGTCGTCCCGGACGAGCTGTTCGGCCTGCTCGGTCCGCTGGTGTCCGCTCCGTCCGGGATGGAGATCCTCGCCGACCGCGCCGGCGGCCTGCGCTTCGCCGCCACCGGGACGACCGGTCTCCAACTCAGGCGCGCCGCCGGCGGCGCGCACGCTCGCGGCGGTGGCGGGGAGGCCGCCCGGGCGGCGCCGGGGGTGTCCGTCCTCCAGCAGGGGGTCGAGCTCCGGCTCGCGGGGCAGGATCTGGTCCTCGGCGTGCGCGTCTCCGTCGAGGTCCGGCCGCCGGGGCTGCCGCTGCGGGCGGGCGTGGCGCGGATCGGGCTCGATCTGCCGATCGCGCTGGCCGGGGACCGGGTCGGCCCGCTTCCGGACCGCGGCGCGCTCGCCGGTCCGGACGGCGTGGACGTCGACCTGGACGTGGGGCCGGTCAGCGGCGGCGGTTCCCTGCGGCGGATCGAGCCGGGGGTGTACGGCGGCGTCCTCGACCTGGACCTCGCGGCCCTGTCGGTCAAGGCGATCGGGCGGCTCCGCCCGCCGTCCGGGAACGCCCCCCTGTCGTTCCTGCTCCTGCTGAGCGCGTCGTTCCCCGCACCGGGAGTCCAGGTCGGCCTCGGCTTCGCCGTGGACGCGGTCGGCGGCATCGTCGGGATCGGACATCGCGCGGACGCCGACACGCTGCGCCGCATGGTCGCCGACGGCCACGCGGACCGGGTTCTGTTCCCCGACGACCCCGCCCGGCGGGCGGCGGAGATCCTCGACGCGCTGGGGGCCGCGTTCCCGGAGGCGCGCGGCCGTTTCGTGGTCGGCCCGATGCTGCGGATCACCTGGAGCGGCGGGATCGTGTCGCTCGCCGCCGCGGTGGTCCTCGATCTGCCGTCCCCGCCGCAGTTCCTGCTGCTGGGCCGGATGCTCGCCGCGCTGCCGCACGCGGAGGCGCCGATCGTCCACTTGCAGGCGGAACTCTACGGGCGGGTCGATCCGGGGGCGCCGTCGGTGGAGCTGCTGGTGTCGCTGACCGGTTCGTGGATCGCCGGCGTGCCGGTCTCCGGCGAGATCTACCTGCTGTTCCGGGGCGCGGGCGGGAGCGGCGGGGGCGACTTCGTGCTGTCGGCGGGCGGGTTCCATCCCCGCTACGTCCGGCCGCCGGGGGTACCGGAGTTGCGCCGGCTGAGGCTGGCGCTCGGCAGCGGGCTCGGGCTGCGTGCCGAGGCGTACCTCGCCGTCACCTCCAACGCGGTGATGTTCGGCGGGCAGGTGCGCCTGGAGGCCACGATCGCCGGCTGCGGGGTCGAGGGCTGGCTGGGGCTCGACGCGCTGTTCGTCTGGGACCCGGTGTTCTCGTTCTCCGTCCGCGTCGTCGCCGGGGTCGCGGTGAAGGCGTTCGGCCGGCGGCTGGCCGGGGTCGCCCTCGACTTCACACTTGAGGGTCCCGCTCCGTGGCACGCGTTCGGCACCGGCAGTGTCTCGGTGCTGTTCGACGACGTCTCGCTCGACTTCGACGTGTCCTGGGGCGCGGCGCCCGCGGTGACGCCGGCGGTCGATCCCGAACTGCCCGCGATCAGGCTCGGCGAGGCGTTCGCCAGGCGCGAGGCGTGGTCGGCGCGCCCGCCCGCCCGCGACCGCACGGGCCTGTGGCTCGCCGCCGACGCGGAGGCCCAGGTGGCGGACGGCGCGCTCATCCACCCGGACTCGGTGCTGTGCGCCCGGCAGTCGGTGCTGCCGATGGACATCACCTTCGACCGGTTCCAGCGCATGCCGGTCGCGCCGCAGCGGTGGCGGCCCACCTCCGCCACCCTGGGCCGGACGCCCGACGAGAACCTGGATCCCGTGAGGGACCGCTTTGTCCAGGCGGAGTTCTTCACCATGACCGAGGACGAGCGGCTCGGCGGCGAGGCGTTCCGGGAGTTCGTCAGCGGCCTGGAGGTCGCCGCCGACACGTCCGGGTCGGCGCTGGCCGAGCCGCGGCGGGCGGCCGACGGGTACGAGACCGGCTACCGGCCGGAACGCCCGGTGCACCTGAGCGAGAACCAGGCGTCGCTGCTGGCCGAGGCGTTCGCGCGCCGGTGGGACGCCGCCGAGCGGGTCGAGCGCTGGCGGCGCGCCGAGACCCTGGTGAGGTTCGCGTGACCGGCCGCTGGTTCGCCTCGTCGGTCCGGGTCGGCGCCATCGCGTCCGCCGCGCGGGGGCAGGACGGACGGGCGGAGGTGCGTCCCTCCATCACGCTGACCCGCACCCGGGAGGAGGCCGGTGACGACGACGTCGTCCTCCCACCGGCCGGAACCGACCTCAGGCTGCCGATGGTCGGCCCCGGCGACGTGGTCGGGTTCGACCGGAACCTCGTGGCGCGGCGGGAACCGCCGGACGGCTGCCTGAACGCCGACCCCGGCGAGCTCGCGTGCGTGGAGTTCGCGCACGCCGACCTGCCGTGGCAGCTCTCTCCGCCGGACGCGCCGCCCTGGCTGGCGCTCGTGGTGCTGCGCGAGGACGAGGGCGTCCCCGCCGAGCGCCGCCCGCTGCCGGTGGTGACGATCCCGCCCCAGGCGCAGTTCGACCTGGTGGACGCGGCGATGTGGGCGCATGTGGAGGCGCGCCTGACCGACGAGGACGACCCGCGCGGGCAGATCATGTCGGGCGTGCGGCGCAGGTCCGGCGCCGTCGTCGCCCGGCTGGTCTGCCCTCGGCGGCTCCACGGGGGCACCGCGTACGTCGCGTGCGTGGTGCCCGCGACGGCGGCGGGCCGCGAGGCCGGAGTACGGGGAAGGCCGGCCGATCCCCGGCTGGCCGCGCAGCCGGCGTGGACGGCGGGCGCCGTCCCGGTCGAGGTGCCGGTGTACCACTGGTGGCGGTTCCGCACCGGCCCGGACGGCTCGTTCGAGGCGCTCGCGCGACGGTTGAACGGGGTGGATCCGTCGATGATCGCCGGGTTCGGGGTCCGCTCGGTCGGTGTCCGGAACCCGTGGCCGCAGCGCGAGCCGCCGGAGGGGACCCCGGCGACCGTCACCGCGCAGATCCAGGGAGCGCTGCGGATTCCGGGATCCGAGGTGCCCGACGAGGTGTGGACGCCCGCGTCGCCCGCCCAGGAGGCGTTCGTGGACGAGCTGCTGGGCGAGCTGAACGCCCCCGGACGCCGGTTCGATCCCACCCGGCCGCCCCCGGAGGAGGCCGGGGCGGTGACGCCGCCGCTGTACGGCGGCCAGTTCACCGGGCTGCGGCGCGCGGACGCGGCCGGCTGGCAGACGACGCTGAACCTCCAGGTCAGACACCGGGTCGTGGCCTCGCTCGGGGCCCGCTACGTCCAGTTGGAGCAGGAGTTCCTGATGGCGCGGGCCTGGGAGCAGGCCGGGCCGATCCGCGAGGCCGCGCGGCTGGTCGCGGCGGCGGAGCTCGCGGCCGAGTGCGGGCGGCGCGCCCAGGACAAGCATCTGGCGACGATGGACCAGGTCGCCCTCGCCGCGCTGTCCGCGCCGCTCGGCTCGACCCTGTCGATCGCCCTCGGCCTTGAGGACACGCGCGAGCCGCGGCCCCTCGGCGACGTGGTGGGCGAGACCGCCGTTCCCGGCGGCGCCTTCACGACGGCGTTCGCCCGGCTGACCCGTCCCGGCGGCGGGCTGGCCCGGCGCGGCGTCAGGGCCGCCGAGCGGCCCCCGCGGGAGGACGCGGCGCTGGCCGCGGGCTTGAACGGGGACAGGCTGCTGGGACCGCCCGCCTCCAGCACCGAGGCCACCGGCGACACGAGCACGCTGGGCACCCGGCAGACCGACCCGGCGGGCGCGGCCGCCGCCGGGACGCTGGCCGTGCTCATGGACGGCGAGCTGTCCCAGTGCGACGTCCGCGGGGACTACGCCGCGCACGCGCAGTTCGCGGGGTTCGCCGTCGGCGCCCCGGACACCTCGGCACTCGGGGACCTCACCCGGACGCTGGCCGCCGAGACCGGCACCTCCGAACGGACGGTCGTCTCCGGCGGCTGGCTGCGCGGGCTGCGCCGGACGGCCGACTTCGTGCCCACGGACACGCCGCAGGACATGGGCGGCGCCCTCGGCATGGGCGCCGCGACGCTCACCGCCGCCATCCGCGTGGGCATCGAGCCGGTGCCGTTGCAGTTGGCGCGCGTCCAGGACACCCTCTCGGCGCCGGGGCTCCAGGACGCCGCCGCCCCTGACCCCCGCCCGCTGCGGCCGATCATGACGCATCCCTCGTTCGACGTCCCGATGGCGGCGGAACTGTTCCACCGCTGGCCGGAGTGGGGGCTGCCCGGACTCGGCGGCCTGCCCGAGGACTCGGTCGTCCTCCTGGAGACCAACCCCGCCTTCGCGGAGGCGTTCCTGGTCGGGCTCAACGGCGAGTTCAACCGGGAGCTGCGCTGGCGGGAGTTCCCGACCGACGAGCGCGGGACGGCGTTCGCCCGCTTCTGGTCGTCGGCGGGCCCCTCCCGGGACCGGAGCGCGCCGCCCGACATCGACGAGATCGCGCGCTGGCCGCTCGGCACCGCCCTCGGCGGGCATGACCGGATGGGCGGCAGGTCGCTGCTGACCCTGCTCGTGCGGGGCGAGGTGCTGCGCCGCTTCCCGGGGACGGTCGTCCACGCCGTGCAGGCCGCCGAGGACGGGAGCGTCCCACCGGACGGCGCGGGCACCTGGTTCCCGCCCACGTTCACCGTCCCGGCGGACGAATCGACGAGCCTCTACGCGTTCGAGACGCCGACGCGCGAGCAGGCGGCCGCCGGCGGCTGGCTGTTCGTGATCCGCGAGCCCATGCACGGCACCCGGTTCGGGTTCGACGACGAGGCGTCCGGCCCCCGCCCGCCGCTCGCCCTCTGGTCCGACCTGACATGGGCGGACGTCCCCGTCGACGGGCGCGGCTTCCTCGTGCCCCGGTCCGTGGGAGGCAGGCCGCCCACGCCCGAACGGGAGAACGGGACCGATCCGGCCTGGGGCCGGGACGCGGCCGACATCGCGCGGATCGCGTTCCAGCGGCCGTTCCAGCTCGCCTACCGTGCCGAGGAGATGCTTCCCGGTGGCTGACGTCTTCGCGCTCCGGCGCGACGCCGACGACCTGCGCCTGCGCCGCGACACCGCGGTCGCCGCCGCCGACGACCACGAGCTGTGGGTGCGGCGGCTGGAGGAACGCCTGGTGGCGGGCATGGACATGTACTCCCATCAGCTGCCGACGCGGGTGAAGCTCGACGCCGAGCGCGAGGTGCAGGCCCAGCGCCGGGCGGAGGCCGCCGACCTGGGGAGCCGGTTGGACCTCGTGCGCGTGGAACTCGCGGCCGAACTCGGCTCGGGCGACCCGCTGTTCGGCTCCGGCGACGGCGGACCGGTCGCTGGTGGGGGGACGACCCCGCACACCCCCCGGAACGGACCCGTGGCGCTGCTTCCGGTCCGGCTGGAGACCCGGTTCACCTCCGGCGGTCGGCAGATCATGGTGCGGGTCTATCCCGACGACCTTCATGTCGAGGCGCACGACCCCCGGCTGACCGCGGCGGAGGCGGAGGCGGGCCGCGCGTACTGGGCGGACCCCGGAGACGGCGCCTGGCAGCGCCTGCTGACCACGCTGAGCCCCGCCCGCGCCGCCTGGACGGTGCGGGCGACCCGGCCGGGCGCCGCGGCACCGGAGATCCGTCCCGACGGGGATCGGCGTCCGCCCCGCGTCACGACCCTGCCCGACCGGTGGCGGTTCATCGGCCTGACCGGCGGGGCCAGGGTCGTCGACCGGACGGCGGACGAACCCGTGCCCGCCGTGCTCCCGCTCGGTCTGCTCGCCTCGGACGCCGAGCCCGCCGACTGGGCCGTGGACTTCGAGGCCGCCGTCCGGGCCGGGATGGCCGCGACGCTGACCCTGCCCGAGGGTGTCGAGCACCTCGACGAGCTCATCGCCGTGGGCGTCCGGCAGGAGGAGCCCGGCCCGGCCGCGGCCCGGCTGGCGGACCTGCTGCTCGGCCACGCCTACACCGGCGGGCTCGCCTTCCTCCCCGCGGGCACGCCCACCAACAACACTCCGGAGACGCGATCGGCGTGGACGTCGCGGCCGCGCGTCCCGCCGCCGGTCGCCGAAGACCCGGAGCCGGAGCCGGGTACGGCGGCCGCGTCGCTGGCCGCCGCGCTCGGCCTGCCCGACGCGCGCTTCCTCGGCCTGTGCGACGGCGCGGACGACGCGACCGACCGCGCCATCGCCGGAATGTGCACGCTCGGATGGGGCGCGCTGGCCCAGGGGTTCGTCCAGGCGGCGACGGAACGGTACGACCTGGCCACCCTGGAACCGCACATGCCGGACACCGAGCCGAGCCCCGAACCGGACGCCGAGCCGGACGGCGGCGGCGAGGTCCCCGGCGGCGGGCCCTGGCCCGGGATCCGGGACCATCTGGCGGAGTTCGTCCGAAGCCGCGGGCCGCTTCCCACCATCCGCGTCGGACGCCAGCCCTACGGCGTCCTGCCGGTGGCCGGGCTGGACGAGTGGCGCCCGGCCGCCGGGACCGGGGACGCCGCTGTGGAGGAGCCGATCGTCGAGTGGGCGCTGCGGCTGCGGCACCATTGGCGGGCCGCGCTCGCCCCCGGCTGGATCCCCAGGGTCGGCGACGGGCGCCCCGCCGACCGGGCGGCCGTGGACGTCCTCTCCCGGCTTCCCGTCGCGACCGACCTGGTGATCCGGCGTGTCCACACCGCCCGGACGACGCTGGAGGCGGCCGACCGCATGGCGCCGGGGCCGGTGCTGTCGGTCGGCGGCGTCCCGCCCGAGTCCGGTCTCCGCTGGTGGGTGCCGAGCGAGGTGACCAGCGACCTGGCCCGCGACCCCGAGTCGGAGACGACCCGGCTCGACTTCGGCCGGTTCCAGCAGCAGATCGCCCCCAGCCCGGACACCTACCGGGAGCTCTTCGAGACCAGCCGGCAACGCGTCGCCGACGGCCTCGCCCTCTTCCACGAGGAGTTGTCGCTCGACGACTATCTGGACCGGTGGCCCATGCTGCCGGGCGGCGACGTCTCCGAAGACCGTCCGGTCACCATCTTCGACATCCCCGAGTCGCCGGAGCTCATCCCCGCCCTGCTGGCCACCGCCAACTGGGACTTCCTCCCCGGCGGCTCCGGGGACGACCCCGTCCGGTTGGCGCTGTCCTTCCCCTTGTCCGTGGACTCGTGGGTGCAACTCCGGCTGCCGGACGCGCCCGGCACCCCCGACCTCGTCGAAGGGGCCCGCGAGACGGTCCGCGACACCGCCCGGGGCGCGCCGCGGATCATCGAGGGCCTGGACGCGCTCGCGCGGGCGCGGGCGGAGGATCTCGGCCCGCTCCTGTTGGAGGTGTTCGACGTCCTCTCCCACCGCCTGGACGCGTGGATCACCTCGCTCGCCGCCAGGCGGCTGGCCGCGTCGCCGCCCGGCGCGGGCGTCCGGATCGGCGGGTACGGCTGGGTCGAGGACCTGCGGCCGGGGGAGGAGCAGACCGTCACGGACGTGCCCGGCGTCGGGGAGGTGTCCGTCTCGCCCGCCGACGGCTACATCCACGCGCCGTCCCTGCACCACGCCGCCACCGCCGCCGTGCTGCGCTCCGGCTTCCTCGCCCACGAGGGCGACCGGACGCTGGCGGTCGACCTCACGTCCCGGAGGGCGCGGACGGCGCGGTGGCTCGTCCGCGGCGTCCGCAACGGCCAGAACCTCGGTACGCTCCTCGGCTACCGGTTCGAGCGCGCCCTGCACGACGCCGGCCTCGACGCGCTGGTCCCGGTGTTCCGCCGCGGGTTCCCCGCGCCCGCCGTGCCCGAGCCGCCGCCCCTGGACGACAGCCCGTCCGACCTGTGGGCCAACAGCCACGAGGCCATCGCCGACCGCAACGTCGTGGACGGGCTGGCGCTGGCGCGGGCGGCGGCGTCGGGGGAGGTGGGCGACCAGGGCGAGGCCGCACCGCACCTGGCCGACCTGGTCGACGCGCTCGACGCCGTCGGCGACGCCCTCCTCGCCGAGGGCGTCCACCACCTGATCGGCGGCAACGCCCTGCGCGCCGGAATGGCGGCCGACACCCTCGGCCGGGGCCAGGACGTCCCGGACCGGTTCGAGGTGCTGACCACCCCGCACCGCGGCAGGGCCGTCACCCAGCGGCTCGCCCTGGCGCTGCCGGACGCCCCCGCGCCGGCTCCGGGCTGGCCCGCCGATGCTCTCACGGCCCTGGAGCCCCGGCTCGACGCCTGGGTGTCCGGACTCCTCGGACCCGCGTCCGAGCTGCGGCTCTCCGGAACGGTGACGGCGACCGGGGAGGAGTTCACGCAGACCGCCGACCGGCTCGGCATGGGCGCGCTGGCGCTGGTCCTGGACGCCTCCAGCGGTGACCGGCCCCGGCTGACCCGGAAGGGGACGAGGCGCCTGCACGGTGAGGGCTGGGACGGGCTGCGGGAGCTGGCGGTGCGACTGCGCACCCTGCTGGCCTCCGCGCAGCCGCTGGTGCCCGCGCACCTGCTGCCGCCGGACGCCGCCCCCGTCCCGGTCGACCTCGCCGAGACGCGCGCCCGCGCCACCGCGTACAAGGACGCGGTCACCGCCGCGGGCACCGACCCCGACCGGCTCGCCGCGCTCGGGGTCACCGCCGCCGACCCGGCGGCCGCCGCCGCCCGGCTCGGCGCCGCGCTCGGCGGGACGCCCGGTGAGGACTGGCTCCGCCAGGTCACCGAGGCGCTCTCCGCCCTGCTCGGCGCGCGGCTCCCGCTGGCCCCGCGGCTGACCGGGGCGGCCCTCGGGCCCCGTCCGGCGGGGGCGACCGGCTCGGCCGTCGGGGCGTGGCTCCGCCGGTACGCGGCGGTCCGGCCCGCGGCGCGCGCCTGGTACGAGGCCCTGCTCCTCACCGGCGGCACGGGGGACCAGGTCGCGGCGCAGGAGCCGATGCGCACGCTCGCCGACCCGTGGATCGGCGGCACCTTCGACCCGGACGACCGTCCGCCGGCGCGATGGCATCTCGTCTGCCACCTGCCCCGGCCGATCGGCGCCGGCGAGCCGCTCGCGGGGATCGTCCTGGACGAGTGGACCGAGGCGCTGCCGGGGGCGGACGGCGCGGTCGCGGGCGAGGGGGAGGGCGAGGGGGAGGGCGAGGGGGAGGGCGAGGGGGAGGGCCCGCACGAGCTGACCGGGCTGGCGTTCCATTACGACCGCCCGGACGCCAAGGCACCGCAGGCCGTGCTCATCGCCGTCCCGCCCGACCCGGAACGCGGCTGGACGCCCGACGTCCTGGCCCTGGCCGTGCACGACACCCTGGAACTGGCCAAGCTCCGCGCCGTCGACCTGGGCGACCTGCCGCTGCTGGACAACCTGCTGCCCGGTGTCACGACGGTCCGGACCAGCACGGTCAGCGGGGTCCTGGCGACCTTCGAGGAGAACGCCGGCGTCCGGATCCTCGACCCGCTCACCGGAGAGCCGCGTTTCCCCCTGGACGACATGTACCGGCTGGAGCCGCTGCACCGCAGCACCGAGGTCGCGTCCGGCCTGGCGGCGCGGATCCACGACCCGGCCTGGATGCTGACGCGGCAGTGGCAGTTCGGGGAGTTCGCCGGGCAGGACGCCGGGTCGCCGATCGACGTCGAACTGATCGGCGAGAGCCGGCCCATCACGGCCTGGCGGCCGCCGGACGGGCCGTGGACGCCCTACGATCCGCGGCTCGGGCCGCTCGAACCGCGGGTGGAGTCCGAACCGCCGGTCGTCGACGACAGGGCGCGGGCCGAGGGCGGCGCCCAGTTCGTCGCGATGCTCGCGGAGTCCGGCCTGTCGGAGGCGCTGCCGGGCCTGCTGGCGGAGTTCGGGCTGCGCCCCGGGCCCGGCGGCCTGGTCGGGCTCCTCGACGGCCGCGTCCCGGACGCCGCCGCCCTCGCCGCCGCGATCGACGCAGGACGGCTGGCCGGCGACGGGCTCGCCGACGTCGCGCGCCGCTGGCGGGACTGGTGGGCCGAGGCCGTGCCCCGGCCCACCCCCGACACCTTCGACGGCCACCGGTTCGAGCACCGGTTGGCGCTCGCCGCGGGCGGCACGGTGCTGACCGCCGAGGAGTACCTCGGCGACGGCCTCGACTGGTACAGCCTGGACGCCGACCCGGATCTGCCCGGCCCGGCCGCCGACGGGTCCGGTCCACCGCGACCGCTGCACGCCAGGGCGTTCCCCTCGCCCGTCCGGTACGGCGGCATTCCCGCCGACCGGTTCTGGGAGGCGGAGGACGCCGCCGTCGACCTCGGCTCGGTCGAGGTCGACGCCCTGGACACCGGACGGCTGCTGCTGCTCGGGTTCGCCACGACCTACGGCAACGACTGGTTCACCCTGCCCGTCGAGGTGCCCGCGGGCTCCCTCACCACGCTGACGTCCCTACTGGTCACCGACACCTTCGGGCGGCGGCACCTGATCGGGCGCGCGGGGCGGGACGACCCGTCCTGGAACATGTTCACCCTGCACGGCGCCCCGGACGGCCTGCTCATGATGCCCGCCGCCGCCGACATGCCGGGACCGCCGCTGGAGACCGTCTCCCTCACCCGGGACGAGCTGGCCAACCTCGGCTGGGCGATCGAGCACACCGTCACCGACGGCCGCGGCGAGCTCCTGGACCGCCGCGCGGCATGGACCGCCCCGACGACGCCCGTGCCCGAGGGCCCGTCCTACGCCGTGCAGACCATCGTGCCCGACTACTGGCTGCCGCTCGTCCCGGAGGCCGCCGGCGTCGGCGCGATCCGCTTCCGGCTCGTCGGGCTGACGCAGCCCGGCATCGCCTCGGGTCCGCGCGGCCGGCTGCTGACCGAGGGGACCTGGCTGCACGAGGAGGAGGTCCCCCGGGAAGGGTGCCGGGTCACCAGGCGCCCGGTGCTCTCCCGCTGGACGGACGGCTCCTGGCACGCGTGGATCCGCCGCGAGAAGACGACCGGCACGGGCGAGGGGTCCAGCGGCCTCGCCTTCGACGTCGTCCGCCCGTCGGAGTCCTGGCCGCTCTAGCGGGCGACCGCGGCCGTCAGCGCTTCGGCCTGGCGGGTTCGGGCGCGGGCTCGCGAGGGGGCGCGGCGACCGGGCCGCGCACGCCGTCCAGGACGGCCTGGCCCTGCCTGTCGACGAACTTCGTGAACAGCTCCTGCGAGTACCCGAGGACGACCGCCCAGGCGATGATCTGCCCCGGCGAGTCGAGCGCGCTGAGCCCGGGGACGAACCCGCCGCGCATCAGCAGCAGCCCGAGCACCGCGGTCAGCGCCCCGGTCGGCAGCTTGAGCACGGCCAGCGCGACGGGTATCCCGAACGCCGTGGACGTCCCGCGGATCTTGCGCAGCGCCGAGGTCGCCGCGATCCCGGCCGCGACCAGGCCGATGAGCATCACGACGATGTAGTCGCCCCATCCGGCGACCTCGCGCGTCCGCGTGTCGAGTTGGTCCGCGGGCACCGACGGCGCCGCGCCGGTGGGGCAGACCACGCTGAAGTCGCCCCGCGCGCCGGGGCTCGGCGCCGGGGTGAAGCACAGCGGGACCTCCGTCCGCCACAGCGCCGACAGCACCCCGATCACGATCACCGTGCAGAACAGGAACACGGCGATCCACCGGACGATCCGCACGAAGCTCTCCGCGCGGAGCTTCTCCCGCAGCGCGGCCTGGCGCGCGGCGTCCACCGCGTCCACCAGCGTCACGAGCCGTCCCTCGGTCAGGGGCGCGGGGCGGCCGGCCTCCTCGGCCTCCCGTACCTCCCTGGCCAGCCTCTCGACGAAGATCCGGTGCTCGTCGGTCACCGCGAGATGCTGCCTGACCAAGGCGGACATCGCGGGCAGGAACGATCGCAGCTCCTCCGGCGAGAGCGTCCGCATCCACAGCGAGCGCGCGTAGTTCAGGTGGAGCTGGGCGGTCGTGACATGCGACGCCGTCAGGTTCCTCCGGTGGGCGCCGGGATCGAGGACGTCCATCGCGCGATCGAGCGCCTGCCGCGCGCCGCGCAGCAACTCGGAGTGGTTCGCACCGTCCGACGGCTCGGCGAGGATCGCGCGGAGTTCGTGGACGCCCGCGCGCACCTCCTCGCACAGCACCCACGAGCCGCGCTCGCGCTCCCACTCGTCGAGCCTCCTGGCGCCGGGGATCCAGCCCGCCATCCGCCGAGGTCCCTTCGATCAGGCGGCCAGCGGCGCCTTCTCCAGCCAGGCGGCGTCCCAGGTCTCCTGGTCGACCTGGCCCGTCGCCGGAAGGCCGAGGGCGCGCTGCATCAGGATGCACGCGCTCGCGTCCTCGTCGTCGTAGTGGCCGTCGATGTTCTTGATCCGCCAGCCGCGCGCGTCGACCTGGCGCTCCCACGTCAGCACGTCCTCACCCTCGGAGCCGAACTGGAGGATCTCCTCGGGCGCCGGCGGCGGGAGCATGCCGCGCGCCTCCCAGGACGCCTGCCAGGTGATCGGCCCGACGATGCCGTCGGCCTTCAGCCCCTTCTCGGTCTGGAAGTTCGTGCAGGTCCGCTTGCTGAGCGGCCCGTACTTCCCGTCCGGCGTGATGTTCCAGCTGCGCCGCTTCATCTGCTGCTGCCACTCCCGGACGCCGGGGCTGCTCGTGATCGGGGGGTAGGTCATCAGCGGGGGCTTGAACGGTGGGGTCGACATGACGCCTCCTCTGGATCGACTCCCTTCCAAAGGATCCCGTCCTCTCCAGGCAAGCAGCGAACCGCCGGCGGGACCACCAAACAGAGGTATCAGAGCCCCCTTTTCTGCACATTCTCGGCGGGGCGGAGCTTGCGCGCGGAGTGGGGTGTCCAGAGCGGCGGTCGCGGTGCGAACGCGCCTGCTCTGGACACCCCTCGGTCCGGCGTCAGTCCCGGAGAACGATGTTCCTGTAGTAGTGCTTCAGGATCCTGGAGGGGCTCCAGCCCGCATCGGCCTTGTCGCGGGAGCCGTGCTGCGACATCCAGTTCCCGTCCTGCCAGGCGGGGCACGCCGTCGTGTCCTCGCAGTACTGCGCCTGGAGGATCTTCCCGCTACGGGTCATCCGGGTCCTCCACGTCGCGTCCACCGCGGCGCTCGCCGCCGCCGTCGCGGAGCCGGGCCTGTACACCTGGCTGGACGTGTCGTCGTGGACGTCGAAGCAGTCGCCCCACGGCGTCCTGCGCGTCGAGTGCAGAGCCCAGTACCAGCCGTAGCTCTTCACGGCCATCGCCCCGGCACGCAGCGACGCCTTCGGCCAGCGCGGCCCCCACTCGTTGGGCAGGACGTTCTTGACGTAGTACTTGAACTTCACCCTCTCCACGCGCCCCTGGGACGTCCGGTACACGAGGATCGTCGTGGGCGGCTTGGTGTTCGTGCCGTCCGTCCTGCATTCGGTCGGCCCGGAGCTCAGCGGCTTGTGCGAGGCGTTCTGGTTCTTCAGGCGGGGGTTCAGGTTGCCCTTGCCGCCCTTTTTGAAGTCCTGGTAGATGCCGCCGTGGTCGCTGTTGTAGTACACCCGGACGGTCTGGCCGGTGCGGTTCCAGACGGAGGCGGCGGCGTTCTTGACGCACTTGCCCTTGCCGCTGCCCTGGCCCTTGAACTCGTAGCAGCCGGGCTGCTTGGCGCCGTAGTCGGCGACCGAGCCCCCGAGGTCCGAGACCGAGCCCTTGTTCCCGCTGTTGAAGTAGTAGCAGAACTCGCCGCTGTCGCACTTGCCATTGCGCTCCGCCGCCGAGGCGGGCGCCTGCGTGGCGGCGAGCACCGTTCCGCCCAGTATCACCGCGGTGAGTCGAGAGATCAGCGATAAGGTCCGTTTCGACACGGTGGCCCTCCTTTCCGTTAGAGGACTCGGGCGTTACCGGACGTTGTAGCCCTGGGAGCGCCAGAACGAGTTCGGGTTCGGGTTCGCCAGGTGCTCGTCGCCGCTCGGGGACGCGTGCGTCTGCCGTCCGGGGCGCATCTCCACGTGGGTGTGCGCGGACGAGCTGGACGACACCCCGCGCCACGCCTCGTTGGCGATGACCTGGCCCTTGCGGATCGACTGGCCCGCGCGCAGGGAATTGCGCGGATCGGTGTGGAGGTAGATCACCGTCCTGCGCAGCGAGGCGTTGTAGACGGCGATCGTGGAGAGCCCCGCTCCGCCGTCGCGCCCTTCCACGACACGGGTGACCTTGCCGCTCACCAGGGCGTAGACGTTCGAGCCGCGGCTGCGGGCGAAGTCGATGCCCTCGTGCCGGCCGGACCTGTGCTGGTAGCCGTCGAAGGGGCAGGTGAGCCGTCCGCCGCGGGCCTGGTAGAGCGCGGACGACATGTTCACGCGATTGCGCGGCGAGAGCTCGTGCGAGGCGTTCTGGTTCTTCAGGCGGGGGTTCAGGTCGCCCTTCTCGCCCTTTTTGAAGTCCTGGTAGATGCCGCCGTGGTCGCTGTTGTAGTACACCCGGACGGTCTGGCCGGTGCGGTTCCAGACGGAGGCGGCGGCGTTCTTGACGCACTTGCCCTTGCCGCTGCCCTGGCCCTTGAACTCGTAGCAGCCGGGCTGCTTGGCGCCGTAGTCGGCGACCGAGCCCCCGAGGTCCGAGACCGAGCCCTTGTTCCCGCTGTTGAAGTAGTAGCAGAACTCGCCGCTGTCGCACTTTCCGTCGCGGTCGGCCGCCGAGGCGGGCGGTGCGGCCGCGACCGCCGTTCCTCCGATCGCCGCCGCGGCGGCGGCCACGGAGAGGACCTTGTTGAGCGTCGTACCCATGGTGTTTCTCCCTTTTCTCTTCGCCGGGATGGTCCCGGCGTGCTTGTCGCGGGGTCCTGGTGAAGTCAGCGGCGCCGGTACTCGCCCGACGAGGAGCACGCTGGCCTTGGCGCCCGGGGTCGGCTTCTCGCTCGCCCGCCGCGGATCGATCTGGGCCGCCTTGACGAGCGCCTCCATGTCCACACCCGGCAGTGAGGCCGCCTGAGCCGGCGTGGTCGTGGTCGGCGAGGTGAGCAGGGCGGCCGCCGCGAGGGTGGCCGCGCATGCGGACGGCTTCATCGGTCCTCCTGGTCGCGGATGCGCCGGGCTGATGCCACGGCGGGGCCGGCCGCCGCGGATCGCGCACGCGTCGGCGGGAGGGAAAGGCGGTGTTCGCGGGCAGGGACGGGACCCCGCAGGGGACGGACCGCTGCCCTGTCGAGCCGCCGGGACGGTGGACGGACGCAGACCCGTCAGCAGCGCTTGCTGGTCGAGGCCCTGGGCCCGTCCGGGATCCAGCCGGCCGCCTGGGTGCAGTGCGCCAGCGTGCGGGTCCCGAGCGACCAGATCTGCTTCGTCCGGGTCCGGCACCGGGTGCCGTTCAGAGAACGGTCGGAACTGTCGGCGACCGCCACGCACGCGTTCCACGTCCGGTGAGAACCGCGGTAACCGGCCCAGACGAAGAGATAGGCCCAGTTCTTACCGCACCCCGTGAACTGCTTCACCGACGCGAAGGTCTGCCCGCCGTGTCGAATATGGGCGGTCGAGCCGATCTGAACGATGCTCCTACAACCGGGCGCGGACTCGGCCTGCGCGGTCACGGGAATCGCGCCGATCGCCGGTACGGCCAGAAACGCCGCCAGCGTGCCCGTGGAGAGTCTCATCATCGAAGCCCCCTTGTGCCGCCACCCCCCTTGAGTGGCGGGCAGTGACCACCTTGCCGAGGGCCGCGCGGTGTCAGGTACCCCCTGTGACAGGTTCTGACATGCTCTTACACGGTCGGGCGCTACCGGACGACGTTGACCACGAAGTACACGGGACGGGCGCTGGGAAAGAGTTGCCTGCCCTCGCCGTCGACCATCTTCCAGGCCACCCAGCACGACCCAGGAGCGGCCGGTGCGGTGACGGGAACACTGATCCGAACGCGGGCCCCCGGCCCGGTATCGGGAATCGGCACCTTCGCCGGAGTCAAACAGGTGCCGTTGTCGGCGGGCAGCGCCGCGCGTTGCAGAAAGCGCCCGTGCCAGTGGACGGCGCCCGCGTTCTTGAGCTCCCAGGTCTTGATGAACCGCTGCCCGGTCCTCACCACCGTGCCATCGGGAATCGTCACGTCGCCGACGAAGGCGCTCGCGTCGCCGGAGAAAAGCGGGGCCGTCGACATCGTCGTCTTCCGGGCCTCGGCCCCGACCTTCGGCTCCGGCTGACCTCCGGAGGCGAGCAGTAAGGACACTCCGACGCCCGCGCCGCCCAGCGCCCCGCAGCCCGCGACGATCGCGATGACACGGCGGCGCCGCCTCCGCGCGGGGCCGGGCGTGGGCACCACCGCCGACTCGTCCCCGCCCTCTTCTGCTCCGGAACCGGGGACGGCCGCTGCGGGGGCGCCGGAGGCGACGGCGTCCGAGCCGAGCGCGGCGCACCAGTGCTCCCGCCACTCCTCGACGTCGCCTCCGCAGGCCTCGACGAAGGCCTGCGTTGTCGTCCAGCTCGGGAACCTCGTTCCCTTGGCCGCCTCGTGCAGGGTCGCATGGCTGACCGACCGCGACTTGGCCGCCATGACCCGAAACGAGGGATTCCCCGCCTCCGCGCGCAACCGCCGGAGCCGCTCGGCGAACCGGTCCCGCGCGTCCTGACCTCCGGTAGAGGGCAACGCACCAGAGTCGCTCATGGTCCACCTCGCCAGACCGGTCGTCGGTGTCAAAGGGATCGGTGCAACAGTGACATGGATCGAACCACTCGGTAAGCCATTTCCGTTCGGTTGTGTTGATCACCTGACCGGGAATGGCCACGGCATCGCAACGCGCGGGAAGGTCGCCTGATCAGCGCCGCCACCGATGCGAGCTCGGCCACGTCGGACCTTGCGCACGGGGCCCGCCGATATGTGAACGGTCCATTTTCACATGGGTGCGAACTTGATCGCGAACATCTGGCGAACCGTGCGTGGACCTCGCGCTCTCGGAGGCGGGGCGTCCCGGCATGGGTGGGAGGGAGGGCCCGGCAGTCGGCTTCGGGATCCTGGGCGAACGGCCTGTGGAGATGATGAAGTCGCCGCCGTAGGCTGAAATACAGGGATTGTTCACCAATTCAGTGCCCGCTTTATTCATTTTGCCGCTGCACCTTCAGGAGACCACGCTGATGTGAGGGGATTGCGACCTGGATGTCCCGGTCGAAGGAACGTGTCACCACCTTGATCGGAGGGCGCCGCCAAGACGCCGAAGCAGGCCGCGGAGCCGTCCGCCGGTGTGCGCCCTCTCGGCAGGGTGGCGGACTCCTCCCACATCCGCCGCGGCCGACGGCGAGTTTCCCGGCCATCTCCTCCTCCTGGCCGAGCCGGGCTGAGCACAGCGCCCGAGTAGGACGGCGGCGAGCTTCTGGAGGACGCCCAGATCGCGGACCGGTCGGCGCGCGGTGTCCATCCCGCCCGGGATCGTCCCGGAGTCGCGAACGCACCTGGCCGAATTCGCCGAGGACGGGCCTGCCCGCCGCGGGTCGCCGGCCTTCCCGATCTCCAGTTCCACGACCTGCGCCGATTCACCGACGAGCACAGATCAGCTGAACTATGTCCGGAAATCGTGACATTCCGAGCTTGTTGCTGATCTTCAGGCCACAATCTCGTTTGCGGATCAGGTCGTCCTCGGTCGCCGTTCAGCGCCTGGGGAGGACGAAACGCATCGAGTTCGGGGGAGCGCCAACGCGATGGTGGTCAAGAACGATGAGCTGGTCGATCCGGTCGTGGCGGCCGAGCGGGGCCCGGCGCCGACCCGCACGCCCTATTGGACATGGCTGAGCCCCGGCGGGCTGGCGCTGGCGGTCCTGCTGACCGGGCTGGGCACGCCGTCCCTGTGGCGCGACGAGGCCGCGACCATCTCGGTCGCCCGGCGGCCCCTCCCGGACATCCTCCGTCTGCTGGGCAACATCGACGCCGTCCACGGCCTGTACTACCTGCTGATGCACCCGGTCATCGCCGTCTTCGGCACGAACGAGTGGGCGTTGAGACTCCCTTCGGCGCTGGCCGGGGCGGTGGCGGTGGGCGGTGTCGCCGCGATCGGCGCCCGGCTGTGCTCGGCACGCGCGGGCGTACTGGCCGGGTTGCTGTGCACGGTGGCGCCGATGTTCTCCCGGGTGGGGCAGGACGCCCGGTCGTACGCGCTGGTCATGGCGCTCGCGGTGCTGGCGAGCCTGCTGCTGGTGCAGGCGACGCAGACCGGTTCCGCGCGATGGTTCGTCGCGTACTCCGCGATGATGGCCCTGTTGGGCGCGGCGCATCTGGTCGCGGCGCTGCTGCTGGCGGCGCATGGTGCGACCCTGCTCGTCCATGCCCGCCGGGCGGTGTTGGCCCGCTGGCTCGCGTCCGCCGGCGCGGCCGGGGCCGCGACCGCCCCGCTGGCCGCCCTGGCGAGCACACAGCAGTCCGCGATCGGCTGGATGAGCTCTCCCGGCTTAGCCGAACTCGGTGAGGTCGTCTCCGCGCTGACGGGGTCGTTCACGTTGATCGTCCCGATCGTGCTGCTGGTCCGCTCCAGGGGCACCGCGCCGCTGGTGGCGCTGGCGCTTCCGTGGCTGCTCCTGCCGCCCGTGGTCCTGCTGACCGTCTCGCTGGCCCACCCGCTCTACAACGTCCGGTATCTGCTGTTCTGCCTGCCCGCCGCGGCCCTGCTCGCCGGGGCCGGCCTTGCCCGGTTGCACCTCCGGCTCCAGGCCGTCGCGCTGGTGGCCGTCGTGGCGGTCGTCGTGCCGCCCCAACTGGCTGTTCGGAATCCCAGGGGACATCTGGACGACCTGCGAACCACGGAGAGAGTTCTGAGCGCGCTGTCCAGGCCCGGTGATGCCGTGGTGTTCCTTGAGGGCTTCGGACGGAGCATGTCCATGCCCTATCCGACCGGCTTCTCACGGCTCCGTGATGTCGGCTTGGCGCGTTCCCCCAGCGCCTCGGCCACCATCGACGGGGTGTCGGTTCCCGACTCCGAGCTCAGACACCGGCTGAGGACCGCTCCCCGCGTATGGCTGCTGACCGGCCTGGGGCACAAGGGCCCCGCGAGCCCCGAGGACGAGCGGAAGGTGGCAGCGCGGGCCGAGGCGCTCCGTCCCGATGGCAGCACGTATGCCCTTGTGGAGCGCCGCCAGGTCCGCCGTCTCCTGCTCAGCCTCTACGAACGACGTCCCGGCCGTTAGCGGCGGTTTCTACGGACCATCCAGTCGCCTGGTGACCGTGTCGAGTGTGGGCCAAGGAGGGCCGTCGCGCAGCGAGCGCAGGAGTTCCTCTCCGAATCGCCTTCCGCCGGGGAGTCGGTCGCCGAGTTCCCAGCGCCAGGCGGCGACCATCGCGAGGACGAGTTGCCGGCACTCGTCCAGCAGTCCTCGGTCGAGGTTCGGGTAGTGCTCGCAGACCGCCTCGGTGACGTGGGCGAGATCGAACTCGACGGGTCCGCGGCAGCACGTCTCAAGGTCGATGAACAACGGGCCGTGCTCCGTGTTGAGCAGATTGCCCGGATGCGGCTCGCCGTGGAGTAGTTGCTCCACGGCGCCGCGGTCCTCGACCGTCCGCCGCAGGCTTGCGAGTCTGCTGCTGAGGAACACGCGGTCGGTGCCGTCGAGCTCTGGCGAGAGCTCCGGGTCGGCGACGACGTCTTGCGCCTGCGCGATGCGATCGGTGAACCGGGGGCTCGGCACGTCGACCTTGCGCATGCCTGCGTGGAGCCGCTCCAACGCTTTGGCGTAGTCGAGGGGTGCGGTGTGAGGTGCCACGGGTTCGTAGTAGGACCACAGCGTCACTGTGAAGCCATCCCTGGAGTACACACGTGGGTCCACCCGAGGTTCCAGGAGTCCCGTCGGGCATCCGACCTGGGCGAGCCGTTGAGCGAGCTCAACTTCTAGGTGTGCGTCCTCTTGCCCGACAGGGGCGACCCGGGCAAGGACGTCGCACGGCGTCAGCCGCAGCGCCAGCCTGTTGGAGCTGTGGAGGACGAGCGCGTTGTCGGCCGGCAGATCCAGCGATGCGGCGACCGAAGTCGCGGCCGCGATCGCGCGCGTGATGTCGGTCATCTCCACCGTCGGATCTTGGCACACCCGATCCACGATTCTCGGGGGCCGGCCACCAACACAGCGCGTGGACGGACGGGGTGTGCGAGCTGTGTGGGAGGCGGTGGGTGCCCAGCCCGCCGCCTCTTACCGCCTTCCGGCGGGGACAGAACCGGCCCAACAGTGCAAGGTGCAGCCGGAAAGGGGACCGCCTCTCGTGCTATGGTCCCGGCCCGCGCTACTGGAGCAAAACGTCATCGACGGGTGACGCGGGCTCGGCTGTACGCCCGACAGCAATGGCCAACGCCTTTCGGGACTTCAGGAGGGAACGTGCGCGTGCTCTTGTTCCCGTCAGGTGCGCGACCATCCGGCCTTGAGGGCTCGGGCCACATGCCGTGCGGGGGCAGTGCACGTTAGGCGTTGAAGTGGATGCGACGACCGGGCCTCTGACGGCATCGAGATGCGGATGTAGTGCTCGCGCGGATGTCGCCAGGCATGGCCCTCTTCACGTCCGGCGGCGCGTTTGGCGGCGGCGCTTGGGGGCAGCGCGCTTCAGCGGTGCCTTCTTACCGGTGGGCTGCTGTTGCGGTTTGCGGCCACGGGAGCTGTTGGGAGTGCGACCGCGGACGATGCCGATCAGTTCCTCCATGAGGTCGGTCGTCACAGCCTCAAGCCAGGCCAGACCGATCTGGGACTGAGGAGCGTCGGTCACGGTGCGGTAGGTGAGGTCTCTGCGGTGGTGGAGGCGGGCCAAGGACTGCGGGAGCAGCAGGACGCCGGCCCCCGACGCCACCAACCCGATCGCGTCAGCGGTGTTCTCAGGACGGGTGAAGGCGGGCTGCCCGGGACGGTCATCCCAGGTCAGGACGTCGTCGAGCGGTTCGAACACGTCCTCGTCGGCGAGATCGGCAAGCTCCACCTCCTCGACCGCGGCCACGGCGTGGTCCTTCGGCACCACCACCACGGTCGTCTCCAGGTACAGCGGGATCACATGAAGGGCGGCGCGGTCGACGGGCAGGCGTACGAACGCCGCGTCCACACCACCGTCCCGCAGCACGGGCACGACCTCGGCGGCAGGCATCTGCATCAGCCGAAGCGGCACCTCCCGCACCCGTTCGGCCCACACCCCCGCCCACTTCCCGGGCGTCACCCCTGGCACGTAGGCCAGCCGGAACTCAGCATCGGTCACTTCATCAGCCTAGCCACGACCGGGCGGCTCCCTCCCGCTGACTACCCTTGTGGTCATGAGCACGTCCAAGGCGAAGACGCCGCAGACCATGAAACCCGCGACCGCGGCCAAGAAGCTGGGAATCCTGCTGTCAGCAGCGCCCGCCGAGTTTCAGGAGGGCCCCGTCTCCCGAAACGAATTGAACGCGCTCCAAGCCGACCCGCCCTCCTGGCTCGCCGACCTGCGCCGCGAGGGCCCTCACCCCCGCCAGGTCGTCGCCGCCAAGCTCCGCGTCTCCGCCTCGGGCCTGGCCCGTGCCGGCATCACGGGCCCGCTCACCACTGCCGAGATCGAGAACCTGAAGGCCGAGAACCCCGACTGGCTGGAACGGGAGCGGGCCATCCAAGCCGAAGTCCGCAAAGAGAATCTCCGCCTCAAGCAGCAGCGCGCCAAGACCTGACTCACGCGAGGTTGGCAGAACCACGATGGTTCGCGCGCTGCGAGTGACGGTCCCCTGCTCGGTGACATAGGCGATAGCCGGTTCTCCGGTCACACCGCCAGTGGATGGCGCGCCCAGATCGTTCTCGGCAAACCGGCTCCTTTGCCGCCCGAACCCAAGGCGACTGTCTTCGCGCTTCCACCCGCGACCACGAAGTCTGATCGTGAGCGGCCCCGGGCTGCCTCATGGCAGAGTCCCTTCTGCGGCAGCCGACGTCAGCGAACCCGACCGGTGGCTGCCCTGAATGGCACCCGGCGGAAGGCTTACTCGATCAACCCGCTCGCGGTCGCCCGCCCCGCGGGCGTTTCGCGAGGCCATTAGACGAGCGATGCGCGTGCATGTAGGCGTGTCGAAAAACCCTCCCGAGCACGACGGCGGAGAGGGAGCGCCGGCGACGTCCCCGAGGCGGCCGGGGACGTGGATCCGGTGGGTACCGGGGGCGGGCCTGAAAACTCGTGCGTTCCCTGAGGCCATTGGTGACCGTGGCACCGTCGTGAATCAATGGGAACTGCGGGACGAAAGTGCTTCGTCGTCGTCCCGGTCGGGGACGTCGACGAGCTTCGGGTCAGGGAGTTCTTTGGTCCGAAACCTGTAACCTTCTGGCCGCCTTCTGGCCGCGTCGGGGCCCCATTCGATCACCCTCCCTGGCGATCAAATGGGCCAAAAATGATCGGCCCTCGCGCACGTGGTGCACTGATAGAGAGGCCGGGAGGGGCCCAGAGCAGGGAAAATGAGGCCGCTGCGATTAATCATGAAATGGCGGGTAGAGGGCAACCGACATTCCTTCCGAGGTCAAAAGAGGAAATCATGAGCGTTCCGGTGTGCGGAAACTGTGGCCGCGTCCGGTGCATCTGCTCTCCCACGCCCCATCCTGGCCCCCATCACCTCGATCACCCCTAGTCGGCACCAGCACCACACGGCCCCTCGACCCACGAGTCGAGGGGCCGCTGCGCGGCCGCGCCCGGAAGCCGCCGAAGATGTCTCGCCGACATGTGTCGGCGGTTCCCTCCCGAACGCGTCCCAGGGCCGGAGCGGGGGACTCTGCGCAGGTCACGGCGCGTACACGCCGCTCGTCCGCCGGACGGATTCCGGCCCGGACACGCGGACAGGACGCGGGCCGGATAACCAAGCGGCGTCGCCTCGGGCACAGCGGGGCGGTCGAAGGCAGCGTCTGGCGCGTGAAGGCCATCAAACGCAGCCGCTACGGCCGCCGAACTCGACCTCCTCCGAAAGATCATCCTCTGCGCGGACCGAACCGATCTCCACCATGAGTGACCACTTCGCCGGAACCCACAGGCTCCAAGAGTCACAGCCTGGAACAACGTCACGGACGGGACAGGGGCCGTAGCGCGCTCATCGCGCAGGTTCGCCGCGAGTGTTCAGCGGCCGCCGCGTCCTATCGTTCGTTTCGGGAGGTGGCGCGTGCGGCGCCGGCCCCGAGTACCAGGCCCACGCCCACCAGCCACCACTGCCCGGTGACGGCGGAGGCCACGACTCCGAGAAGCAGACCGGTTCCCGCGCCCAGCGTGAATCTCCCCTTGCCCACCGGTCCTCCTGATTGAGTGTAAAGTTATAGAGCCATGCGAACAATAGCAGGGGAGGGGATCGGAGCCGTGCCCCAGACGAGGCGGCAGTTCACCCGGCGGTTCGGCCGACGCCGCGCGGTGATCCTCGCGCCACTGGTGATCGCCATGTTGGTCCTGCCCGCGCTGACCCTGGCGATGCGCTCGCGGCTCCCGGCCCAAGCGGCCCTCTCCGCTGACCCGGACGACAGGCTGTCGTGGCCGATTCTCAACGCGGTGACGGCGGCATGGCTGCTGGTGGGGACGGTGGCCTTGGCGGCATGGCTCCACCGTCACCGGCTCTCCCCGGTGGGAGTCCGCTGGCCCGCACCGTTCACCTGGGCCGCCGGGGCCGCGGCGTGCGTGCGGTCGCTGTCGCTGGTGACCGGCAACCTCGACGACGCCCGGCCCCAGGCGTTTCACCCGGCCTGGTGGGCGCATCCGGCGGCGATCGCGGCGATCGCCGCCGTCTCCGGCGCCGTCGGGTGGGTCCTGGCCGGAGGCGACCCCGACCTGCCCACGGCGACCGTTCGCCCGGGCCCGGAGGCGCCCCGGATCACGTTGGCGCCCCATCAGCGAACGGCCTGGTGCCGGTCGGTGGTGTCCCACCGCACGTTCGCCGTCGCGGGGGTGCTCGCCGGGCTGGGGCTTCTCGGAGTCTTCACCATGCCCGGGATCGCCGGCGTGCTGACGGTGATCCTCGCGGCCCTGCTCGCCTCGCACGCCACCGTCACCGTGCGGATCGACCAGCGGGGCGTCACCCTCGCCCAGTCGATCCCGCGACGCGCCCTCATCACGGTGCCCTTCCACCACATCGAGCACGCGACGGCGGCGTCCTCACCCGCAGGGCTGCCCCGCGGCGCCTACGGGGTCGTCGCCGACGGGCGGGTCTTCGGCTACCGCTCACGAGCATCCGGCCCGGCGCTGCGGCTCACCCTCTCCGGCGGACGCGAATGCGTGTTCACCGTCGAGGATCCCGAGACGGCGGCGGCGTTGATCAACACACGGCTGGACGACCTGCCGGTCCCCGGCTCCACCCGGGGCGCCTCATGCTGATCACCATCGACGAGACCTCGAACATCCCCCTGGCCGACCAGATCGCCGCCGCCGTGCGAGGCGCCGTGATCCGGGGCGATTTCGCCCCCGGCGACCGGCTGCCCCCCGCCCGGGAGGTGGCCACCGCGCTCGGCGTCAACCTCCACACCGTCCTGCGCGGATACCAGCAACTGCGCGAGGAGGGCCTGGTCGACATGCGCCGCGGCCGAGCCACGACGATCGCCGCGTCCGCCGACGCCGCCGGCCTGGCGATCACCGAGCACATCCGCTCGCTGGTGGACCTCGCCCGCCGCTCGGGACTCGACGAACACGACCTCCACACCGCGATCTCCCGCGCCTTCGGCACCACCTGACGGTCACCGGCGGCTGGACGGCTCGATCCTGGTCTCGATGGACGCTCAGGACCCCAGCACGACGAGCCTGCCCGCCCACCAACCGGAGCAGCTCACCTACCGGAGGCAACGCGCCGCCAGCACGCCTGCAATCGCCCCACGGTTCCGGGATGTCGATGGCCGACCAGCCTCATCCCACGTAAAGGTCCTTCGGTATGTCCTGAGGACCAAGCCGGGGCGAGCGGTCAGCTAGCGAGCCGCATGACGCCAGGCCCCTGGAAGGTGACGATGTCGACGCTGACCTCCACCACCCGGGTGGGACGCACACGCATGCAGGGGCCGGCGCGGCCGTACCGGGCAGGCCACCGGCCCCAGCCGTGGAGGAGTACGCGGGCCAGGGCTGCCCGGGCCCGCCGGAGCGCAACAGCGCCCCGACCTGCTCGCGCGCCGCCCTCGGCAACGGGGAGGTCCGCCCGACCACCCGCAGCCGAGGAGACTCACGGTCGTAGCGGCCCAGCACGAGAATGCGGCGGCCCCGTGAGGGCGCCCAGGATGGCCAGAGTCTCATCGCGGTGCTTGATCTTCAGCCACCGGCGCACGTCAGGGGCGTGGGCTCGTCCGCGCGTTTGACGAACAACCCTTCGAAGTCGTGGACGGCGAGGAGCTCCAGCCAGAACCGGGCCTCACCGGCTTCGGCGGACTGTACTGACACGATCACCGGCGCGGAGCCCAAGACATGCCGGAGCAGCCGGCAGCGCTCGCGCAGGGAGCGGCGCCCGACGTCTCACCTGCGGCCGCCGCTGGGGTATGCGAGGCGGCGTGCTGGGAGATCCTTGGATGCCTGGTTCCGGAACATTAAGGATTTAGGGCACGCCGCCTCACTGATCTCCCTCCCCCCAGGAAGGACCACTAATCGTCAGGGAACAAAGGCAAGGGGCACACCATCAGCGGTGCGCCCCTTGCACAGGGGTTCTGGCTCCCGTATCTACGGGGGCGTATCAGGTGGTCACCAGCGGTACCAGCGGCCACGTCGGCCACCGGTACCGGCGGGCCGGACGACAAAGCCGATCAGCCAGATCAGCAGGACCGCGATCGCGATCCACCAAAGGATTTTCAGTGCGAACCCTGCGCCGACCAGGATGAGGAAGAGCAGCAGGACCAGTAGCAGCGGAACCATTGTGTTACCTCCCGGCGCCGGTATGCCCCCCACTTACCGATGTATTCCAAGAACCTTGCCGACCCACGTCCACGGCGGCTGGAACACACAGACCGCCAGGTCGCCGTGCCTGTGCGCGCTGGTGCGCGTCGCCCTCGTCCCCGGCTCCCACGCCGCCGCGCGCGCCGACCTCACTTGGCAAGGAGATATGTTGCCGACCTGCCAGAGCTTCAAGGTCCAGCTCTAACGGCGCGGCCGACCCCTGGGTCGGCTATGTCACAGATCGATGCGCGCGCCGACTCCGGTGAGCGGGACGGCGAGTCGGTGTTCGGATGTTCCAGCGCTACTGGTCACCGGATCATAGGCGCGCAATTGGATCCTGGCGTCGCCGAACAGGCCCTTACCGCTCGTACTGCCGCACGGCCACGCGCGTTCACCCTCGGCGTCCTGGCCATCGGTCACGCGCAGACCCTGGAAGCCGAGGCCGCGTGCGCGGTAGGCCATCAGCTCCTTGACCTGGCGGCCCAGATCTCATCGCGGCGGGTGTGCATCCGGCTCGGCGAGGTTCTCGATGCGCTCTCGCCCTACGAGAGCAATCGAGCCGTCGCGGAGCTGCGGGAGGCGGCCGAGCCGGTGTTGCGAGGTTGCGGGCTCTGACAGCGGGGAGCTGTTGCCCATGTTCGCAATGCCGGCCGAGGCCGAGGAAGTCCTCGCCGAAGTGGGTGCCCGCGGCCGGGTTCGTGTCGACGACGCTCGATTGGTGCCGGTGGTGGCCACGAAGATGATCGCGGCCAGGGCCTCTCGGTCCCCATACCGCCGCCGCCCGCCGCCCTGGGGTGGCCTCGGAGCGGGCGGCACTACCCGCTGGAACAACCCCCACAACTCCCCAGGCACCAACCGCTCGACCATCTCCACGCACGACAGGCGAACGCCGACCTATCAACGAGATGCCGTCCAAGAGTCTCGACGAGCCGGGCAAGCGGCGCGAGGTCGTCGAGGTGCTGCGGGCACAGCGCCGGGGTCGGCTGCGCGTCGGCGGGATGTCCAAGGGGATCGCCACCGCGATTCTGGCGGTCTTCCGGTGGTCGTCAGGGCGTTGTCGTCGGGGGCTGTCGAGGGGTTGCGGGATCTGCTGTGCTCGTCGGTCTGCGGGACCGGCATGCGGGACGCGGGGGCGGTTCCGATGACTTCGGGAATCGTCCGAGGCCGGGTCTGGTGCCGTCCCCGGCGGCAGGTAGCGCGCGGCCACGCACTGGGGTGCCCTCCGGCCCGCCGGGAGCCGAGGAAGTGAACGAGCCGCTGACGGGGCACTGGTGGATCAGATGCCGAACACGCGTGTCTCGCTGGAGCCAGCGCCGCCGGGCTCGGGCGGCACACCCGCCCCGGACGAGCCGACGAGCGCGCCCTCCAACGAGCCGCCGCCGGAGGTCCCTGCCGATGAGCCGTCCCCGACGGTGTCACCGTCTCCGTGAGGCGAGCACAAGCAGCCGGTGATGCCGCAAGGGCGCTAAGACCGCTCCCAGAGAGAGGGGCGGCTTCCTGTTTTTTGCCGGTGGTCCTTGTTCGCGCGCAGCCTGCCCGGCTCCGGGCTGTCCATCGTCGCCGAGACCGGCGGCGGCGTCGACCTGGAACCGGTGCCCGGCGGTGCCTTCGCGCGCGTCCGCTTCCTCGGCACATCCGAATACGCCCCCCGACCGTGCGGCCCGAAGGTCAGGTGTGCGGGAGGACGAGGCGGAAGGTGGAGCCGCGTCCGGGGGCGGTGTCGAGTTCGAGGCGTCCGTTGTGGTTCTCGGCGATGGCGGCGGCGATGGCCAGTCCGAGCCCGCTGCCGCCATGGTCACGGGAACGGGACCGGTCGACGCGGTAGAAGCGCTCGAAGAGGTGGGCGGCCCTGTCGGGGGTGAGACCGGGCCCCTCGTCCGCGACCTCGATGACGCAGACCGGCGTCCCGTCCTTCAACGCAGGGGAAGGGCTGAAGCGGCCGTCTCGGTCGGTGCCGCAGGACGGGCCGGCGCGAGCGCTGCCGACGCGGACGTGGATGGGTGTGCCGGACGGAGTGTGCACCAGGGCGTTGGAGATCAGGTTGGTCAGCACCTGCCGGAGCCGGTGGGAGTCTCCCGTGGTTTCCACGAGTTCCAGCTCTCCGGCGCCGTCGTCGAGGGGTTTCAGGGCGATGGGGCGGCCGGGGTGGCGGACGGCGGTGGCCCTGATCGCGTCCGCGGCGAGGGCGAGCAGGTCGACCGGCTCGGTGCGGTAGGCGGGTTCCTGGTCCAGCTTGGCCAGCAGGAGCAGGTCGTTGACCAGCACACTCATGCGTTCGGCGTTCTGGCGGATCAGCCGGTCGGCGGTGTGCCGCTCGGACGCGGGGAGATCCTGGTGGCGCAGCGACAGCTCGGCGAACCCCTGGATGGAGGTCAGCGGGGTGCGCAGCTCGTGCCCCGCGTCGGCGACGAAGCGGCGCAGCCGGGCCTCGGACGCCTCGTGTTCGCGCAACGCCCCCTGCAACCGCTCCAGCATGGTGTTCAGCACGCTCCCGAGGCGGCCGATCTCGGTGCGGGGATCGGTGTCGGTGACGCGTTCGTCCAGCCGTCCCGCGGTGATCTCTTCGGCGGTGCGCTCCATGCGGGTCAGCGGCAGCAGCCCGAGCCGCACCACCCATCGTCCAGCGATCACCAGGGCCGCCAGAGTGATCACCAGGACGACCGCGTTGAGCCACAGCAGTTTGGACATCGCGCCGTCGACGGTGTCGAGGGGGAGCGCGACGACGAAGACCTGCCCGTCGGGCGCGATCCCGCGCCGGACCCGCCAGCGCCCGTCGCCTCCGGTCGCGGGAAGGGTCGCGAGCCCGTCGTGGGGCATGGGCAGGCCGGCGGTGGTCCGCGGGAGGCGGGGCGCCGACTTGGGACCGCGTCCGAGGGATCGCGAGGAGAGCCGGCCGGCGTGGTCGTAGAAGAAGAGGCGGAACTCGGACGGAAGGTCGCCGTCGGACGGCGGTGGCGGGAGGGGCGCGCCGCGGCGCTCGGCGGAGTCGTCGAACCGGCTCGGCGTCGGCGGGAAATCGCGGAGCTGCTCGTCGACCCGACCGTGCAGCCACGACCGCAGAACCAGGTACCCGATCGCCTGCGAGGCCAGGACCGCTGCGGCCGCCAGGGCGGTGGCGCCCAGCACCAGCCGGCGGCGCAGCGAGCCGGGACCGCCGGGCAGCGGCCTGATCACGGCCCCGCCGACTCGGTGTGCTCGCGGGGCAACCGCAGGCAGTACCCCACTCCCCGGACGGTGTGGATGAGCGGCGGGTCGAAGCGGTCGATCTTGCGGCGCAGGTACTTGACGTAGGTCTCCACGATGCGGCCGTCGCCGTTGAAGTCGTACCGCCAGACGTGGTCGAGGATCTGGTTCTTGCTCAGGACCCTGCGCGGGTTGGCCATCAGGTAGGCCAGCAGGCTGAATTCGGTGGGGGAGAGCGGGACGTACTCGCCGGCGCGGTGCACTTCGTGCGCACCGGCGTCCAGGACCAGGTCGGCGTAGCGCAGCACGTCCTCCCCGGCCGTGTCACCGACGTCGGCCGCGCAGGACCGGCGCAGGATCGCCTGGACGCGCAGCAGCACCTCCTCCAGGCTGAACGGCTTGGTGACGTAGTCGTCGGCCCCGGCCGCCAGCCCGGCGATACGGTCCTGGACGTCGCCCAGCGCCGTCAGGAACAGGATCGGGGTGTCGACGCCCACGGCCCGCAGGCCCCCGGTGACGGCGAGGCCGTCCAGGTCGGGGAGCATCACGTCGAGGAGGATCAGGTCCGGGTGGAACCGCTCGACGGCGAGCAGGGCGCCCTGGCCGGTGTCGCAGCTGTCCACCTCGTAGCCCGCCAGCCGGAGGGTGGACTCCAGCAGGACGCGGATGCCGTCCTCGTCCTCCACGACCAGCACGCGCCGCGGGGGCTGCTCCGCGTCCTGCTCAGCCATGATCGATCACCTCACCCCCGGTCTCAGCGAGCCGCGCAGTCGTAGAGGGTAGCGGCCCCTCCCCTCCCAGCGGCGCCGCCGGGGCCGCCGGGGCCGCCTCCGGTGGGCGTGCCGGAGCCGCCGTAGACCGACGGCGCCACGGCCCGGCAGTGGCCGGTGACCCACGCGGTCCGCCGCGCGGCCGCGCTGTCTCGGCTTGGGAACGGGCCACCGCCGCCCGGCGTCGCGGAGGCGAGGACGAAACGGAGCTCGCCGCTGTGCGTCCACCGCTCAAGCCGCCGGACGGACGGTGCGTCGTCGGCCGAGGTGAAGCCACCCATGCCGATGACGTGCGAGTCGCTGTGCAGGATGAACGCCGACGCCGCCATCGCGCCGCCCTCGACGGCCAGCGTGATCCGCGCGGAGCCGGAGTTGCGGCGCGCGTAGTCGAGGATCTTGCGCTGGTCGGCGGTGAGCGCGGCCGCGTCCCCTGGCCCGCCTCCGGGCGGGAAGGGCCCCGGCGGAACGGGCCCGCCGCGCGACGTGCCCCCCGGCACGGCACCGGGCGTCGCCGGGCCTGACGGGAGGCCGCGCGGCCCGCCCGGCCCGTCCTGGCCGGGCCGGGTCCGTCCGTCCCGGCCGGAGGAGGGCATCCTCATCGGTCCCGCCGCCGGGATGACGGCGCTCATCGAGGTGGGCCCGTCCGCCGGGACGAACGCGGCCCACGCGCCCGGCGCGACCAGCACCGCCGCCGCTGCGACCGCGAGCGCGATGGGCAGTAGCCGGGCCGTTGCCCTGTGGGGGGACGACCTCCCACGCCTCCCGGAACCGCCCGGGGACCAGAACGCGGCGCACAGCAGCACGACCGCCGCCGTCCCGGTCACGGCCACCGGCCACACCAGCCACCCGTGCCATTCCGGCGCCCGCCGGATGACGACGACGGCCCACGCCGCCGTGACCGCGACCGTGACCGCCGCGACCGGAGCGGGCCACCGTTCGCCTGCCCGTTGCGCGCGGACCAGCACGGCCGCCAGGCCCCCGCACAGGGCACCGATCGCCGGGGCGAGCTGCGTCGTGTAGTACTCGTGGAAGATCCCTTCCTGCATGGAGAACACCCCGGCGCACACCACCAGCCACAGGCTCCACAGGACCCATCCCGAGACGGGAAGGGCCGTAGCCTCCGGCAGGCGGCCGCGGCGGCGCAGCACCGCCACCGCCACCGCGGTCACGACGGCCACCGCGCACACCGGCAGCAGCCAGCTGATCTGGCCGCCGACCGCGTCGCCGAACATCCGCAGCGGGCCGGTGCCCCCGCCGAACGGCGCGCCCGGCCCGCGCGGCGCCCCCGAACCGCCGGGAGGGGCGCCTCCCGGACCGGGACCGCCGGGGCCGGGGCCCTGCCCGAAGACGCGGCCGAGGCCGTTGTAGCCGACGACCAGGTCCCAGGCCGAGCCGTCCTCACTGCCGCCGATGTACGGCTTGTCGCCAGGCCACACCGCTACCATCGCCACCCACCACAGCGACGAGACGGCCAGGACCGCGCCCGCCGCCGCCAGCCGCCAGATCCTCGCGATCCAGGGGCCGCCCGCCCCGATGAGCCAGGCGGCGGTGAAGGCGGGCAGCACCATCCACGCCGCGAGCATCTTGGTGACGAACCCGCAGCCGATCAGGAACGCGGCCCCGCACAGCCACCACGTCGCCGCCTGCCCCGCGGGTTCCCGCACGGCCCGGGTCAGCGCATACGCCGCGCATACCAGCAGCAGGAGCAGCGGGGCGTCGAGATTGTTGCTGCGGGTGATCGCGACGGTGACCGGGGTCAGTGTCAGGACGAGCGCGGCGACCAGCCCGGCGACCTCACCCGCCCAGCGGCGCACCGTCCGGTGCAGCACCAGTACCGCCAGGACGCCCTCGACCACCTGGGGCAGCAGCAGCGACCAGCCGTGCAGCCCGAAGACCTTGCTGCTGATCACCTGTGGCCACAGCCCGGCCGGGGGCTTGTCCACGGTGACCACGCCCGCCGGATCGTACGAGCCGAACATGAAGTTGGTGAAGCCACCCCCCATCGACTTCACTGCCGCCGAATAGTACGTGTTCCCCCACCCCAGCGAGTTGAGCGACCACCCGTACAGGACGCAGGCGGCGGAGAGGATCGCGCCGAGCGCGACAGCGGGCGCCCAGCCGGGCAGGGAGCGCGGCCCGGCCGCGGGCGGCTGCGGAGGGGAGTCGGCCGAGGCGACGACGTCGGAGCTCATGAGGTTTCGCTTTCATTGAGGGTTTCGCCGAGGGACGGTGAGCGGCGGCGGAACACCGCCGTCCGCAGCACCACGAACCGGATCGCGGTGACCAGCACCGAGGCGACCGCCAGAACCAGCGTCTCGGCGGCATGCGACGCGCCCGGATCGGCCTGCTGGAACACCAGTACGCCCGCGGACGTCACCGAGTACCCCACGGTGAACAGGGCCCCGGCGCCCAGATGCGCGCGGCCGGCGCCGACCGCGGACCCGCGGAAGGTCAGCCGCCGGTTCGCCTCGGTGTTGAGCACCGTCAGCACCACCAGCGACACCAGGTTGGCCAGCGCCGCGGGCCACCACGACCGCAGCAGCCAGTACAGCAGCGCCTGCCCTGCCGTGGAGACGACGCCGATCGCCACGAAGCAGACCAGCTCCCAGGTGAGCGCCGTCCGCCTGCGTGGGGGCGCGAGCACCGCGTCGGGGTGCTCGGCGGACGGCGCGGCCCGTCGCGGCACCGCGACGTCGGCGGCCCCGGACGCCTTCAGCCTCGCCATACGCCACATCCCCTTCAGATCGTCCAGCGCCGTCCGGACCACGCGGACGCGGGTGTCGACGTCCTCCACCCAGTCGACCGGCACCTCGTGAACGCGCAGCCCGTTGTGCTCGGCGAGCACCAGCAGTTCGGTGTCGAAGAACCACGCGTCGTCCTCGGTGACCGCGAGCAGCGGCCGGACGACCCGCGTCCGCGCGGCCTTGAAGCCGCACTGCGCGTCACTGAACCGGGTGCCGAGCCCGTGCCGGAGCAGCGCGTTGTAGCAGCGCGAGATCAGCTCCCGCCGCGGCCCGCGCACGGTGCGGGCGCCGGGCGCGAGCCGGCTGCCGATCGCCAGGTCCGAATGCCCGCTGGCCAGGGGCGCGAGCAGCGGCAGCAGCCCGTCCAGCCCGGTCGACAGGTCCACGTCCATATAGGCGACGATGTCGGCCTCGCTCATCGCCCACGCCGTTCGCAGGGCCAGACCGCGCCCCTTGCGGCTCAGGTGCAGCACGCTCACCCCGGGCAGCTCGGACGCGAGCCCGCGCGCGACCAACAGCGTCCGGTCGGTACTGGCATTGTCGACAACGGTGACCCGCCACGCGAACGGCAGGTGCTCCAGCAGATAGGCGTGCAAAGTGTGCACGCAGCCGGGAAGCGCCCGCTCCTCGTTGTGGACGGGCAGGACGATCTCCACGGTCGGCATCGCGGACGGTTCCGCGGCCGGGACGGCAGGGGGCTGGAAGGGCTCGGCGGCATTGTCCGCGGCCGAGCCGACCTCACTGGACGCAGGCGTCATGGGATCCTCGAAAGGCAGGGGGCGGGAAGTGCGACCGCGCCAGGCACACGGGGACGCCTGCCGCGTCCCGGAGCGGGGGCCCCATGACACTCCCGGAACACCCGGAAGATCAACGGGGAAAAAGCAGGGAATTCGCCGAGAGTCTTCTCGCGCCGCAAAGACCGCCAGGTGGGAGCGCCTCACGAGCCCAGGCGCCGGGAAGGGCGGCGCTCCCTTCCTCACCGCGAAGGACGCCACTGCCGACCGGATCGCCGGGCTGACCGCGAGCGGGGACAACTACGTCGCCGAGACGTTCAGCCTGGACGAGGTCATCCTGCGGGTCCGCGCGATCCCGCGCCGGACCAGACACTCGGACGCCGATGCCGAAGACGGGGTGCCGCGCTCCGCGGATCTCGAACTGGACCGGATTCCGGCCTACGACCTCGGTGGCGGCAGCCAATGGTGGAGTCCCACGGACGATCATCACGCTTCGCGAGATGGGCTCGGCGCTATCGCGGCCGATGCCTGCCATCGGGTCGCTGACCAGGTGTTTCGACGTGTACAGGCCATGGAGTGACCGCCGAGTCACCAAATGAGATGGCTTCTAAAGCTGTTTCCTCACAGCTCCAGCAAAGCCCCGGCCTACCCGGCTACCGTGACGATGAGAGGGCATAGCTCACGACGGTGAGATGTTCGTGGAGGCGGACCATGGCCGAGACGGAGCCCCCAGCCGATGGCGTGCAGAATACCCACTCCGGAACGTCTGATGTCGTCCTGCAGGCCCGCGAGATTCAAGGCGGAGTTCATTTTAGCCAGGTACCTACGGAACGGATGCCGCCGACACCACATCAACTCCCGGCTGACGTGTCGGGATTCACCGGGTGTCGCCTGGACCTAGAGCAACTCGACGCCCTGCTGACCAGTCGGCCTGCGCAGCAACCGAGAGCGACGGCGTTGGCTGTCCACTGGGCCCACCGCGTTCTCGATCACTTCCCAGATGGGCAGCTGTATCTGAATCTGCCTGTCCCGCACTTACGCCTACCAACTCGCTAAGAGCAACGAGCTTCCCCGCAGGGTGTTTCGGGTCGGCAACTGCTATCGGGTGCCAACGGCAGACCTTCTCGCCCTCCTCGGCGCGGATGGAAGGGCGACTGTCCGAGCAGGCTTCAGTGATGCATAGATGCCGGTGTGCTCGACCCTGCCTCGCACAGGGCCTTATCGATGGCGCGGTTGATGGTTGCCTGGAGTGGATCGGCGCCAGGACCAGACTCGTCTCTCGCATCGGTGAGCAATCCTGGCGGTGCTGGAGAGCCAGCCGCCCTACCCTCCCAGGGCGATTGCCGACCGCTGGGCCCGAACTCAAGCCGCGTGCTACGGCATTTGTGCGCTTCTCGCCAACGGGCGCTCACAGCGCGGCAGGGAGCTGCCACCCTACCGCGTGGGATGAAGATCTTGCTCCAGGGTGGCTGCGCGGTTGTCCGATCGACCCGCCGTGGGGGCCCGGACCTGACGCCGGGGTCCGTCATGATCACGCCGGAGCCCGGTGACAGAAGATCTCGGGGTTCGTTCTCGATCTTGCGTGCAGCGCTCTGACCTGGGGAACTTGGGAGCGGGCGACGGGAATCGAACCCGCGTAGCCAGTTTGGAAGACTGGGGCTCTACCATTGAGCTACGCCCGCCGGCGGGGCGAGGGGGTGGTCCCTCAGGCGCCATCCCGTAGCGTACAGGGTTCCGGGAGTGGACGGGTTATCCGGGCGCGCGCGGGGTCCGGTCGGCATTAGACTTCACGGGTCGCGTGGTGCGGCGGGCTGTAGCGCAGTTTGGTAGCGCACCGGCTTTGGGTGCCGGGGGTCGTGGGTTCAAATCCCGCCAGCCCGACCCTGAGACGGGGCGGCCTGGGGCCGCCCCGTCGTTGTTCTTTATGGGGTCAGCAGGCGGCGGGCCTCGGTCGCCGCGAGGGTCAGGGCTGATTCCAGGCGGTCCGGGCGGCGGCCGCCCGCGCTTGCCACCGGGCCTTTTCCGCCCGCGCCGCCGCCCAGTTCGGACGCCGCGTCGCCCAGTAGGTGGCGGGCCTGGACGGTGTCGGACGAGACCGCCGCGACCAGGGTCGCCTTGGTGGCGGAGCGGGTGCCGAGTATCACCGCGCCGGGGCGGCGGGTGAGGACGCGGGTCGCCAGCGGGCGCAGGTCGGGGGTGTCCACGATCTGCGCCACGAGCCAGCCGCCGGGGAGGCGTTCCGCGGTTTCCGCCAGGCGGTGGGCCTGGGTCGTCAGTTCTGTTTCGCGGAGGGTCTCCAGGGTGCGTTGGGTTTCCGCGAGGGTCTCCAGACGTTGGCGGAGGCGGGTCGGTGCCTCGTTCGGGGGGACGTTCAGGAGGCTCGCGAGTTCGGTCAGCAGGGCGCGCTGGTGGTCGTGGTGGCGGAGCGCGTCCGCGCCGGTGAGGGCCTCGATCCGGCGGAGACCGGTGCCGATGGACGATTCGCCGACGATGTGCACCGGGCCCGCCTGGGATCCGTGGCCAACGTGGGTGCCGCCGCAGAGTTCGCGGGACGCGTCGCCGATGTCGACGACGCGCACGTGGTTTCCGTACTTCTCGCCGAACAGCGCGGTCGCGCCCGCCTTCTCCGCTTCGGCGCGGCTTGTTTCCCAGACGTGGACGTCCGGGTCGTCCAGGAGGTAGTCGTTCACCAGGGTCTGGATCGTGTCGATGTCGATCGGGGTGAAGTGCGCGAAGTCGAACCGGAGGCGGCCGGGTTCGACACGGGAGCCGCGCTGGGCCGCGTGGTCGCCGAGGACGCGCCGGAGCATCGCGTGCAGGACGTGGGTCGCGCTGTGGGAGCGCGCCGTCGCCGCGCGGCGGGAGGCGTCGACGAGTGCCTCTGCTTCCTGGCCCGGACGCACTTCGCCTTGCAGGACCTCGACCTTGTGGATGTGCAGTCCGTCCAGGCCGGGGCGTGTGTCCAGGACGCGGAGGACGCCGTCGGTGGTGCGGAGCGTTCCGGTGTCGCCGACCTGGCCGCCCGCCTCCGCGTAGAAGGGGCTCCGGGAGAGGATCACTTCGACGGTGTCACCCTCGCGCGCGCTTGGCAGCACGTCCGTTTCGGAGAGGAGTGCCAGCAGGCGTGTCTCGGACGAGGTCGTCTCGTATCCGACGAAGTCGGTGAGGCCGTGTTCGGTGACGATTCGCCGGTACAGGTCCTGGCGCGCGACCGCGTCGCCCTTGCGTCCTTGCCCTGCTCGGTGGGCCTGGCGGCGTTGGTCTTCCAGGAGTTCGCCGAACGCGTCCATGTCCACGGTGAGGCCCGCCGAGCGCGCCGCGTCCAGGGTGAGGTCGATGGGGAAGCCGTAGGTGTCGTGCAACTCGAACGCGGTCCGCCCGGAGAGGGTGGTCTTCGCGGTGCTGATCGCGGTGTCGAGGAGGCGCGAGCCCTGGCGCAGGGTTCGCTCGAAGCCCTCTTCCTCGGCGGTGACGACCTGCCGGATCAATTCCCGGTGGGGTTCCAGTTCAGGGTGGGTCACGCTCGCGGTCAGCGGCGCCAGCGCCGGCTCGTCGATGCCGAGGCGGCGGACGTGGCGGATCGCGCGGCGCATGAGGCGGCGCAGCACGTAGCCGCGGCCGTCGCGGGAGGGCAGGACGCCCTCCGCGATGAGGAAGGCGATCGAGCGCGCGTGTTCGGTGACGACGCGGAACGAGGTCGAGGTCTCGCTTCCGTCGCGTCCCGGATATTCGCGGCCCGCCATTTCCCCGACGCGTCGCAGGGTCGGGGAGAGGAGGTCGGTCTCGCAGACGGTGTCGACGCCCTGGAGGATCGCGGCGAGGCGGTCGAGGCCGAGGCCGGTGTCGATGTTCTTGGACGGAAGTTCACCCAGGATCGGATATCCGTCCTTCGCTGGGCCCTCGCCCCGGAGGTTCTGCATGAAGACGAGGTTCCACAGTTCCTGGTAGCGCTCGCCGTCCACCGCGGGGCCGCCCTCGCGGCCGAATGCCGGGCCCCGGTCGTAGTGCAGTTCGGACGAGGGACCGCACGGGCCGGGCGTGCCCATCGACCAGAAGTTGTCCTCCATGCCGAGCCGCTGGATCCGTTCCTGGGGGACGCCCATCCGGCGCCAGAGCCGTTCGGCCTCGTCATCGTCCTTGTAGACGGTGACCCAGAGGCGTTCGGAGTCGAGGCCGTAGTGGCGGGTGAGCAGCTCCCACGCCCAGGAGATCGCCTCCGGCTTGAAGTAGTCGCCGAAGGAGAAGTTGCCGAGCATCTCGAAGAACGTCGAGTGCCGGGTCGTCCGGCCGACGTTCTCGATGTCGCCCATGCGCGCGCATTTCTGCACGGACATGAGCCGGGGATGGTCCGGGACGTCCTCGCCGAGGAAGTAGGGCTTGAACTGGTTCATGCCCGCGTTGGTCAGCAGCAGCGTCGGGTCGGACTGGACGAGCGGGCCGGACGGGACGGCGTGGTGGCCGCGTTCCCGGAAGAAGTCCAGAAAGGTCGAACGGATGTCAGAAGAGCGCATGGGACGGCCTCACGAGGTCGATGGGATGACGGCGCACACCGCCGAGCCGGGCCGGGCGCGACTGCCCGTTCCCCGGCTCGGCGCGGCTAGCTCGCCGTCCCACCTCGTGAAAGACCATCGGATTTCCCGCTCGATTCGCCTGTGACCTGATCACGTTACCTCGCGGTGCCGCTCCGCCGCACTTCCTTAAACGCTGCGGGAGCGGTACCGGGGCGGCCTCAGGACGACCGGAGCGCGTCGAGTTCGGCGGTGCGCAGGTCGTAGTCGGCGCGGGCGGCGTCGATCTCGTCGAGGTGGGCCTCGGCCCAGCCGACGAGGGCGCTGGCGGCGTCCAGGAGGGTCGCGCCGAGCGGGGTCAGCGCGTAGTCGACGCGGGGCGGCATGACCGGGAACACGGTGCGGCTGACGATGCCGTCGCGCTCCAGGCCGCGCAGCGTGACCGTGAGCATCCGCTGGCTGATGCCGTCGATCTCCCGTTTGAGCTCGGTGAACCGCTTGGTGCCCTCGCCGAGCATCGCGATCACCTGGAGCGACCACTTGTCGCCGACGCGGTCGAGGATCTCGCGGGCGCGGCACATCGAGGGGCGGTGCTCGCGGAACGCGTTCGGCTCCATGGTTCTCTCCAGGTGACCGGGGCAGTTAAAAGTGCCTTCTTGTGCAGGTATCCGGGGCGGAAGCACGATGGAGGCGGTTCCGATCCAGAACCGCCTTACTCTTCATAACAATAGGAGACACGATGACCGCCCAGCTTGTCGAGATCCCCGGCTACGTCGCGGGCACCTGGACGATCGACCCCGTGCACTCCAGCGTGGGCTTCGCGATCCGGCACCTGATGGTCAGCAAGGTCCGGGGGCGGTTCGCCGAGTTCGAGGGCACGATCGTGACGGGTGAGGACGTGCTGGACTCCTCGGTGACCGCCACCATCGACCTCGCCTCCGTCGACACCGGCAACGCCCAGCGCGACGAGCACGTCAAGGCCGCCGACTTCCTGGAGGTGGAGAGGTACCCGTCGATGACCTACCGCTCGACCGGCCTGCGGCGCGAGGGCGACGGGTTCGTCCTGGACGGGGAGCTGACCCTGCGCGGCGTCACCCGCCAGGTGCCGCTGCGGCTGGAGGTCGGCGGCTTCGGCCCCGACCCGTTCCTGCAGGACGACCCGTTCAGGGGGGCCCGCGCCGGCTTCACCGCGACCGGCGAGATCAACCGGCTGGACTTCGGCGTGGGGGACGACGGCACGATCCCCGGCGGCGGGCTCGCGCTGGGGGAGAAGGTGCAGCTCGTCCTGGAGATCGAGGCGTCCCTCCAGATCTGACCGCCGGGCCCTCCGGAAATCCCGGCGTTCAACCTCCGTTTCCCTGTCGTTCCGACATCTCGCCGTATCGGGCGAGATCATGCGAGAAGGGTGAAATCTGCCCTTGATGCCGCGATCGTGAGGGCCCAGGATGGCGCGCGCGGGGGCGTCACGAGGCGGAGGGCGCGGAGCGACGCGGAGGGACGCGGATGCCGAACGGGACGTCCGGCACCGGGACGGGGACGGACGGCGCGGCCGGGGAGGGCGGCCGCCGCGCGCGGCTGGCGGCGCCGGGCATCGTGGGGCTCCTCGCCGCGGTGATCACGGGGGTCACGACCTCGCTGGACGCGCTGGAGCTGCCCGGCCCCGCGCAGCTCATGGTGACCGGCGGCGTCGCCGCGCTCGCCGGGGTGGCGGCCTGGGCGGCGCAGCCGCCGGGCCCGGGGGACGGGGGCGACCAGCGGGAGGTCGCCGGGCGGCCGCCGGCGCAGCTCCCGCCGGTCATCGCGCACTTCACCGGCCGCGGCGAGCCGCTGGACGCGCTGCGCCGCGCCGTCGCCGACGGCACCGCCTCGCCCGCGTCGCCGCTGGTGGTGTCGCTGCACGGGCCGGCGGGGGTGGGCAAGTCGGCGCTGGCCGCCCGGTTCGCGCACGAGATCGCCGACGACTATCCGGACGGGCGCCTCTACTTCGACCTGCGCGGCGCGGGGGACGCGCGGGTCCGCCCGGAGGAGGTGCTGATCGGGTTCCTCCAGGCGCTGGGCGTGCGGCTGGCGACCGACCCGGGGGGCCTGCCGGAGCTGCAGAAGCTGTGGTGGACGTGGACGCGCGGCCTGCGCCTGCTCGTCCTGCTGGACAACGCCCGCGACGGCGACCAGGTGAAGGCGCTGCTGCCGCCGGGCGGCGGCAGCGTGGTGCTGGTGACCTCGCGGCAGCCGCTGCACCTGCGCGGCACCTTCGACCGGAGGCTGCCGGAGTTCAGCGCCGCCGACGCCGTCGAGCTGCTCGGGCTGCTGGCGGGCCGGGAGCGGATCCTCGCCGACCCGGACGCGGCGGCCGGGATCGCCGACCTGTGCGGGTACCTGCCGCTGGCCGTCGGGATCTGCGGCGGGCGCCTGGCGGCCCGCGAGTCCTGGACGCCGCGCGCGATGGCCGACCGGCTCCAGGACGAGCGCCGCCGCCGGCTGGACGAGCTGGAGACCGCGCGGGAGATCGACAAGAGCGTCCGCGCGAGCCTCGCGCTCAGCTACGACGACTGCAGCCGCACGCAGCGCCGCCTGCTGCGCACGCTCGGCCTGCTGGCGGTGCCCGACGTCCAGGCGTGGGCGGCGGGCGCGCTGCTCGGCGTGTCGGACCTGGAGGGCGACGACCAGCTGGAGGCGCTGGTGGACGCCCAGCTCGTCGAGTGCTCGGGGACGGACGCGACGGGCGCGATGCGCTACCGGCTGCACGACCTCGTCCGCCTCTACGCGCAGGAGCGGGCCGAGCGGGAGGACACCGCGGCCGAGCGGGACGCGGCGGTCGAGCGCGTCCTGGACGGCTACCGCGAGCGCGCCGAGCGGGTCGCGGCGAGCCGCTGGCCGCAGGACTGGCAGCGCGGGGCCGGGCAGGTGCCGGGGCCGGAGTACTCGGCGGTGGACTGGCTGAGCAGCGAGCGGCTGGCCGTCCTCGCGCTGCTGGACCAGGGCGCGGGCCGCGGGATGTGGGGGCTGGTCTGGCGGCTCGGCCGGGCGTCCTGCTCGATCTTCCACTCGCTGCGCGTGTTCTGGCCGGAGTGGCGCGCGGCGGCCGAGGTGACCCACCGGGTCGCGGCGCACATGGACGACGAGCGCTCGCTGGGCATCGCGCTGCTGGAGCGCTCGTCGGTGGAGGGCAACCAGGGCCGCATGGAGAACGCGCTGGCCGACGCGTCCGCCGCGCTCGCGCTGTTCACCTCCGCCCGCGAGACGTGGTGGCGGGCCCGCGCGCTGCGCACGATGGGCATGTGCATGCGGGACGAGGGCAACCTCGACGAGGCGCAGCGCTACCTGCTTGAGGCCATCGAGGAGTTCCGGCGGGAGGACGACGCGTGGTGGCAGGCCCGCACCCAGCGGAACCTGGCCGAGCTGCGGCTGGCGCAGCGCCGCTTCGAGGAGGCGCGCGGCCTGCTCGAAAGCTCGCTGGAGGTCTTCCAGCGCAACGGCAACCGCTACTCGGAGGCGCAGACGCTGCGCGCGCTCGGCGAGGTGCTCGCCTCCGAGGCGCGCCGGCTCCGCGCGGCGGGCGACGACGCGGCGGCCGAGATCAAGTACAGCCTGGCCGCGCCCGCGCTGGAGCGGGCCGCCGAGGCGTTCCGGCTGCGCGGCGAGCAGTGGGAGGAGGCGCGCTGCCTGCGCGCGGCGGGCGAGGTCGGCGACCTGCGCAACGGGCTGCGCGAGCTGGCGTTCGTCCGGCACGCCGAGCAGATGCTGGACGCGCTGGGCGACACCTGGGGCGTCGCCCGCACCCGCATCTCCGAGGGCCGCGCGCTCGGCCGCCTGGGCCGCCACGCCGAGGCCGCCGCCGCGCTGCGCCGGGCCGTGGCCGACTTCGACGAGGTGGGGAACCGCTGGTGGCAGGCCCGCAGCCGGCGGACGCTCGCCGAGATCCTGCTGGACGGGGGCGCTCCCGCCGAGGCCGCCGAGCCCGCGCGCGAGGCGCTGGAGCTGTACCAGAGCCTCGGCAACGCGGCGGGCGTGGCGCGGGCGCGGTCCGTCCTGGACCGCGCCTCGGGATCCGGTGGGCAGTAGGGGAGCAGTGGAAAAGGGGCGGGCCCCTGACCGGCGTCCGGTGTTGGTCAGGGGCCCGAAGTCTCGACTGTCTGAGGGGCTGGGAGGTGCCCCCTGCGAACAGCTCAGCCGAGACCGTTCTTGATCGCGGTGATCAGCTCACCGCCCGTCGTGTCTCCGCTCAGCTCCCAGAAGAAGGAGCCGCCGAGGCCCTCGCCCTTGGCCCAGGCCATCTTCCCGCGGATGGTGGCCGGGGTGTCATAGCTCCACCAGTCGCTGCCGCACTTGGCGTAGGCGGTGCCGGCGATGGTCTTGTTGGCCGGGCACTTGTTCTTGAGGACCTTGTAGTCCTCGATGCCCGCCTCGTAGGTGCCGCCCGCGGGACCGGTGGCGGTGCCGCCGGGGGCCTCTTCGGTGACGCCCGTCCAGCCGCGGCCGTAGAAGCCGATGCCGATCAGCAGCTTGTTCGCCGGCACACCGAGGCGCTTCAGCTTGCCGATCGTGTCGGCCGTGTTGAAGCCCTCGTGCGGGATGCGGTCGTAGCGGGTCAGCGGCGAGTGCGGCGCCGTCGGGCCCTTGGCGTCCCAGCCGCCGAAGTAGTCGTAGGTCATCGGGTTGTACCAGTCGACGTACTGCGCGGCGCCTCCGTAGTCGGTGGCGTCCATCTTGCCGCCCTCGCTGGCGTCGGCGGTGATGGCCGCCGTCACGAGGTTGCCGGTGCCGAACTTGGCCCGGACGGCGCCCAGGAGGTTCTTGAACGCGTCCTTGCCGCTGGTGTCGCAGCTCAGGCCGCACGCGTTCGGGTACTCCCAGTCGATGTCGATGCCGTCGAACACGTCCGCCCAGCGCGGGTCCTCGACCAGCTTGTAGCAGGAGTCCGCGAACGCGGCCGGGTTCTTGGCGGCCTCGGTGAAGCCGCCCGACCAGGTCCAGCCGCCGAAGGAGAACAGCACCTTGAGGTTCGGGTACTTCTTCTTGAGCTTGCGGAGCTGGTTGAAGTTGCCGCGCAGCGGCTGGTCCCAGGTGTCGGCGACGCCGTCGACGCTCTCACCCGCCTGGTAGGCCTTGTCGTAGTCGGCGTAGCTGTCGCCGATCGTGCACCGGCCGCCCTGGACGTTGCCGAAGGCGTAGTTGATGTGGGTCAGCTTCGCGGCCGAGCCACTGGTGTCGATGTTCTTGACGTGGTAGCCGCGCTGGTAGATGCCCCACTGGGCGAAGTAGCCGATGACCTTGTCACCGGTGCCGGGGCCGGTGCCGCCGCCCTCGTCGGTGGTGACCGAGACCGGGGCGGACGCAGGGGACACGTTGCCGGCCTTGTCGCGGGCCTTCACCGTGAAGTCGTAGGCGGTCTTCGGCGTCAGGCCGGTGACGGTGACACCGGTCCCGGTGACGGTGGCGGCCTTGGTGCTGCCGTTGTAGACGTCGTAGCCGGTCACGCCGACGTTGTCGGTTGACGCGTTCCAGCTCAGCGCCACGGTGGTGGCGGACTTGCCGGTCGAGTGCAGGTTCCCGGGAGCGGTGGGGGCCTGCGTGTCGATCTCAGGCTCACCGGAGCCGTCGCAGGGGGAGCCGTTGATCTTACAGCCGGTGAACCAGCCCGGTCCGGTGCCGCCGAAGCCGAAGCTCACGGTCTTGCCGGCGGCGAGGCTGCCGTTCCATCCCACGTTCGTGAACGTGTAGTGGTCGCCGGAGACCGCCTTGTTCGCGTCCCACACCGATCCGATGGACGTGCCGGAGGGAAGGTCGCCCTCGATCTTCCAGGAGCTGATCCCGGCGCCCGTCCCGTTCGTGATCGTGCAGTTGCCCTGGAAGCCGGAGCCCCAGTCGGAGGTCTTGGTACACGACGCGGTCACGGCCTCCGCCGACGACGCGGGTGGCGCCGAGAGCAGGGTCGAGGCCACCGCTAGGGTCGCTACGCCGACGAGCGCTGTCGCTCGCCGGCCGCCCGGTCTGGACATGAGTCTCCGTTCAGTCCGTCCCCCGAACCAACAGGAAATCTCGGCCTTCTCTTAGGAAACTTTCCTAAGAAATTGCGCTGATGGTAACCGGGCGCGCAGGGGCGTTCAAGGGGCCCGCGCCGCCCGCGAACCGGGGTGTGCCGGGTGGTCTGCGTGACTGCCTGGGGACATACGGTCGTCTCGGCGGACCGAAAAAATCAGGCCGTACCGAACCATCCGGGGGCGTCCAGGCGCCACAGGCCGGTGGGCGCGATCTCCTTCAGATCGGCCTCCAGGGCCCGCACGCGGTCCGCTCCGAGCCGCTCCGTCCACGCGTCCCGGATGCGCTCGAAGATCTCCGCCGACCGCACGAGCGAGTCCACCCCGTGCGCCGTCAGCCGGACGATCTTGCGCCGCGCGTCGGCGGGGTCGGCCGCGCGCTCCACGTATCCCAGGCGCTCCAGCGACTCGACCATCTTGCCCGCGGCCTGCTTGGACACGCCGAGCCGGCGGCCGAGTTCGACCGCCGTGGTGCCGTGCGGGCCGATCGCCTGGAAGACGAAGCCGTGCATGGGGCGCATGTCGGGATGGCCCTGCCTCGCCAGCTCCTCGTGGGCCTCGTCGATGATCGTGCGGAACGCGAGGAACAGGCGGAGCGGCAGCTCGAAGCCGGGCGGGTCACCGCTCGGGCCGGCGGGTGCGCTTGACATAAAAGACAACCTCATTGACTATATGGACAACCACATTGTCTAACTTAGGGGATCGAGAGCCATGACGCTCGTCCGCGACGCCGAGAGCCGCCGCACCGACACGCCGAACGGGACCATGACCACCTTCGCCTCGCCGACCCAGGGCGGCACGTCCGGCCTCGCCGTCTGGCGGGTCGACATGCACGCGGGCAGGACGGGGCCCCGGCACGCCTTCGACACCGAGCAGGTGTGGACGTTCCTGGAGGGCACCGCGACCATCGACCTGGACGGCCGCACGCTGGAGGCCGGGCCGGGCGACACCCTCGTCCTGCCCGCCGGCGCGCCGCGCCAGATGACCGCCGCGCCGGACGCCGGGTTCACCGCCGTCGTCGCCGCGCCCGCCGGATGCCTCGCCTACGACCCCGACGCCCTGGTCGACCCGGGCAAGTGCGACCTCGCGCCGCAGGGCGAGGAGCGGATCGTTCCACTCTGGGCGCGCTAGGGGTCAGGTGCCGAGGTAGGCGAGGACGGCCAGCACCCTGCGGTTGTCGTCCTCGGACGGCGGCAGCCCGAGCTTGCCGAAGATGCTGTTGGTGTGCTTGCTGATCGCCTTCTCGGTGACGAACAGCTGCCCGGCGATCGCGGCGTTCGAGCGGCCCTCGGCCATCAGCCCGAGCACCTCGCGCTCGCGGGGGGTCAGCGCCTGCAGCGGCTCCTCGCGGGCGTGCCGGGTGAGCAGCTGGGACACCACGTCGGGGTCGAGGGCCGTCCCGCCGCCCGCGACCCGGCGCACCGCCTCGACGAACTGCGCGACGTCGGACACGCGGTCCTTCAGCAGGTAGCCGATGCCGCCCGAGCTGTCGGACAGCAGCTCGCGCGCGTAGAGCTGCTCGACGTGCTGCGACAGCACCAGCACCGGCAGGCCCGGCACCTGCTTGCGGGCCTCCAGCGCGGCGCGCAGGCCCTCGTCGGTGAAGGTCGGCGGGAGCCGCACGTCCACGACCGCGACGTCCGGACGGTGGGTGGTGAGCGCGCGCAGGAGCGACGGCCCGTTGTCCACGGCCTCGACGACCTCGAACCCGAACGCGCCCAGCAGGCGGATCAGCCCGTCCCGGAGGAGGGCAAGGTCTTCGGCGATGACAACGCGCACGGCAGCTCCATGGTCACGACGGTCGGTCCGCCCAGCGGACTCGTCACCGCCATCGTCCCATCGAACGCCCCCAGCCTGCGCTCGATACCGCGCATGCCGCTGCCCCCGCCGGGGTCGGCGCCGCCGGTCCCGTCGTCCCCGACGATCATCAGCAGCCGGCCCGACGCGTGCTCGATCTGGACCCACGCGCGGGCCGCGCCCGAGTGCTTGACGACGTTCGCGAGGATCTCCGCGACCGCGAAGTAGGCCGCCGACTCGACCGGGGCGTCCGCCCGTCCCGGCAGGTCGATCCGCACGTCGACCGGCAGCGGCAGCGTCAGCGCCAGCGCGCGGACGGCGCCGTCCAGGCCCCGCTCGGCCAGCACCGGCGGATGGATGCCCCGCACCAGGTCGCGCAGCTCGGTCAGCGCCGTGCCGCTGGACGCGCGCGCCTCGGCCAGCAACCGCTGCGCGGCCTCGGGGTCGTGCTTCATCATCTCCTCGGCGAGGCCGATGTTCATGCTCAGCGCCACCAGCCGCGCCTGCGCGCCGTCGTGCAGGTCGCGCTCGATGCGGCGCAGCTCGGCGGCCGAGGCGTCCACGGTCTCCGACCGGGACTCCGAGAGGCGGCGCACCCGCTCGGTCAGCGCGCCCTTCGTCGGCGCCAGCAGCGACTGCGTGAACAGCGCGTGCGCCTTCAGGACGACCCCGCCCAGCGGGACCGACACCACCGTGAGCGCGGCGCCCAGCACGACCGCGCCGGCGATCCCGAGCACGCCGTAGTCGTTCACCATCCAGAACGGGCCCCAGCCGTACTCGGTGACCAGCGTCAGCCACGGCGCCACGAACACGCCCTCCAGCCCGTACAGGGTCATGCCGCCCGCGAGCACGCCCGCGACCAGCCCGAGCGGGACGTTGAGGATCACCCAGAGCAGGTCGCGCCAGGTCGCCGGGTCGGTGAGCAGCCACCGCAGCCGGGCGAACGGGCCGAGCCCCCCGGGCGGCTCCGCGCGGTAGGGGACCGGGATCTCCACGCCCGACCACTCCGCCGCCCACGCGCGCTGCTGGTTCGCCACGCCGCGGATCGCCTGGATCGCGACCGGCGCCATCACCACCCCGAACCCCAGCGGGATGAACGCGATCGACAGCACGGTCAGGATGAACAGCGGCAGGTTCGCCGCGTACGCCACGACGATCTGGATCACGCTGCGCACGAAGTTGACGAGCGCCGTCCGCGCGCCCTCCGCGAAGCGGTCGACGAAACCCTCGCTCACCTGTGCTCCTCCTCCGGCCGGCCGAGGACCACCCCGTCCCAGTGTGCCCTTGCCCACCATTGTGGGCCGTCCCGGGAGGCCGGACGGTGGGGCTAGACCCCGTCTTCGCAGGGAACATGGGGGAGTTAACCCCACCCCCGAGGACGGCCGACGTCCGGGAGTGACAAGACAAGCGGCCCCGTTCCCTGGACAATGCTCAGCGATATCCAGGGGAGAAAGCGAATCCACGTCGTGACAGCCAGCACCAGCCAGACCTCGACCGACCAGACCGCCGCGAGCGGCCCGACCACGGGGGGCAAGGAGATCGAGGCACCGCCGCCGATCACCCACCGGATCGCCGGGGAGCTCGGCGTCCGCGAGGGACAGGTGCGGGTCGCGGTCGACCTGCTCGACGGCGGGTCGACCGTCCCGTTCATCGCCCGCTACCGCAAGGAGGCGACCGGCGCCCTCGACGACGCGCAGCTCCGCGCGCTGGAGGAGCGGCTGCGCTACCTGCGCGAGCTGGACGAGCGGCGCGCCGCGATCCTGGAGTCGATCGAGTCCCAGGGCAAGCTGACCGACGAGCTGCGCGCCCAGATCATGGCCGCCGACGCCAAGGCCCGGCTGGAGGACATCTACCTCCCCTACAAGCCCAAGCGGCGCACCAAGGCGCAGATCGCCCGCGAGGCCGGTCTCGAACCGCTCGCCGACCTGCTGCTGGGCGACCCGTCCCACGACCCGCACGAGGCCGCCGCCCCGTACGTGGACGCCGAGAAGGGCGTCGCCGACGCGGCCGCCGCGCTGGAGGGCGCCCGCGCCATCCTCGTCGAGCGCTTCGCCGAGGACGCCGACCTCATCGGCGCGCTCCGCGAGCGCATGTGGACGCGGGGGCGCGTGGTGTCGCGCGTCCGCGAGGGCAAGGAGGAGACCGGCGCCAAGTTCGCCGACTACTTCGCCTTCGCCGAGCCGTTCGCGAAGCTGCCCTCGCACCGCGTCCTCGCGCTGTTCCGCGGCGAGAAAGAGGAGGTGCTCGACCTGGACCTGGAGCCCGAGGAGGCCCAGGACGACACCGACCCCTCCGCGCGCAGCTCCTACGAGGTGGAGATCGCGCGCCGCTTCGACGTCGTCGACCAGGGGCGTCCGGCCGACAGGTGGCTGCGGGACGCCGTGCGCTGGGCCTGGCGCACGCGGATCCTCGTCCACCTCGGCATCGACATGCGCACCCGGCTGCGGCAGGAGGCCGAGGACGAGGCGGTCCGCGTGTTCGCCGCGAACCTGCGCGACCTGCTGCTCGCCGCGCCCGCCGGGACCCGCGCCACGATGGGCCTCGACCCCGGCCTGCGCACCGGCGTGAAGGTCGCCGTCGTGGACGCCACCGGCAAGGTCGTCGCGACCGACACGGTCTACCCGCACGAGCCGCGCCGCAAGTGGGACGAGTCGATCGAGACCCTCGCCCGGCTCGCCCGCGAGCACAGGGTCGACCTCGTCTCGATCGGCAACGGCACCGCGTCCCGCGAGACCGACAAGCTCGCCGCCGACCTCATGGCCCGCCACCCCGACCTCGGGCTCACCAAGATCATGGTGTCGGAGGCGGGCGCGTCGGTGTACTCCGCCTCCGAGTACGCGGGACGGGAACTGCCCGGCATGGACGTCTCGCTGCGCGGCGCCGTCTCCATCGCCCGCCGCCTCCAGGACCCGCTCGCCGAGCTGGTCAAGATCGACCCCAAGTCGATCGGCGTCGGCCAGTACCAGCACGACATCTCCGAGGTGAAGCTGTCGCGCTCCCTCGACGCCGTCGTGGAGGACTGCGTGAACGCGGTCGGCGTGGACGTCAACACCGCGTCCGCGCCGCTGCTCACCCGCGTGTCGGGCATCGGCGAGGGGCTCGCCGAGAACATCGTCGCGCACCGCGACGCCAACGGCCCGTTCCGCAGCCGGGGCGGCCTCAAGGACGTGCCGCGGCTCGGCCCGAAGGCGTTCGAGCAGTGCGCGGGCTTCCTGCGCATCCCCGGCGGCGACGACCCGCTGGACGCCTCCAGCGTGCACCCCGAGTCCTACCCGGTCGTCCGCCGGATCCTGGACGCGGCGGGCAACGACATCCGGGGCCTGATCGGCAACACCGCCGTGCTGCGGGGGCTCAGGCCCGCGGAGTTCGTCGACGACACCTTCGGGCTGCCGACCGTCACCGACATCCTCGCCGAACTGGAGAAGCCCGGCCGCGACCCGCGTCCGGCGTTCCGGACGGCGACGTTCAAGGAGGGCGTCGACAAGCTCTCCGACCTCGAACCCGGCATGGTCCTGGAGGGCGTCGTCACCAACGTCGCCGCGTTCGGCGCCTTCGTGGACGTCGGCGTCCACCAGGACGGGCTCGTGCACATCTCCGCGATGTCCAGCAAGTTCGTGTCCGACCCGCGCGAGGTCGTCAAGCCGGGCGACATCGTCCGCGTCAAGGTCCTGGACGTCGACCTCCAGCGCAAGCGCATCTCCCTGACCCTCCGCCTGGACGAGGACCGGAGACAGGGCGGCGAGCGCGACCAGGCGCCCAACCGGGGCGGCGGCCGGGGCGGCCAGAACGGCCGCGGGAACCAGAGCGGCAGGGGGAACCGGAACGGCGGCCAGCGCGGCAAGGGCGGACGCGGCGGTCAGGGAGGCCAGGGCGGTCAGGGAGGTCAGGGAGGTCAGGGAGGTCAGGGAGGTCAGGGCGGACGCGGCGGCCGAGGCGGGCAAGGCGGAGGCCAGCGCGGCCAAGGCGGGGGTGGGGGAGGTGGCGGAGGCGGCGCGATGGCCGACGCGCTCCGCCGCGCCGGGCTCGACAAGGGCCTTCCGCCCAAGAAGCGATGACCCCGCCTCTACCGCATTGTCGACATGAAATCGACCGCTCTGTCCTCTGCCGGCCGTCTCGTGGCGCGATCACGCGGCCGCGAGGCGTGTTTCTCGGTGGTTGTGGCACACCGATGTCCGCAGACGTTGCCGGTACCCCATAGACTTGGCCGCGCGAAGGCGCGGAGCCCCGTTTCGGCATGCCCGCGCCACCTGAGAGACTGACTGGCTGAGCACGCGTCGAACGCCGCGGCCGAGACAGCGCCCGATCAAGGAGACCTACCCCAGTGAAGACCGATGTCGAGGAGCTGACCCCCACGCGGGTCAAGCTCACCGTCGAGGTTCCGTTCGACGAGCTCAAGCCGAACCTCGACAAGGCGTACAAGGAGATCTCGCAGCAGGTGCGGATCAAGGGCTTCCGGCCCGGCAAGGTCCCCGCCCCGCTGATCGACAAGTACGTCGGCCGGGGTGCGGTGCTGCAGGAGGCCGTCAACGACGCGCTTCCCGAGCTGTACGGACGCGCCGTCGAGGAGACCGAGATCTTCGTGCTCGGCCAGCCGGACGTCGAGGTCACCGAGCTCGACGACGGCAACCAGTTCGCCTTCACCGCCGAGGTGGACATCCGGCCCAAGTTCGAGGTGCCCGACTACGACGGCCTGGAGGTCGTCGTCGACGACGCCGAGGTCACCGACGAGCAGGTCGAGGAGACCGTCGGCAACCTGCGCGAGCGGTTCGCCTCGCTGACGACCGCCGAGCGGCCCGTCGAGGAGGGCGACTTCGCGACCGTCGACCTCGTCGCCAGGATCGACGGCGAGGAGGTGGAGGACGCCTCCACCTCCGGCTACTCCTACGAGGTCGGCAGCGGCTCCACCATCGAGGGCCTGGACGAGGCGCTCACCGGCCTGTCCGCCGGCGAGGAGAAGACCTTCACCAGCACCCTGGCCGGCGGCGAGCACGCCGGCGAGGAGGCCGAGATCACGGTCACCGTGCAGAGCGTCAAGGTCAAGAACCTCCCCGACCTCGACGACGAGTTCGCCCAGCTCGCCAGCGAGTTCGACACGCTCGATGAGCTGCGCGGCGACGTCCGCACCCGGCTCGGCCGCCAGGTCCGGCTCCAGCAGCTCTCCGACGCCCGCGACAAGGCGCTGGAGGCCCTGCTGGAGAAGGTCGACATCCCGCTTCCCGACAAGGTCGTGGAGGAGGAGGTCGGCCGCCGCAACCAGCAGCTCGACCAGCAGCTCCAGATGGCGGGCCTCACCCGGGCCGACTACCTCAAGGACGAGGAGAAGACCGAGGAGGAGTTCGAGGCCGAGGTCGCCGACGCCGCGCGGCTGGCGGTCAAGGGCGGGTTCGTGCTGGACCAGCTCGCCGTCCAGGAGGAGCTGGGCGTCGAGAACGAGGAGCTCAGCGAGTACGTCGTCTCGCAGGCCATGCAGATGGGCGTGCAGCCGCAGCAGCTCGCCGAGTACCTCACCCAGAACAACCAGCTCCCCGCGATCGTCTCGGAGGTGCTGCGCAGCAAGGCGCTGAACCTCGTGGTCGAGCACGTCACGGTGAAGGACGAGTCCGGCAACGAGATCGACGTCGACGCCGTCCAGCGGGAGCTGAACGGCGAGACGGGCGAGACCGTCGCCGTCGAGGAGGACGCCGCCGAGACCGGCGATGCCGCCGAGACCGCCGAGGCTCCGGCGGCGGAGGAGACCTCCGCGCAGGAGGCCCCCGCCGCGGCTGAGGCCGCCGCTGAGGAGGCCCTGGCCGACAAGACGGACGATGAGGAGAAGAAGGACGCCTAACGCCTTCTCCGCCCAATCCAGGGCATCGGGCACGCCCCGCATCCGACCACCGGATGCGGGGCGTTTCCATGTCCCGCTGCTGTCCCGCTCCTGTCGCGCGTCGGTCGGGTATTCGTCCCGAGGCGAACGAGCGCGTGTCGCGGGTGTGCCGCGCCCGCGTCCGGGGAGATCGTGACGGGGCGGGCGCCGACCGGATACGCCCCTGGCGAAAAGGCGGCCCCACGGGCTTGGCCAGGCCCCTGAGCGCGTTAATGTCCAATCATCCGAACCGATTAAAAGGACCGGAGGAACACCCGGTGAGCATGCCTCCGACTTTCGACGAGTCGTCGCGGATCCAGGCGCGGGTCGCCGAGGCGCCCCTGTTGCCTCTGGGCGACCAGCTGTTCCAGCGGCTGCTGCGCGAGCGCATCGTCTTCCTCGGCCAGCAGGTCGACGACGACATCGCCAACCGCATCTGCGCCGAGCTTCTGCTGCTGTCGGCCGAGGACGGCCGGCGCGACATCACGATCTACATCAACTCGCCCGGCGGCTCGGTCACGGCCGGCATGGCGATCTACGACATCATGCAGTACGTCCCGAACGACATCGTCACGGTCGGGATGGGGCTGGCCGCGTCGATGGGCCAGTTCCTGCTCTGCGCGGGGACCACCGGCAAGCGCTACGCGCTGCCGCACGCGCGCATCATGATGCACCAGCCGTCCGGCGGCATCGGCGGCACGGCCTCCGACATCAAGATCCAGGCCGAGCAGATGCTGTACGTCAAGAAGACGCTCGCCGAGAAGATCGCCGAACACACCGGCCAGCCGCTCGACCAGATCGAGCGCGACTCCGACCGGGACCGCTGGTTCACCGCCGACGAGGCCAAGGACTACGGGTTCGTTGACCACGTGGTGCTCAGTGCCACCCAGGTGCCCTCCGAGGGCACCGTCTCCTGACGACCTGAACCATTAATCGGAGGCACACAGTGAGCGACCTCATCCGACCCGGCTTCACCGATCTCACCCGTCCCGGCGTCCAGGCGGGCGGGTCCGCGACGCCGGTCGACAACCGCTACATCATCCCGTCCTTCGTCGAGCGCACCACGTACGGGGTCAAGGAGATGAACCCGTACAACAAGCTCTTCGAGGAGCGGATCATCTTCCTCGGCGTGCAGATCGACGACGCGTCCGCCAACGACGTGATGGCCCAGCTGATCACGCTGGAGTCGATCGACCCCGACCGCGACATCAGCATCTACATCAACTCGCCCGGCGGCTCGTTCACCGCGATGACGGCGATCTACGACACGATGCAGTTCGTCAAGCCCGACGTCCAGACGGTCTGCATCGGCCAGGCCGCCTCCGCCGCCGCGGTGCTGCTGGCCGCCGGCACGAAGGGCAAGCGGGCGGCGCTGCCGAACTCGCGGATCCTGATCCACCAGCCCGCCACCGAGGGCACCTACGGGCAGTCCAGCGACATCGAGATCCAGGCCCGCGAGATCATGCGGATCCGCGAACTGCTGGAGAGCATCCTCGCCGAGCACAGCGGCCGGGGCATCGAAGAGGTCCGCCGCGATATCGAGCGCGACAAGATTCTGACGGCGGACGAGGCGAAGGAGTACGGTCTCATCGACGACGTCTTCGTCAGCAGGAAGCGCAAGGCCGAGGTAGTGTCGTCCTGAGACGACACGAGGACGAGGGAGTCCCCCAGCCCGGTCGTCATACTTCCGGGCGAGGGGCTCACCTAGTCCGTTGGAGGCGGTAACGTCGAGTCCAACGTCGAGAGCCTTCGGGACGCAACCGAGCTGCGCCGCATCCTCTCAGGCGCGCGGCCCCACGAAAAGGAGACAGTTGGGTGGCACGCATCGGCGACGGTGGTGACCTGCTCAAGTGCTCGTTCTGCGGCAAGAGCCAGAAGCAGGTCAAAAAGCTCATCGCGGGTCCGGGCGTGTACATCTGCGACGAGTGCATCGATCTCTGCAACGAGATCATCGAGGAGGAGCTCTCCGAGACCTCCGACCTCAAGTGGGACAACCTGCCGAAGCCGCGGGAGATCTACGAGTTCCTGGATTCCTACGTCATCGGCCAGGAGACGGCGAAGAAGGCACTCTCCGTCGCCGTCTACAACCACTACAAGCGGATCCAGTCGGGTGACACCGGCAGGGACGACCCGGTCGAGCTGGGCAAGTCCAACATCCTGCTGCTGGGCCCCACCGGATCGGGCAAGACGCTGCTCGCGCAGACGCTCGCCAAACTCCTCAACGTCCCGTTCGCCATCGCGGACGCCACGGCGCTGACGGAGGCCGGATACGTGGGCGAGGATGTCGAGAACATCCTGCTCAAACTGATCCAGGCGGCCGACTACGACGTCAAGAAGGCCGAGACCGGGATCATCTACATCGACGAGGTCGACAAGATCGCCCGCAAGAGCGAGAACCCGTCGATCACCAGGGACGTCTCGGGGGAGGGCGTCCAGCAGGCGCTGCTGAAGATCCTGGAGGGCACCACCGCCAGCGTTCCGCCGCAGGGCGGCCGCAAGCATCCGCACCAGGAGTTCATCCAGATCGACACCACGAACGTGCTGTTCATCTGCGGCGGCGCGTTCGCGGGCCTGGAGAAGATCGTCGAGTCGCGGGTCGGCAAGCAGGGGATGGGCTTCGGCGCCCAGATCCGCTCCAAGTCCGACTTCGAGGACGCCTCGGCCGTCCTGGGCGACGTGATGCCCGAGGACCTGCTGAAGTTCGGGATGATCCCCGAGTTCATCGGCCGGCTGCCGTCGATCACCTCCGTCCACAACCTGGACCGCGAGGCCCTGATCAACATCCTCACCGAGCCGAAGAACGCGCTGGTGCGCCAGTACCACCGCCTGTTCGAGCTGGACGGTGTCGACCTGGAGTTCACCGACGACGCGCTGGAGGCCATCGCCGACCAGGCCATCCTGCGCGGCACCGGCGCCCGCGGCCTCCGCGCGATCATGGAGGAGGTGCTCCTGTCGGTGATGTACGAGGTCCCGAGCCGCCACGACGTGGCGCGCGTCGTGATCACGCGCGAGGCCGTCCTGGAGCACGTCAACCCCACCCTGGTCCCGCGCGACCGGCCCAAGCGCGAACCCCGCGAGAAGTCCGCCTGACCGGCGGCCGGAGCCCCGCCGGGGCCCCGGCCCCTAAGGTCTGGAGAGCAGCGCGCCCGTGGTCCCCACGGGCGCGCTGCCGCATTTCACGACAAAACCCCGACGAGCCGCAACGGCCTCCCTCGGGCCGCCCGCCGCCCGCCCCGATCCCGCAGGAAGCGACCCGCGAGGCGCCAGCCGCCGCGGACGGCGCATCAGAGCCCGCGAGGGATGCCCTGCTGCGCGCCAGCGGCCCGGATGGCGCGTCAGACCTTGCGGGGGCCGCTCTACCGGGCGCGGATGGCCCGGACGACGTCTCAGGGTCCGCGAGGACGCACTGCCCGGCGCGGGTTGGCCCGGGTGGTGCATCAGAGTCCGCGAGGAAGCCCTGCCGGACGTGGGGCCGCGTGGGGCCCGGGGGCCAGAGCCCATCAGGGGGAGGCGGCTGGGGCGAGTCGCGCAGGCGGTGCGGCCGAGATGTGTCGGCCGAGACCGGTCAGGGGCGGCCGAGCCGGGCGCGGGTGGTGCGGCGGAGTCCGCGAGGGCGTTCGGCGTGGTGCGGGTGGCCTGGGGACGGGCCGGTGAGGCCGGTCAGGTACGGCTAGGCGGGGTCAGCGGGGGGTGGATTCGCCCAGGCCCGCCTCGCGGGCCAGCACGATGGCCTGGGCGCGGTCGGCGACGTGCAGCTTCATGAAGATGTTCGAGACGTGGTTGCGGACGGTCTTCTGGCTGAGGAAGAGCGTCCCGGCGATCTCGGCGTTGCTGCGGCCCTGCGCGATCAGTTCCAGGACCTCCCGCTCGCGCTCGGTGAGCTCGGGGAAGGCGGCCTGGCGCGGGTCGGGCATGTCGGTGAAGTAGGTGAGGACGCGGCGCGCGATCTCCGGGCCGTAGATGGCCTCGCCCGCCGCGACGGCCTTGACGGCGCGCGCGATCTCCTCGGCCCCCGACTCCTTCAGCAGGTAGCCGCGGGCGCCGGCGCGCATCGCGGCGAAGACCGAGTCGTCGTCGCGGAACATCGTGAGGACGAGGACGCCGATGCGCGGGCTGGTGCGGGTGATCGTGCGGGTGGCCTCGATGCCGTTGCCGCCGGGCATGTGCAGGTCCATCACGACGACGTCGGGTTGCAGTTCGGCGGCCATCCGGACGGCGTCGGGGCCGCACTCGGCCTCGCCCACGACGTCCACGCCGAGCGCCTGGAGGAGCCCCTTGAGGCCCTGCCGGAACACCGGATGGTCGTCGGTGATGAGCACGCGGATGGACTCAGTGCCCACTGCCTCGCCTCCGCTCGGCGGTTCGGGCGCCCTCCGGCGCCGGGTTCCGTGGTCGCGTCGCAGGGCGATGGTACCCGGAGGTCGTCCCGGCCACAGCGAGCGGAAGATGCGCGGTGACGACGGTGCCGCCGCCCGTCCGGGACGCGACCGAGCAGCCGCCGCCGAGTTCGGCCGCCCACTCCTTCATCGCGGCGAGGCCGCGGCGCGACTTCGGCCGGCCGCCCCGGGACGTCTCGTGCAGGCCCGGACCGGTGTCGGCGACCAGCAGGTGGAGTTCGGTGTCGCGGGTCAGCAGGACCAGCACGGTGCTGCCGGGGGCGTGCAGGCGGACGTTGGTCAGCGCCTCCTGCGCGATCCGGTACGCGGCGACCTCCACGGCGGCGGGCAGCCCGGCGGGGTCGCCGTCGAAGCGGACGACGACCCGGTCGCAGCAGCCCTCGGCGAAGGACTGGATGGCGGCGACGAGGCCGAGGTCGTCCAGGGCGGGGGGCCGCAGCCCGTGCGCCATGTCGCGGATCTCCCCGACGGCGATCGCGAGCCGGTCCCGGACGTCCGACAGCAGCGGTTCCATCCGCTCGGGCTCGCAGGCGAGCGTGATGCGCGCCGCGTCCAGCGACATCGCGAGGCTCGCCAGCGTCGGGCCGAGCCCGTCGTGCAGGTCGTGGCGGAGCCTGCGGCGCTCCTCCTCGCGGCTGGCGAGGATCCGTTCCCTGGAACGTTGCAGTTCTGAGGTGAGACGGAGGAGGTGGGGGATGCCCGCGGCATGTGCCGCCGCGGCCCCCGCGGCGAACGCGCCGGCCAGCACGGCGGCGCGTGCCAGTACCGCTCGCATCCCGTCCCAACCCCTCTCGCTCCGCGGCCGTGGACTCCCGCCCCGCGCACGCGGGCGTTCGCCGTCAAGCCTTGCGGGCGGGACGACCCGGTGTCAGGTGACCTGTGTCCCGACCGCGACGGGAAACGCCGGGACGCCCCGCCGGCGCCGCCCGGCGTTCCACCCCCGGTGGGCCCGTAGAATCGTCGGTCGTGACACAGCCCAGCACTGAGCGCGGCCAGGAGGCCGGCGCGGACGTCGACCTGCCCACCCAGTACCGACCGGCCGATGTCGAGGGCCGGTTGTACGAGCGCTGGGTATCGGCGGGGCTGTTCACCGCCGACCCGGAACGCGACCCCTCCCGCCCCGCCTTCTCGATCGTGATCCCGCCGCCGAACGTCACCGGTTCGCTGCACATGGGGCACGCGCTCGACCACTCCATCCAGGACACGCTCGTCCGGCGCAACCGGATGCGGGGCCGGGAGGTGGTGTGGGTGCCCGGCATGGACCACGCGGGCATCGCCACGCAGAACGTGGTGGAGCGCGAGCTGGCCAAGGAGGGCCTGTCCCGGCACGACCTCGGCCGCGAGGCGTTCGTGGAGCGGGTCTGGAAGTGGAAGGGCGAGTTCGGCGGCCGCATCCTCGGCCAGATGCGCCGGCTCGGCGACAGCGTCGACTGGACGCGCGAGGCGTTCACGATGGACGAGGACCGCGCCCGCGCGGTCCGGACGATCTTCAAGCGGCTGTTCGACGACGGGCTCATCTACCGCGCCGAGCGCATCATCAACTGGTGCCCGCGCTGCCTGACCGCGCTGTCGGACATCGAGGTCGAGCACGCCGACCGCGAGGGCGAGCTGGTGTCGATCCGGTACGGGTCGGGCGAGGACGCGATCGTCGTCGCGACGACCCGGGCGGAGACGATGCTCGGCGACACCGCCGTCGCCGTCCACCCGGACGACGAGCGCTACCGGCACCTGGTGGGCCGCGAGATCGAGCTGCCGCTGACCGGCCGCCGCATCCCGGTCGTCGCCGACGAGCACGTCGACCCCGCGTTCGGCACCGGCGCGGTGAAGGTCACCCCGGCGCACGACCCGAACGACTTCGAGATCGGCCGCCGCCACGGCCTGCCGTCGCTGACCGTCCTGGACGAGCGGGGCGTCGTCACCGCGCACGGCCCGTTCGAGGGCCTGGACCGCTTCGAGGCGCGGCCCGCCGTGGTCGCGGCGCTGCGCGAGCAGGGGCGGATCACCAAGGAGGTCCGCCCGTACGAGCACTCGGTGGGGCACTGCCAGCGCTGCGCGACGGTCGTCGAGCCGCGCGTGTCGCTCCAGTGGTTCGTGAAGGTCGAGCCGCTGGCGCGGGCGGCGGGCGACGCCGTCCGGGACGGGCGGGTCGCGGTCCACCCGCCGGAGATGGCGGCCCGCTACTTCGAGTGGGTCGACAACATGCACGACTGGTGCATCAGCCGCCAGCTCTGGTGGGGGCACCGGATCCCCGTCTGGTACGGGCCCGGCGGCGAGGTCGTCTGCCCGGGGCCCGACGAGGCGGCGCCCGAGGGCTGGACGCAGGACACCGACGTCCTCGACACCTGGTTCTCCTCGGCGCTGTGGCCGTTCTCGACGCTCGGCTGGCCGGCCAAGACGCCCGAGCTGGAGCGCTTCTACCCGACGTCGGTGCTGGTCACCGGCTACGACATCCTGTTCTTCTGGGTCGCGCGGATGATGATGTTCGGCCTGTACGCGATGGACGGCGTCGTGCCGTTCAAGGAGATCGCGCTGCACGGGATGGTCCGCGACCAGCACGGCAAGAAGATGTCGAAGTCGTTCGGCAACGTCGTCGACCCGCTCGACTGGATCGACCGGTACGGCGCCGACGCGACCCGCTTCACGCTGCTGCGCGGCGCGAACCCGGGCGGCGACGTCCCGGTCGCCGAGGACTGGGCGCAGGGGTCGCGCAACTTCTGCAACAAGCTGTGGAACGCGACGCGGTTCGCGCTGATCAACGGCGCGCACGTGCGCGGCGCGATGCCCGCCGAGGTGTCGACCGTGGACGCGTGGGTGCTCTCGCGCCTGCACGCCGTCATCGCCGAGGTGGACGCCCACCTGGACTCCTACGACTTCGCCAAGGCGTGCGAGACGCTCTACCACTTCGCGTGGGACGAGGTCTGCGACTGGTACGTGGAGCTGGCGAAGGTCCAGCTCGCGGACGAGCGGGCGGAGGCGACGCGCCGCGTCCTCGGCGAGGTGCTCGACAACCTGCTGCGGCTGCTCCACCCCGTGATCCCGTTCGTCACCGAGGAGCTGTGGGGGTCGCTGACGGGGCCGTTCCGGGGGGAGCGGGGGGTCGCCCCCCCGCAAGAGACCCGCGAGGCCACGGTGGTCACCGCGCCCTGGCCAGCGGCGGACGCCGGGCGCGCCGACCGCGCCGCCGAGGCGACGGTCGAGTCGCTGCAGCGCCTGGTCACCGAGGTCCGCCGGTTCCGCGCCGACCAGGGCCTCAAGCCGGGCCAGCGCGTCGCCGCCGAGCTCGCGTGGGGGGACTCGCCGCTGGCCGCGCACGAGGAGGGCGTCCGCGCGCTGCTGCGGCTGACGCCGCCCGGCGAGGCGTTCACGGCGACCGCGGCGCTGCCGGTCGAGGGCGTGACGGTCCGGCTCGACACGGCGGGCGCCATCGACGTCGCCGCCGAGCGCAAGCGGCTGGAGAAGGACCTCGCCGCCGCCCGCAAGGAGGCGGGGCAGGCGCGCGGCAAGCTCGGCAACGAGGCGTTCATGGCCAAGGCGCCCGAGGCGGTCGTGGCGAAGAACCGGGAGCGGCTGGGCCAGGCCGAGGCCGACATCGAGCGGCTCCAGGCACAGCTCGCGGCGCTTCCGGCGGGCTGATCCAGGCTACGATCCGTCTCGTCCGCGGGCCGTGGGCGGCGCCCCCGCGCGGGCAAGGGAATCTTCGGGAGTGCAATGGCCGGTTCACCTTCTCCGTCCGACGCGCCGGACGTCCCGTCCGGTGACGACGTGGCCGTGGCGCGGGCCGCCGACGACGCCGACCCGCAACCGCCGCCCGGACCCGTGCCCGAACCGGGGCCGGAGCCGGGGTTGGAGCCGGGGTTGGAGGCGGCGCCGTGGGGCGCGTCGCTTCCGTGGTGGTCGGTGGACCAGGGCGGCGGCACCGGCCCGCAGAACGTCCAGGACGGCACGGGCCCGCACGCGGTCCCCCCTCCGCCGAACGGCACCGGGCCGCTTCCGGTGGCGCCCCAGCCTCCGCTTCCGGGGGCCGGGCCCGGTGAGCGCAAGCCGGTCCCGAGGCTGCTGCTCGGCGCGGGCGTCGGCGCGCTCCTCGTCGTGGTGCTCCTGGCGGGCGTGCTGGCGTTCCGCTCGAACGGCGGGAAGAAGACCGGCTCGGAGATCACCGCGTCCAAGCGGCGGATCACGGCGGTCGCGGTCGCGGGCGGGCTGCGCCGGGACGGCACCGCGCAGCCGGTGACGAGCGCGGCCTACCCGTTCGTCGCGGCGGCGGTCAGGGCGGGCGGCGTCCCGGTGAGCAAGGACGGCGCGGCCGTCTACGCCGACGCGCCGGGCGGGCCGCTGAACGTGCTGTTCATGGGCGGGACGGGCGCGGTCGGCGACCCGGTCGCCTTCCTGCGGACGATCCGCCCGCCGACGTTCATCGCCGCGCAGAGCACCGGCCCGGGCAAGGAGGGCGGGCGGGCGCTGTGCGGGTCGTTCGCCGTGCTGGCCGAGGTGCACGTCTACTGCGCGTGGGCGACGAAGGACTCCTACGGCGTCGTCGCGTCCAACATCGCCGTGCGCGCCGCCGCGAACGCGACGAACACGACGAACACGACGAACACCGTGGACGCCGCGGGCTCCCCGGGCACCGCCCTCGACGTGACGGCGGCGGCGAACCAGGAGATCCCGGTGGTGGCCGACCTCATGCGCCGGATCCGCCAGGACGTGGAGAAGCCCCGGCGTTGAACAGCCGCCGCGTCCCGGCGTCCACCGCGTCGAGGACGAGGCCGGTGAAGTAGACGGTCCCGACGGCGAGGACGCGGTGCCCGAGGGTGGCGAGCGAGGCGGGCGTGATGGCGGCCGCCTCGACGACGTCCCAGGACGGCGGGAGCGCGCGGGTGAAGCGCAGGTGCGCCGCCGGGAGCCGGACGAACGTCACGGGCACGTCGCCGAGCGCGGCGACCGCGCCGTCCAGGTCCTTGTGGTCGGGCAGGCAGACGACGGCGTGGTCGACGGCTCCCCAGCGGGCGCGGGCGGCGGCGAGCGCGGCGGCGACGCCCGTCCGGTCGACGGCGGAGTCGACGAGCACGGTGGTCGCGGACCCGGGGACGCGGTGCCAGGACAGCCGCCCCGGCAGGACGACCGACGCCAGCACCGCCGCCGTCCGCGCGGGGTCGGGCTCGCCCACGCCGGGCACGCGCCGCGCGGCGGCGACGCCGAGTTCGGCGCTGATCCGTCCGAGCCCTTCGGGCAGCAGGTCGGGGGCGAGGCCGCCGTCGCCGGGTGCGACGTACTCGACGCGTCCCGCCAGCGCGTCCGCGACCTCGGGGGACTGCGGCGCGGAGAGAACGGCTCGCGTGCGCGGCCCGGCCACGCCGAGCTTGTCGAGCGCGATCTCCGCGGCCGTGTCGCCGAGGACGCCGAGGTGCTCGCCGAAGACGGGGGTGAGGGCGACGACGTCCGGGGGGAACAGGCCGACCTCGTCCGAGCGTCCGCCCATGCCCGCTTCCAGGACCAGCACGTCCGCGTCCACGTCGCGCGCGTGCAGGACGCCCGCGAGCGTGAACAGCCCGGCGGGGGACAGGTAGCCCTCGGAGGGCGCGAGCACGGCGATGCCGTCGCGGAGCCGCCGCCCCAGGGAGGCGAGGTCGCCCTCCGACACGGCTCGGCCGTCCACACGGAGGCGGTCGCGGTTGTCGCGCAGGCCGGGGCTCGTCACCGTGCACACGCGCCTGCCCGCCGCAGCCAAAAAGGCCGACGCGTAGGTCGCGGCCGTGCCCTTTCCCTTGGAGCCCACGACGGTCAGGAGCGGAACGTCCAGGGAGAGGACGCCAAGGGCCTCCGCCAGCGCGCGCGCACGGGGAAGGCTGCGTTTCGCCCCGGCGGCGCGTCGTTCCCACTCCGCGAAGAAGACCTCATCGGCGCCCATGCGTCCCATGCTCGCAGTGCCCGGCCCGGGGCGGGCCGGGCGGCGGTGCCGAGTAGGCTCTGAGGGTCACTTTCCGCAGTCATGGAGCATCGTGAGCCAGCCAACCGAGCCGCTCGACTACCGGGACGCCATCGGCGTGATCATGAGCCGCGGCGTCGAGTGGGAGATCGACCCCACGCTCGACCGCGTCCGCGACCTGGTCGACGTCCTGGGCGACCCCCACCGCGCCTACCCCGTCATCCATGTGGCCGGGACGAACGGCAAGACCAGCACCGCGCGGCTCATCGAGGCGCTGCTGCGCGAGCGCGGGCTGCGCACCGGCCTCTACACCAGCCCGGAGATGACCACGCTGCGGGAGCGGATCGCGATCGACGGGGAGCCGCTCAGCGAGGAGCGGTTCGTCGAGACGCTGCGCGACGTCCTGCCCTACGTCCAGATGATCGACGGCAAGCACCCGGTGCCGCTGTCGTTCTTCGAGGTCCTCACCGCCATGGCCTACGCGGCGTTCGCCGACGCGCCGGTCGACGTCGCGGTCGTCGAGACCGGGATGGGCGGCACCTGGGACGCCACCAACCTCGCCGACGGCGCCGTCGCCGTGATCACCCCGATCGGCCTGGACCACACCCGCTACCTCGGCGACACCGTCGAGGAGATCGCGGGCGAGAAGGCCGGGATCATCAAGCCCGGCGCGGTCGCCGTGCTGGCGCAGCAGCCGGTGGAGGCGGCCGAGGTGCTGCTGCGGCGGGTCGTGGAGAGCGGCGCGACGGCGGCCCGCGAGGGCATCGAGTTCGGCGTGCTCGGCCGCGAGGTCGCGTTCGGCGGCCAGATGCTGCGCCTCCAGGGCCTGCACGGGATCTACGACGAGGTCTTCCTCCCGCTGTTCGGCGAGCACCAGGCGGGCAACGCCGCGACCGCGCTCGCCGCCGTCGAGGCGTTCGCGGGCGGCGCGGCGAGCGCGGGGGAGGCGGGCCTGGAGGCCGCCACCCGCGTCGCGCCCGGCGAGACCTACACCGGCGGCGACGGCGGGCTCGACCCGGCGCTCGTGCGCAGCGGGTTCGCCAAGGCCGCGTCGCCGGGGCGCCTTGAGGTCGTCCGGACGGGCCCGACCGTCCTGCTGGACGCGGCGCACAACCCCGCCGGGATGGCCGCGAGCGTCCAGACCGTCACCGAGTCGTTCGGCTTCACCCGGCTGGTCGGGGTGCTCGCCGCCGCCGCCGACAAGGACGTCGCGGGCATGCTCGACCAGCTCGAACCCGTCCTCGCCGAGCTGGTCGTGACCCGCAACACCTCGCCGCGCTCGCTGCCGCCCGAGGAGCTGGCCGAGATCGCCGGGGGGATCTTCGGGCCCGAGCGCGTGCACATCGCCGACCGGCTCGACGACGCCATCGACCGGGCCATCGGGCTGGCCGAGGAGACCGGCGAGTACCAGGGCGCGGGCGTCCTGATCACCGGGTCGGTGGTCACGGTCGGCGACGCCAGGACGCTGCTGCGCGTAGGGGAGGGCCGGTGACGGTCATGGACGCATCCGGCGCGGGCGACGACACGAGCGCGGGCACGGGCGGCGCGGGCACGGGCGGCTTGGGCACTGGCGGGCCGGGGGCCTCCCGGGCGCGGCCCGCCGGGGATCCGGTGCGGCGGCTGCTGGCCACGGTGCTGGCCTGCGAGGCGGTCGTGATCGCGCTCGCGATCCCGGTGGCGGTGGCCGTCCTGGACGTGAGCGGCGGCACGGCGGGCGCGGTGTGCGGGGGGCTGGCGGTCGTCTGCCTGCTGATGGCCGGGCTGCTGCGGTTCTCCTGGGCGGTCCCGGCGGGCACGGTCCTCCAGGTGCTCGTCATCGCGACCGGGTTCATGGTGCCGACCATGTTCTTCCTCGGCGCCCTGTTCGGGGCGCTCTGGGGAACGGCGATTTGGATGGGACGCAAGGCGCGGGAAGCGGCGGCGCGCTAAATTCGGAGGCGGCGCCCATTCCCGTCCGCCTGCGCTTTCCCTTCCCGGTCAATTCCGACATCTTTCTCTTTTGGGAAATGCTGGACGTTGGTGGACGGCGACCTCCGGAGGAGAAGGTCGTGTCCACCCGCACATACCAACACCCGGCCCGGCGGGGCCGGGCGGCCACCGTCGCCGCCACGTCCGGCGCGCTGGTGATGGCCGCGACCGTGCTGCCCGCCGCCGTGCTGACCGTCCCCGACACCACCGCGAACGTCGCGCCCGCGGCCGCCGAGGCGCTGCGCCTCGGCACGGGCGACGTCGCCGGGCTGCTGCGCGCCACCGGCCTGTCGCTGCCCGCGCTGCTGCTCGCGGTGCCGCTCGCCGCCGTCGCCGCCCGCCGGTTCTCCGCGTGCTCGGTGGCCGCCGCCGGGCTGCTCCTGCTGCTCGCCGGGATCGGCGCGGCGCGGTTCGCCGGATCGGTGCCGCAGGCCGGGTTCGTCCGCGCGGCGGAGGGCGCGGGGGCGGGCATCGTGCTGCCCGCCTCGCTCGTCCTGATCTGGGAGCGGCGCAGCCGCGCGCTCGCCGCGCTCTGGGCGGGCGGCCTGGTGTGCGCGCTGCTGGCGGCGATGCCGGTGGCGCTGCGCCTCGTCCCGATGTCGCGCGGGGACGCCGCGCGCGGCCCGGACTGGCACCGCGCGCTCGCCCCCACCCCCTGGCCCGCGATCGCGGCCGTCGCCGCCGTCGCGCTGTTCCTGTTCCTGCGCGGGCGCGGCCCGTGGCGGCTGCCCGCGCCGCGGCACATCGAGCGCGGCCAACTCGTGCTGCCGCTCGTCCCCTCGGCGGGGTTCGCGTTCCTCGCCGTCGTCGCGGCGGACGGGTGGTCGCCGGGCGCGCGGCTCGCCGTCGGCGCGCTCGCGCTGCCCGCGCTGCTCGCCCTCGCGCTCGCCTGCGGCGGGGACGCCTCGGTGGGCGGCCCGCACGGCTGCGCGGTCGTCATGATCGCGACCGGGCTGCTCACCTACCCGGTCGCCGCGCCGCTGGCGGGGCTCGCCGCCGTGGGCGCCCACGCGCGCGGCGGCACCGGTGTGCCGCTGACGCCGTTCGCGCTCGCCGGTGCCGCCGCGATCGCGGGGGCGCTCGCGTCCCTGCGGGCGAGGCCCAAGGCCGGCGTCCTGGCGGGGTACGGCCTGATGCTCGCCGCCCTGCCGTTCGGCCTCGCGACCGGCCGCACGTTCGGGCTCGCGGACGGCCTCGCGGGCGGGACGGCGGGGCAGGCGAGCCTGTGCGCCCTCCTCGTCCCGCTCGGCGCCGGGGCGGGCCTGGCGCTGGCCGCCTCGCTGCGCGACGCGTCCGCCGGCGCGGCGCTGTTCGGGCTGGCGCTGCTGTTCCCGGCCGTCCTCGCGGGTCAGCTCGTCGTGCTGTCGCTCCAGGCGTCCTGGCTCGTGCGGGCCCGCCCGGTGACGCAGGCGCAGCAGTTGGACGCGCTGGCCGGCGGCTACCACGTCTGGCTCGCCGCCGCGGCCGGGGCGCTCGTGCCGCTCGCCGCCGCGACGGTCCGCGCGGGCGCCCTCGCCGGCGCCCGCTCCCGGGCCCGCGCCGCCGCCCGCGCCGCGCGTGCCGGCGCGCGGGCGACGGGACGCGCCGCCGCCGCGATCGACCCGGCCCCCGGGGCCGCCGCCGGAGAGGCCGAGGCCGCCGCGGGGCCCGGCGCCGGGTAGGATTCGCGCGCAGTGGTGCGCGGGCCGCGGCGTGACCGGTCACGCCTGGCCGGCCCCGTCGGACGGGGCGGCGCCACCCCGATCCGAAACTCATCGAGGAGAGTCTTCCGTGTCCGAGCGCACTCTTGTCCTGGTCAAGCCCGACGGTGTCCGCCGCGGCGTCGTCGGCGAGGTGATCTCGCGGATCGAGCGCAAGGGCCTGTCGCTCGTCGCGCTCGAACTGCGCACGCTCGCGCGCGAGACCGCCGAGGCGCACTACGAGGAGCACGCCAGCAAGCCGTTCTTCGGCGAGCTGGTCGAGTTCATCACCGGCGGCCCGCTGGTCGCGATGGTGGTCGAGGGCCCGCGCGCCATCGAGGCGTTCCGCGCCCTCGCCGGCGCCACCGACCCGGTGAGCGCCACCCCCGGCACCATCCGCGGCGACTTCGCGCTGGAGATCGGCGAGAACATCGTGCACGGCTCCGACTCCACCTACTCCGCCGAGCGCGAGATCAAGCTGTTCTTCCCCGAACTGGGCTGACCCCCCTCCGGGCGGCGCCCGGACGAGGCACATCGACACACGCGGGCCGGCGGACCGGCCCGCGTTGTGTTTTAACTAAAACAAGGCTGCTCAGCACACGAATTTTTGGCGACGCGCGCGCCGGGGGTGACTGCCCGCTGGCGCGTGAGCACGTTACGATGGACAAGCCGCTATACACGCCCGTCAAGATGAAGGGCTCCCTTTCTTCATGGGTAACAAGCTGTCGTTTCTTGGCCGTGACATGGCGGTCGATCTTGGCACCGCCAACACGCTGGTGTACGTGCGCGGGCGTGGCATCGTCCTGAACGAACCCTCGGTGGTGGCGATCAACACCAACACCGGGAAGATCGTCGCGGTCGGCATCGAGGCGAAGCGGATGATCGGCCGCACGCCCGGCAACATCGTCGCCGTCCGCCCGCTCAAGGACGGCGTGATCGCCGACTTCGACGTCACCGAGCGGATGCTCCGCTACTTCATCCAGAAGGTGCACAAGCGCCGGCACTTCGCCAAACCGCGCATCGTGGTGGCGGTGCCGAGCGGCATCACCGGGGTGGAGCAGCGCGCCGTCAAGGAGGCCGGGTACCAGGCCGGCGCCCGCCGCGTCTACATCATCGAGGAGCCCATGGCCGCCGCGATCGGCGCCGGGCTGCCCGTCTACGAGCCCACCGGCAACATGGTCGTCGACATCGGCGGCGGTACCACCGAGGTCGCGATCATCTCGCTCGGCGGCATCGTCACGAGCCAGTCGGTCCGCGTCGGCGGCGACGAACTCGACCAGGCGGTCATCTCCTTCTCCAAGAAGGAGTACTCGCTCATGCTCGGGGAACGGACCGCCGAGGAGATCAAGATGGCGATCGGCTCCGCCTACCCGGGCGGGGACGAGGAGCCGCACGCCGAGATCCGCGGCCGCGACCTGGTCAGCGGGCTGCCGAAGACCGTCGTGATCTCCGCCGAGGAGGTGCGGCGCGCGATCGAGGAGCCGGTCAACTCCATCGTGGACGCGGTGAAGACCACGCTCGACAAGTGCCCGCCCGAGCTGTCGGGCGACATCATGGACCGCGGGATCGCCCTCACCGGCGGCGGAGCCCTGCTGAAGAACCTCGACGAGCGGCTCCGCGAGGAGACCGGCATGCCGATCCACCTCGTGGACAACCCGCTCGACTCGGTCGTGCTCGGCACGGGCAAGTGCGTCGAGGACTTCGAGTCGCTCCGGCAGGTGCTCGTCCCGGAGCCGCGGCACTGAGCTCCCGGCGGATTCAGGAGAAACGGGAGGTCGGTGGGTGAAGGACACCCGGCGGACCCGCGTGGTCCTCGGCGCGCTGATCGTCACGGCGCTCGCGATGATCACCGTTGACTACCGCGGCGGGGAGCACTCCCCGCTGCGCGGGCTGCGCGACGTCGGCGCGGCGGTGTTCGGCCCGGTCGAGCGGGCCTCGGCCTCGGTCGTGCGGCCGGTCGGGGACACCTTCGACGCCATCACCGACGCGCCGGGCGAGCGCCACCGCGCCGACCGGCTCGAACGGGAGAACCAGCGGCTGCGCGAGCAACTGCGCGCGGGCCGCCTCGACCAGGACCGCTCCGCCCAGCTCCAGCGGCTGCTCGGCACCGCCGGGGCGGGCGGCTACCGGATCCGCGCGGCGCAGGTGATCTCCGCCGGGCAGGGCTTCGAGGACACCGTCACGATCGATGTCGGCACCCGCAACGGCATCAGGACCGACATGACCGTGATGAGCGCGCAGGGGCTCGTCGGCCGCGTCACCCGCGTCGGGCCCGCCACCGCGACCGTGCTGCTCGCCACCGACCAGACGTCCTCGATCGGCTCCCGCCTGGAGGACTCCAAGGAGATCGGGATCGTGCAGGGCCGCGGCCGCCGCGGCCTCGGCAACGGCGCCACCCCGCTGCGCTTCCAGCTGCTGGACGCGGCGGCGCCGATGCGCGTCGGGCAGCGCGTCGTCACGCTCGGGTCGCAGGGCGAGCGGCCGTACGTGCCGGGCGTCCCGATCGGCGTCGTCGAGCGCATCGACAACTCCAGCGGCGGGCTGACCCGCACCGCCTACGTCCGGCCGTTCGTCCGCTTCACCAGCCTGGACGTGGTCGGTGTCGTCGTCGCGCCGCCCCGGCACGACCCGCGCGACGCGGTGCTGCCGCCCAAGCCGGCCCCGCCGCCGACCCCGACCCCGGCGCCGACCGGGAAGCCGAGCCCCGGCGCGTCGCCCTCCGGGGACCCGGCCAAGGCGAGGCCGCGCGGCACCAAGAGCCCGCACCCGAGACCGACCTCAGAGGACTGACGTGCTGAACGTGCCGGAGAAGTCGCAGACCGGGCGTCGGGTGATGACCGTCCTGGTGGTCGCGGTCGCGCTGATCCTCCAGGTGTCGGTGGCCAACCGGCTGCCGACGCCCGGCGGGGTCCAGCCCGACCTCGTCCTGCTGGCCGTGGTGGCGCTCGCCCTGGTCAGCGGCTCGATGACCGGTATGGTCACCGGGTTCCTGGCGGGCCTGGCCGCCGACATCGTCCCGCCCGCCGACCACACGCTCGGGCGCTACGCCCTCGTCTACTGCCTCATCGGCTACCTGTGCGGGATCGCCTCCGCCGAGATGGACCGCCAGTCGGTCGTGCCGTTCTTCGCCGTCGCCGCCGGGGCCCTCGCGGGCGCCGTGCTGTACGCGGCGACCGGGATGATCCTCGGCGACCCGCGCGCCGAGTGGGGCACGGTGTCGCGGATGGTGCCGCTCCAGGTCGTCTACGACGTGGTCGCCAGCCCGTTCGTCGTGTGGGCGGTGCTGCGCGTCACCCGGAGGTTCGAGCGCGGCGACCGCGCGCGCGGCGACCGCTTCTCGGTGCCCGCCGCCCGCTACCGCGCGATGTCGGGGCGGAGCGGGAGCCTGTGAACCCCAGGACGCACTTCCGGCTGGTGGTGCTGTACGTCCTCGTGGCGGCGCTGCTGCTGGTGCTGGTCGGGCGGCTCTGGTCGCTCCAGGTGCTGTCGGGCACGCACTACCGGCAGGTCGCCGCGCAGAACCGCACCCGCGACATCGTCGTCCCCGCGATCCGGGGCATGATCCTGGACGGCCAGGGCCGCCCGCTGGTCCGCAACCGCAGCGCGCTGGTCGTCTCGGTCGACCGCACCTCGCTGTCGCGGCAGCGCGACCACGGCACCTCCGTCCTGAGGCGGCTCGCCGGGGTCCTCGGCACGAGCCAGGAGGAGATCGAGAAGCGGATCCGGCTGTGCGGCCCCGGCATCAAGCGGCCGTGCTGGCCGGGCTCCCCCTACCAGCCGATCCCGGTGGACGACCGCGTCGACCCCCGCCGCGCGTTGCAGATCATGGAGCGGCAGGAGGACTTCCCCGGCGTCACCGCGCAGGTCCAGGCCGTCCGCGACTACCCGCGGCCCGAGGGCGCGGGCGCCGCGCAGGCGCTCGGCTACCTCCAGCCGATCACGCAGGAGGAGCTCGACCAGCGCAAGGGCCTGAAGGTCACCGGCTACAGCGGCGTCGACCTGATCGGGCGCGCCGGTCTGGAGGCGCAGTACGACGCCGACCTGCGCGGCGAGCCCGGCTACCGCAAGGTGCTCGTCGACAGCCAGGGCCGCGTCACCGGGACCGCCGCCGAGAAGGCGCCGGTCGTCGGCGGCAACCTCGTCACCAGCATCGACGCGGGCGTGCAGGGCGCGGCGGAGAAGGCGCTCCAGACCGCGGTCGAGGGCGCGCGCAAGCAGGGCCACAAGGCCGACGCGGGCGCCGCCGTCGTGATGGACGTGCAGACCGGCAAGATGGTCGCGATGGCGAGCTACCCCACCTACGACCCGAGCATCTGGACCGGCGGCATCTCCCAGGACGAGTACGACGGGCTGCTCGGCAAGAAGAAGGGCGAGCCGCTCACCTCGCGCGTCACCCAGGGCCAGTTCGCGCCCGGCTCGACGTTCAAGATCTCCTCGGTGGCGGCGGCGGTGAAGGACGGCTACGGGCTGAACGGCATCTACCCCTGCCCCGGCTCCTACAACGTCGGCAGCCGCGCGTTCACGAACTTCGAGGGCCAGGGCCACGGCAACATGAACCTGCACGAGGCGCTGGTCGTCTCCTGCGACACGATCTTCTACAAGTTCGCCTACGAGGAGTGGCTGCGCGACGGGGGCATGAAGCCGAAGAAGAACCCGTCCGACCCGATGGTGGGGATGGCCCGCTCCTTCGGGTTCGGCGCCCGCACCGGCATCGACCTGCCGAGCGAGACGCCCGGCCGCATCCCCGACCGGGCCTGGAAGCGCTCCTACTGGGAGGCGACCAGGAAGGCCGACTGCAAGGGCGCCAAGGAGGGCTACCCGAGCGTCGCCAAGACCGACCCGGCCCGCGCCGCCTACCTGCGCTCGATCGCCTCCGAGAACTGCACCGAGGGCTTCGTCTGGCGCGCGGGCGACGCCGCGAACTTCTCCGTCGGGCAGGGCGACGTGCTGGTCACGCCGCTCCAACTCGCCCGCGCCTACGCGGCGCTCGCCAACGGCGGCCGCCTGGTCACCCCCCACCTCGGCGTCGCGCTGATGCGGCCGGACGGCTCGCTCCTGCGCCGGATCTCCCAGCGGCCGGAGCGGAGGCTGCCGGTGGACGGCAAGGTCCTCAGGTACGTCCGCAGTGGCCTCGCCGACGTGACCAAGAAGGGCACGGCCGCCGGAGCGTTCTCCGGGTTCGACTTCGACCGCGTCGACGTCGCCGGGAAGACCGGCACCGCCGAGGTCTACGGCAAGGACGACACGTCCTGGTTCGCCTCGTTCGGCCCGGTGAAGAAGCCGCGCTTCGCGGTCATCGCGATGGTGTCGCAGGGCGGCACGGGCGCGTCCACGGCGGCCCCCACCGTCCGCGCGATCTGGGAGGCCATGTACGGGACGAAGGACAAGAAGCCCCTCCTGAAGGACGGCAAGCTGCCGTCCGAGCTGCCCAAGCCTCCGGCCGATGGAGCCGCACCGTGAACGAGGCCAACGTCGGATCGGTCGGCGGGTACCGCGACCGGGCGCTCTGGCAGAGCGTGGTCGCCGGGTTGCGGCGCCTCGACTGGACGCTGTGCCTGACCGTCCTCGTGCTGTCGCTGATCGGCGCGCTGCTGGTCCGCTCGGCGACCTTCCAGCTCATGACCGACCAGGGCAAGGACCCGGAGGGCTTCCTCAAGCGGCACATCCTGAACCTGCTGATCGGGTTCGCGCTCGGCGGCCTGGTGACCGTGCTCGACTACCGGCTGCTGCGCGCCTACGTCCCGATCCTGTACGGGCTGGCCTGCGTGGGGCTGGTCGCCGTCCTCACCCCGCTCGGCTCGACGATCAACGGCTCGCACTCGTGGATCGTGGTCGGCGGCGGGTTCCAGGTGCAGCCCTCGGAGTTCGCCAAGGTCGGGCTCGTCGTGCTGCTCGCGATGATCCTCGGCGAGCCGCGCGACGGCGAGATCGGGCCGGGCCGCCGCGACGTGCTGCTCGCGCTCGCGCTCGCGGGTGTGCCCGCCGCGCTGATCATGCTCCAGCCCGACCTCGGCACGACGCTGGTGTTCACCGCCGTGGTGCTCGGCATGCTGGCGGTCTCGGGCGCCCGCAAGCGCTGGCTCGCCGGGCTGGTCGGCGGCGGCCTGGCCGCGGGCTTCGCGGTGTGGTTCTTCGGCCTGCTCAAGCCCTACCAGCTCGACCGGTTCACCGCGTTCATGGACCCCTCCGCCGACCCGCGCGGCGCCGGGTACAACGCCCAGCAGGCGCGGATCGCGATCGGCTCCGGCGGGACGTTCGGCAAGGGCCTGTTCAACGGCGAGCAGACCGGCGGGCACTTCGTCCCCGAGCAGCAGACCGACTTCATCTTCACGGTCGCGGGGGAGGAGCTCGGCTTCGTCGGCGCCGCCGTGATCATCCTGCTGCTCGGCGTCGTGCTGTGGCGCGGGCTGCGCATCGCGACCCAGGCCGCCGACCTGTTCGGCACGCTGGTCGCGACCGGCGTGGTGTGCTGGCTGGCGTTCCAGACGTTCGAGAACGTCGGGATGACGGTCGGGATCATGCCGATCACCGGGCTGCCGCTGCCGTTCGTGTCCTACGGCGGCTCCGCCACGTTCGCGAACATGATCGCCTTCGGCCTGTTGCAGGCGGTGCACGTCCGCCGCAGGCCCTTCGACTGAGCGGCGGTCCTCCGACCGGGCGGCGGGCCCCGGCCGGGCGGGCCGCCGGTCGCGCGGCGGTAGGCTGGACGTTCGCCCATGGCCCCACCACGGAGGACACCGCCATGCCCGTCCAGTCGATCTTCCCGCGACTGGAGCCGCTGCTCCCGCGCGTGCAAAAGCCGATCCAGTACGTCGGCGGGGAGTTGAACTCCCAGGTCAAGGATTGGGACGAGGCCGAGGTCCGGTGGGCGCTCATGTACCCGGACGCCTACGAGGTCGGGCTGCCGAACCAGGGCGTCCAGATCCTCTACGAGATCCTCAACGAGCGCGACGGCGTCCTCGCGGAGCGGACCTACTCGGTCTGGCCCGACATGGAGGCCGTCATGCGCGAGCACGGCCTCCCGCAGTTCACCGTGGACGCGCACCGCCCGGTCGCCGCGTTCGACGTGTTCGGCGTCTCGTTCTCGACCGAACTCGGCTACACCAACCTGCTGACGGCGCTCGACCTCGCCGGGATCCCGCTGCGCGCCGCCGACCGGGGCGCGGAGCACCCGATCGTGCTGGCGGGCGGGCACGCCGCGTTCAACCCCGAGCCGATCGCCGACTTCCTCGACGCGGCCGTCCTCGGCGACGGCGAGGAGGTCGCGCTGGCGATCACCGAGGTGGTCCGCGAGTGGAAGGCCGAGGGCGAGCCGGACGGCCGCGACGGGCTGCTGCTGCGCCTCGCCGCGTCCGGCGGCGTGTACGTGCCGCGCTTCTACGACGTGAGCTACCTGCCGGACGGGCGGATCCAGCGGGTCGCGCCCAACCGTCCGGGCGTGCCGTGGCGGGTCGAGAAGCACACGGTCATGGACCTCGACCAGTGGCCCTACCCGCGCAAGCCGCTGGTCCCGCTCGCCGAGACCGTGCACGAGCGGTTCAGCGTCGAGATCTTCCGCGGCTGCACCCGGGGCTGCCGGTTCTGCCAGGCCGGGATGATCACCCGGCCGGTGCGGGAGCGGTCGATCACCACGATCGGCGCGATGGTCGAGCAGGGCCTGTCGGAGTCGGGCTTCCAGGAGGTCGGGCTGCTCAGCCTGTCCAGCGCCGACCACAGCGAGATCGGCGAGGTCGCCAAGGGGCTCGCCGACCGCTACGAGGGCACCAACACCTCGCTGTCGCTGCCCTCCACCCGCGTGGACGCCTTCAACATCACGCTCGCCAACGAGTTCTCGCGCGGCGGGCGGCGCTCCGGGCTGACGTTCGCGCCCGAGGGCGGCTCCGAGCGGATGCGCAAGGTGATCAACAAGATGGTCACCGAGGACGACCTGATCCGCACCGTCGGCACCGCCTACGAGAACGGCTGGCGGCAGGTCAAGCTGTACTTCATGTGCGGGCTGCCCACCGAGGAGGACGAGGACGTCCTCGCGATCGCCGGGATGGCCAGGCGCGTCATCCAGGCCGGCCGCGAGGCCACCGGCCGCAAGGACATCCGCTGCACGGTGTCCATCGGCGGGTTCGTCCCGAAGCCGCACACCCCGTTCCAGTGGGCCGCCCAGTGCGACCACGAGACCGTCGACCGCCGCCTGCACGCCCTCAAGGACGCGCTGCGCGCCGACCGCGAGTACGGCCGCGCCATCGGGCTGCGCTACCACGACGGCCGCCCGTCCATCATCGAGGGCCTGCTGTCGCGCGGCGACCGCCGGGTGGGCGAGGTCATCCGCGCCGTCTGGGAGGACGGCGGGCGCTTCGACGGCTGGAGCGAGCACTTCTCCTTCGAGCGCTGGACGGCCGCCGCCGGCAAGGTCTTCGCCGGTCAGCCCGTCGATCTCGACTGGTACACCGTCCGCGAGCGCGACGAGGTCGAGGTGCTCCCCTGGGACCACCTCGACGCCGGGCTCGACCGCGAGTGGCTCTGGCAGGACTGGCAGGACGCGGTCGACGAGACCGAGGTCGAGGACTGCCGCTGGACGCCCTGCTACGACTGCGGCGTCTGCCCCACGATGGGCACCGAGATCCAGATCGGCCCCACGGGCAAGAAGCTGCTGCCGCTCTCGGTCGTCTGACCGGCGCCGCCCCGGGCCCGCCGCGCCGGGCGTATCCCCAGGCCGAACGGGATTCGACCGGGCCTGAACCGGCCGTGTGAACGCCCTGAGCTGCGGGGCTTGCGCTCGCCCGACCCCGGCCAGGGGCGAAAGGGCGCGCCGGGCCCCGTACTCTATAGGGAGACGTTTTCGACTCGACCACGAGTAGGAAGGACGAAGAGCCCTGGCACCCATGCCGGAGGGGCCGGCCCCGGCCCCCGTGATCCAGCGCCTTCGCGTCCGCTACGCCAAGCGGGGCAGGCTGCGGTTCACGAGCCACCGCGACATCTCCCGGGCCGTGGAACGCGCCGTACGGCGCGCCGGGATACCTGTCGCGTTCAGCGCCGGATTCACCCCCCACCCGAAGATCTCGTACGCGGGTGCGGCGGCGACGGGGGTGGCCAGCGAGGCCGAGTACCTTGAGATCGGGCTCACCGAGACCCGCGACCCCGCGCGGGTCCGGGACGAGCTCGACGCCGCACTGCCCGCCGGGCTCGACATCGTCGATGTCGTGCCGGTGCGGGCGGGACGCGCCGGGGACGCGCCGGTCAGACCGGGCGCGTTCACCGATCGGCTCCAGGCGTCGCGGTGGCGGATCCGGCTGGACGGGGTGTCCTACGACGACGCCGCCGCTGCCGTGGCCGCCTTCCTGGACGCCGGGGAGATCGAGGTCGAGCGCCTCACCAAGAAGGGGCGGCGCCGGTTCGACGTGCGCGCCGCCGTCCAGGCCCTGGAGGCACAGTCCCCGGAGCCGGACCGGCGCGCCGCCGAGGCGGCGGATGCCCCTTGTGCGATACTTCGAATGGTTGTTCGGCATTCCACACCCGCCGTACGACCCGACGACATCCTCACCGGACTGCGCCAGGTCGCCGACCTCGCGCCGCCGTCACCACCACTGGTGACCAGGCTGGCGCAGGGGCCCCTCGACGCGGCCACCGGTGGCCTCGCGGATCCCCTGGATCCCGACCGGGAGAGCGGCCTGCCGTCCGGCGACGACGCCGAGACGGCTCGCGACCGTACGCGGCCGCAGCCCGGGGACGCCGCGAGCGCGGATGCCGTCAGCGCCTGACCGTGGGACCGAAGCCGTGGCGACACGGAACCGGACCGCAGGGGACGGTCGGCGCACCCCCGACGACTTCGTCGTCATCACCGGACGACCGTCCGGCGGTGGCGACGCCGACGACTGACGGAGTGCTCCCGCGCGGCGCACCGCCCCGATCCGCCCCCTGGCGGAACAGGCGGTCGCGCCCGGGAGCCTGACGGGAGATTGCCCGGATGCTTGACAACGACGCCGATTCGGCCACCGATAACGAGACCACCGACACCACCGCGCCCGGCGTGACCACGCGTACCCGCCGCCGCGCCAGCCGTCCGGCGGGGCCCCCGCCGGACGTGGAGGACACGCCCGCGCAGGCCAAGGCGGAGGAGCCCGCTCCCAGCGACACCGGCTCCCCGTCCGCCGACGCCGGGAGTGAGCAGGAGGCGGGACGTCCCGCGGCGCGCGGGCGGCGCGCCACGGCGGCGCGGGCCGGGGCGGCGACCGCGCCCGAGGCGGCCGCGCCCGAGCAGCAGCAGGAGGAGGCCGGCGAGGCGGCGCCGGTGAAGAAGACCACGCGGACGCGGACCCGCGCCAAGAGCGGCACCGCCAGGAGCGCGGCCGCCAAGGGCGAGGAGACAGCCGAGGCCGTGCCGCTGACCGGGGCCGAGACGTCCCCGGCCGCCGAGGCACCGAAGGGCGAGGCGCCTGAGGCAGGCGCGTCCAAGAGCGAGGCGCAGGCCGAGGCGCCGGAGGCCGAGGCCCCGGCGGAGAAGGCTCCCACCACCCGGACGCGCACCCGCCGCCGTACCAGCGCCGCCGCCCCGCCCGTCACGCCCGACGAGCCGGACGTGCCCGCCGCTCCGATCGTCCCCGAGGTCCCGGCGGTGCCGGGCACCGGCGGCGAGCCGGACGCGTCCCGGGTGTCGGAGACCGAGCCCGCGAGCGGCGTCGGCGTGCCCGGCGTGATGTTCCAGCCGCCCATGGTCGTGTTCCAGCCGCCGCAGCCGAAGGCCGAGGCGCCGGCGCGGCCCCGGGAGGAGCCGAAGGCCGAGGAGCCCGCGGACGAGGCCGAGCACGGGCCGGCCGTCCACGACGACGAGGACGAGGGCGATGACCGCCCCTCGCGCCGCCGCCGCCGCAGGGGCGGCCGCGGCCGCGGCCGCGGCAAGGACGGCGTCGAGGACGACGCGCAGGCCGACGAGGGCGCCGACGCCGAGGAGGCGGGCGAGGCCCGGGAAGCGCGGGAGTCCAAGGAGGCCAAGGAGGCCAAGGAGGAGCAGCCCGCCAAGGCCGCCAAGGCGACCAGGGGCGGGAAGGCCAAGGCCGCCAAGGAGGCCAGGGAGGCCAAGGAGGCGGCGAAGGAGACCGCCAAGGCCGAGCAGGACGAGGACGACGACGAGGGCGACGGCCAGGGCGCGACGAGCCGCCGGCGCCGCCGCCGCAGGCGCCGGTCCGGGGCCGACGGCGAGGGCGGGCCGCAGGACGACCCGCCGAACACCGTCGTGCACGTCCGCGACGCGCGCGCGGTGGAGGACGAGGTCCAGTCCGTCCGGGGCTCGACCCGGCTGGAGGCCAAGAAGCAGCGCCGCCGCGAGGGCCGCGAGCAGGGCCGCCGCCGTCCGCCGGTGATCACCGAGGCGGAGTTCCTGGCGCGCCGCGAGTCGGTCGAGCGGGTCATGGTGGTGCGGCAGGAGGGCGAGCGCACGCAGATCGCCGTCCTGGAGGACGACGTCCTCGTCGAGCACTACGTCAACCGCGCGACCCACCAGTCGTACGTGGGCAACGTCTACCTCGGCAAGGTCCAGAACGTGCTGCCGTCGATGGAGGCGGCGTTCGTCGACATCGGCAAGGGCCGCAACGCGGTCCTGTACGCGGGCGAGGTCAACTGGGACGTGGCGGGCCTGGAGGGCCAGCCGCGCCGCATCGAGTCGGCGCTGAAGTCGGGCCAGTCGGTGCTCGTCCAGGTCACCAAGGACCCGCTCGGCCACAAGGGCGCCCGGCTGACCAGCCAGGTCTCGCTGCCCGGCCGCTACCTGGTCTACGTCCCCGACGGCTCGATGACCGGCATCAGCCGCAAGCTCCCCGACAAGGAGCGCAGCCGCCTGAAGTCGATCCTGAAGAAGGTCATGCCGGAGAACGCGGGCGTGATCGTCCGCACGGCGGCCGAGGGGGCGACCGAGGAGGAGCTGTCCCGGGACGTCTCGCGCCTGGCCGCGCAGTGGGAGAGCATCCAGAAGAAGGTCAAGTCCGCGTCGGCGCCGTCGCTGCTGTACGGGGAGCCCGACCTCACGATCCGCGTCGTCCGCGACATCTTCAACGAGGACTTCAGCAAGCTCGTGGTCTCCGGCGGTGACGCCTGGGACACGGTCTCGGACTACGTCGAGTACGTCGCGCCGCACCTCGCCGACCGGGTCGAGCGGTGGGAGGGCGCGCAGGACGTCCTCGGCGCGTTCCGGGTGGACGAGCAGATCGCCAAGGCGCTGGACCGCAAGGTGTGGCTGCCCTCCGGCGGCTCGCTGGTGATCGACCGGACCGAGGCGATGACGGTCATCGACGTCAACACCGGCAAGTTCACCGGGCAGGGCGGCAACCTGGAGGAGACCGTCACCCGCAACAACCTGGAGGCGGCGGAGGAGATCGTCCGCCAGCTCCGGCTGCGCGACATCGGCGGCATCGTCGTGATCGACTTCATCGACATGGTGCTGGAGAACAACCGCGACCTGGTGCTGCGCCGGCTCGTGGAGTGCCTGTCGCGGGACCGCACCAAGCACCAGGTCGCCGAGGTCACCTCGCTCGGCCTGGTCCAGATGACCCGCAAGCGCGTCGGGCAGGGGCTGCTGGAGGCGTTCTCGGAGACCTGCGAGTCCTGCAACGGGCGCGGCATCCACGTCCACCTGACGCCGGTCGAGCCGAAGCCCGACAAGGCGGCGGGCAAGGAGAGCGGCCGCCGCCGCAAGCGCAAGGGCGAGGTCGAGCGGGCCGTCGAGGAGAAGATCGCCAAGCACGACGCGAAGTCCGAGGCCAAGAGCGAGGCGAAGGCCGAGACGAAGGCCGGGGAGGCGGAGGAGCCGGAGGCGGCGCGTCCGGCGCGGACGCGGGCGAAGAAGTCCGGCCCCGCCAAGCGCCCCGCGGGCCCGCCGCCCGACGTCGACGCCGAGGAGGCCCCGGCGCAGGCCGCCGTGGAGGCCGCCCAGGCCGCGGCGGAGGCGGCCGACACCTCGCCCGGCGCGCTGGACTCGGCGGAGCCGGTCGCGGTCAACGGCGCCGCGCCCGCCGAGTCGAACGGCGCCGCGCCCGCTCCGGACGAGGACGCCGAGGGCGGCACCGCGCGGCGCCGCCGCACCCGCCGTCCGCGCGCCGCGGCGCAGGCCGCCGCCGAGGCCGGGGACGCCGACGCCTGAGCCCGGATGCCCTGGCCGGACGCGTTCGCGTTCCGGTCAGGGCATCCGGTAGGCTTGTGGTTCGGCGCGCCGTGGGCGCGCCAGCCGACCATGCACCGCGAGTCCCCCTCCGGGGCCCGTCCGGTGCGCACCCCGCCGATCCGGTGGGGACGAGCAGAGAGCGCCAGGGGTCTCCTCTGGTGTGCCGCCTCCGGCACCGGTGCCGGGGGTAGGCCCCCATCCGGGGGCTGGTGAGCCACGCGCGGGGCCGGTTCAGTCCGGAAGCGCGCGCAGACGAAGGGTTTCCGCGGTGTACGCGATTGTCCGCGCAGGCGGCAGGCAGGAGAGGGTCGCGGTCGACGACGTGCTGACCGTCGACAAGCTGGCCGGTGAGGTCGGCTCGACCGTCACGTTCCCGGCCGTGCTGGTCGTGGACGGCGACGACGTCGTCAGCGGCTCGGCCGACCTCGCGCGCTACGAGGTGACCGCCGAGATCCTCGGCGCCGTCAAGGGCCCGAAGATCAACATCATGCACTACCGGAACAAGACCGGGTACAAGCGGCGGATGGGTCACCGTCAGCCCTACACCGAGGTCAAGATCACCGGTATCAAGGCCGGGAAGTAAGGGAGCGGTCAGATGGCACACAAGAAGGGCGCGTCGTCCAGCCGTAACGGCCGCGACTCCAACGCCAAGCGCCTCGGTGTGAAGCGCTACGGCGGCCAGCTCGTCAACGCCGGCGAGATCATCGTCCGGCAGCGCGGCACCCACTTCCACCCCGGCCCCGGCGTCGGGCGCGGCGGCGACGACACGCTGTTCGCGCTGGTCGCGGGCGCCGTCGAGTTCCGCCGCTACCGCGGTCGCAACGCGGTCGCGATCGTGCCGTCGGCGGAGTAGTCCGCCTGCACGAGACGTTCACCGAAGGGGCGGGCCGGCGACGGTCCGCCCCTTCGCCTTTTTCGACTTCGCCTTTTTCGAGTCGCCCTGTACCGAGGAGAGTCACCGTGGCCGCTGGAGCGGGATCGGGCGCGCAGTTCGTCGACCGGGTGGTGCTGCACGCCGCCGCCGGAAACGGCGGGAACGGCTGCGCGTCGGTCCACCGGGAGAAGTTCAAGCCGCTCGGCGGCCCGGACGGCGCGAACGGCGGACGCGGCGGCGACGTGGTGCTGGTGGTCGACGCGAACGCCGCGAGCCTGCTGGAGTACCACCGGCGGCCGCACCGCAAGGCGGGCAACGGCAGGCCGGGGCAGGGCAGCCTGCGCACCGGCGCGGACGGCGCGGACGTCATCCTGCCCGTCCCCGACGGCACGGTCGTGAAGGCGGGCGAGGAGGTCCTCGCCGACCTGGTCGGCGAGGGCACCCGGTACGTGGTCGCGCAGGGCGGGCGCGGCGGGCTCGGGAACGCGGCGCTCGCGACCGCCAAGCGCAAGGCGCCCGGGTTCGCGCTGCTCGGCGAGCCCGGCGACGAGCGCGACGTGGTGCTGGAGCTGAAGAGCGTCGCGGACGTCGCGCTCGTCGGCTTCCCGAGCGCGGGCAAGTCCTCGCTGATCGCGGCGCTGTCGGCGGCCAAGCCGAAGATCGCCGACTACCCGTTCACGACGCTGGTGCCGAACCTCGGCGTGGTGGGCGCGGGCGACACGACGTTCACGGTCGCCGACGTCCCCGGGCTGATCGAGGGTGCGAGCGAGGGCCGGGGCCTCGGCCTTGAGTTCCTGCGGCACATCGAGCGGTCCTCGACGCTCGCGCACGTTTTGGACTGCGCCACGATGGAGCCGGGGCGCGACCCCGTCAGCGACTTCGAGGTGATCGAGCGGGAGCTGCGGGCCTACGACCGGGTCCTCGGCGACCGCCCGCTGTCGGACCGGCCGCGCATCGTCGTGCTCAACAAGGTGGACGTGCCCGACGGCCGCGAGCTCGCCGAGATGGTCAGGCCCGAGTTCGAGGCGCGGGGCCTCGCGGTGTTCGAGGTGTCGGCGGCCTCGCACGAGGGGCTGCGGGAGCTGTCGTTCGCGATGGCGGCGATGGTCACCGAGTATCGTGCCGCGCTGCCCGCGGTCGAGCCCACCCGCACCGTGATCCGGCCGGAGCCGGTCGGCGGCGACACCGGCTTCGAGGTCAGGCCGATGGGCGAGAACACGTTCCTGATCACCGGGAACAAGCCCGTCCGGTGGCTGCGGCAGACCGACTTCGCCAACGAGGAGGCCGTCGGCTACCTCGCGGACCGGCTCGCGCGGCTCGGCGTGGAGCAGGCACTGGCCGAGGCGGGCGCCTCCCGGGGCGCGACCGTGCTGATCGGGACGCCCGACGACTCGGTCGTCTTCGACTGGGAGCCCGAGGTCGCCGCGGGCGAGGCCGCGGCCGGCCCCCGCGGCACCGACCGCCGCCTCGACGGATACCGCTAGCCCCCGGAGGAGATGGCTCGATGAGCGAGCGCGAGGCGATCGCGAAGGCCCGGCGGATCGTGGTGAAGGCGGGGTCCTCCTCGCTCACCACCCCGGAGGGGACGATCGACGCCGCCCGCATCGACGCGCTGGTCGACGTCCTCGCGGCGCGGCGCGACGCGGGCACCGAGATCGTGTTCGTCTCCTCGGGGGCGATCGCGGCGGGGCTCGGGCCGCTCGGGCTCGTCCGCCGCCCGCCCGACCTCGCGACGCAGCAGGCGGCGGCGAGCGTCGGGCAGGGCCTGCTGTTCGCGCGCTACACCTCGGCGTTCACCCGGCACCGGATCACGGTCGGGCAGGTGCTGCTGACCGCCGACGACATGATGCGCCGCTCCCACCACCGCAACGCGCAGCGGACGCTCGCGCAGCTGCTCGCGCTCGGCGTGCTGCCGATCGTGAACGAGAACGACACCGTCGCCACCGACGAGATCCGGTTCGGCGACAACGACCGGCTCGCCGCGCTCGTCGCGCACCTGACCCGCGCGGACGCGCTGATCCTGCTCTCCGACGTCGACGCCCTCTACACCGGCGACCCGCGCCGGCCCGGGGCCCGGCGGATCGAGGACGTGCGGGGCCCGGCCGACCTCGCGGGCGTCGAGCTGGGCGGGTCCGGGCGGGTCGGCACCGGCGGCATGGTCACGAAGGTGGAGGCGGCGCGGATCGCGGGCGTCCCGGTCGTGCTGACGAACGCCGCGTCCGCCGCGCAGGCCCTCGCGGGCGACCCCGCCGGCACCCTCTTCCACCCGGCGGACGGGCGGCGCCGCTCCACCCGGCACCTCTGGCTCGCCCACGCCACCACCGGCGCCGGGCGGGTCATGCTGGACGCGGGCGCCGTCGAGGCGGTCGTGCGGCGCCGCAAGTCGCTGCTCCCGGCGGGCGTCACCGGCGTCGAGGGCGACTTCGCCGCCGGCGACCCGGTCGACCTGTGCGACCCGGCGGGCCGCGTCGTCGCGCGCGGGCTCGTGAACTACGACGCCGCCGAGGTCCCCGAGCTGATGGGCCGCTCCACCCGCTGGCTGGCCCGCGAGCTCGGGCCCGAGTACGAGCGCGAGATAATCCACCGCGACGACCTGGTCGTCCTGGCCGACGAAGGAGGACGTGATGAGTGAGCGCGAGGAGTTCCTGCGGGTGGCACGGCGCGCCGGGGACGCCGCGTCCGGGCTGGGCCCGCTGCCGCGCGCGGCCAAGGACGCGGCGCTGCACGCGGTCGCGGACGCGCTGGTCGAGAGCGCGCCCGAGATCGTCAAGGCGAACGAGGCCGACGTCGCGCGGGCGCGCGAGGCCGGGACGTCGGAGTACATGATCGACCGGCTGGCCCTGACCGTCGAGCGGATCGCGGCGATCGCCGAGGCCGCCCGCAAGGTCGCGGCGCTGCCCGACCCGGTGGGGGAGTCGGTGCGCGGCGGCGTCCTGCCGAACGGGCTGGAGCTGCGGCAGGTGCGGGTGCCGCTCGGCGTGGTCGGGATCATCTACGAGGGCCGCCCGAACGTGACCGTGGACGCGGCGGCGCTGTGTCTGAAGAGCGGCAACGCGGCCCTGCTGCGCGGCTCGTCGTCGGCGCACGAGTCCAACACGGCGCTGGTCGGCGTGATGCAGGCCGCGCTGGCGGGCACCGACGTCCCGGCGGACGCGGTGCAGCTCGTCCCCGGCACCTCCCGCGAGTCGGTGAAGCACCTGATGCGGGCGCGCGGGCTGGTGGACGTGCTGATCCCGCGCGGCGGCGCCTCCCTGATCAACTCGGTGGTCGAGGAGTCCACGGTGCCGGTGATCGAGACCGGCGTCGGGAACTGCGCGGTGTACGTGGACGCCTCCGCCGACGTCGCCATGGCCGTGGACATCCTGCTGAACGCCAAGACGCAGCGCCCGTCGGTGTGCAACGCGGCGGAGACCTTCCTGGTGCACGCCGACATCGCGGACGCGTTCGTCCCGCGCGCGCTTGAGGCGCTCCGGGAAGCGGGCGTCACCGTCCACGGCGACGAGCGGATCCGCTCCTACGGCGACGACGTCGTCGAGGCCACCGAGGACGACTGGTACGCCGAGTACCTCTCCCTGGACATCTCCGGACGCGTCGTCGACTCCCTCGACGACGCCGTCGCCCACATCCGCACCTACGGCTCGGGCCACACCGAGGCGATCGTCACGACGTCGCAGCCCGCCGCGAAGCGGTTCGTCGCCCGGGTGGACTCGGCGGCCGTGATGGTGAACGCCTCGACGCGCTTCACCGACGGCGAGGAGTTCGGGTTCGGCGCGGAGATCGGCATCTCGACCCAGAAGCTGCACGCCCGCGGCCCGATGGGCCTGCCGGAACTGACCTCGACCAAGTACGTGGTGACCGGCGAGGGCCACCTCCGCGGCTGAGCCGACCGTGCCGTCGGCGAGTGCGGCATCGCTTCGCGATCGTCGCGGTGGGGCTCGCCTCCGGCGTCGCCCCAGGTCACGCACTCGCGCGACGGCCGAGGCTCACGACAAAGGGGAGGGCCGCCGCGTCCGTGTCGCGGCGGCCCTGCTCGGGGACTCCGGGCTCGGTGGGACCGATGCTCAGTTGGAGCGGTCGGTGGGCCCGGGGTCGCGGCGGGTGAAGCGGTCGAACAGGCCGCCCGCGGCGCCCGCCGCCGCGTCCGCCATGTCGCGGACCCTGCCGACGAACGGGTCGGCGGTGCGCTCCCACGACTCGCGGTAGGACTTGGCCGCGTTGCGGACCTCCTCGGAGACCGAGGCGCCGTCGTCGTCCGCGCGGCGCGGGTAGTCGCCCGCCATGATCCGCTCGTACTCGCCCTCGCGCGCCCACCGGTCGATCTCGGCGAACCGGATCACCGCGTAGGGGTGCGACTGCGGCAGCAGGTTCAGGAACTTCAGCAGCCCGTCCCGGACGTCGCCGGCCGCGTCGTACTCGCGTGCCTGCTCCAGGAACGCCTCGCTGCTCATCTCGCCGAGGCGGGTGCCGCCGGCGAGCTTCATCATCGTCCGCTTGGCGGCGTCGAGGTCCTGCCCGGCCAGCAGCCCGGCCCGGTCGGAGGACAGCTCGGCCTTGCGGAACCACTCCCGCAGCCCGATGATGATCGCCGCGATGCCGATGTTCCCGAGCGGCAGCCAGGCCAGCCGGGACCCGAGCTGGAGCAGGATCTGCATCATCGTCTGGTACACCGCGTGCCCGGACAGGATGTGCCCGACCTCGTGCCCGATGACGAAGCGCAGCTCCTCCTCGTCCAGTAGATCGATCAGCCCGGTGTTCAGCACGATGAACGGGTGGTCGGAGCCGATCGCCATCGCGTTCGGCGTCGGGTCCTGCTTGACGTACAGGTCGGGGATCTCCTGGAGGTCCAGGATGTAGGCCGCGTCGCGCACCATGTCGTGGATGTTGCGGAACTGGTTCTCACCCACCCGGACCGTTCCGCCGAGGAACATCAGGCGCAGCGCCCGCTCGTTCACCAGCCCGGACAGCTTGCGCAGAACGACGTCGAACCCCGACAGGGAGCGCAGCGCCACCAGCGCCGACCGGTCCGCCGGGTGTTCGTAGGCCCGGGAGCTGATCCCGGGGAATCGGGTCCGGGCCCGGTCGGGCGCGTTCTCCGTCATGCGTGGTCTCCTGAGGCGTGTAGTGCCCCGCCTTCTGGCGGGCGGAAGGCGGCGCCGAGCCGTCGCGGGCTGGGACGAGCGGATGTGGACGACGCCAGGTCTGGCATGGTAGTTCCGACGAACCACCGTGCCGCAGGGTTCCCCAGCGCGGCATGACGTCCGGCTCCGGCCCCGGGAGGCCCGATGTTCGATCCGCAGGCCGAGGCGATGCCCGTCGACGAGCGCGCCGCGCTCCAGCGCGACCGGCTGCGGGGGCTGGTCGACCGGCTGCTCGCGACCGGGGGAGTGCAGGGCGCGCGGCTGAAGGAGGCCGGCGTCGGCGGCGGCTCCGACGTGGCGCCCGCCGACCTGCACCGGCTCCCGTTCACCACCAAGCGGGACCTCTGGGACCACTACCCGTTCGGGATGCTCGCCGTCCCGCGCGACCAGGTCGCCGCCGTGCACGGGTCCAGCGGGACGCGCGGCCGCCCCACCCTCGTCGCCTACACCAGGGCCGACCTCGACCTGTGGGCGGCGATGTGCGCGCGCTCGCTCTCGTGCGCGGGCGCCGCGCCGGGCAGCATCGTGCACAACGCCTACGGCTACGGGCTGTTCACCGGCGGCATCGGCGTCCACCAGGGCGCGGTGGCGCTCGGCGCGACCGTCGTGCCGATGTCGGGCGGGATGACCGCCCGGCAGGTCCGGATGCTCGCCGACCTGCGTCCCGACATCCTGACCTGCACGCCCGCCTACGCGCTGCGGCTCGGCGAGGCCGCCGCCGAGGCCGGGGTGGAGCTGGACGCGCTGCGGGCGGGCCTGTTCGGCGCCGAGCCGTGGTCGGAGGGCCTGCGCGGCGCCATCGAGCGCGTCCTGCCCATCAAGGCCATGGACATCTACGGCCTGTCGGAGATCATCGGCCCCGGCGTCGCCACCGAGTGCCTCGAACAGGACGGCCTGCACGTCAACGAGGACCACTTCATCGTCGAGGCCGTCGACCCCGCCTCCGGGGAGCCCGTCGCCGACGGCACGCCCGGCGAGCTGGTGTTCACGACCCCGACCAAGCAGGCGCTGCCCCTCCTGCGCTACCGGACGGGCGACATCGCCTCCCTCGACCGCCGCGCCTGCCCCTGCGGCCGCACGCTCGTCCGGATGAGCAAGGTCATCGGGCGCGCCGACGACATGATCGTCGTCCGGGGCGTCAACGTGTACCCGAGCGAGGTCGAGCGCGCCCTGCTCGCGACCGGGCTCGTCGCGCCGCACTACCAGCTCGTCGTGGACCGGCGCGGGCCCTCCGCCCGGCTCCTGGTCGCCTGCGAGGCGCTCACCGGCGACCCGCGCGCGGAACTGACCCGGGCCCTGCACGAGGCCCTCGGCTTCACCGCCGAGGTCTTCCCCCTGCCGGGCGGGACCGTCCCGCGGGTCGAGGTCGGCAAGGCCGTCCGCGTCGTCACCTGGGACGAGGGCGACCCGCCGCTCCCGGGCCTGGCCTGACGCGCGGGACCGCGGGGGGCGGACGTTCCGGGCATCGCACCCGCTGGTTATTCTCGTCGGCATGACGCAAAAGCGGCGGCTGGGGATCATGGGCGGCACCTTCGACCCGATCCACCACGGCCACCTCGTGGCCGCGAGCGAGGTGGCCCACTACTACTCGCTCGACGAGGTCGTGTTCGTGCCCACCGGCCTGTCGTCGCACAAGGAGACCAGCAAGGTCGCCGCCGCCGAGGACCGCTACCTCATGACCGTCATCGCCACCGCGTCCAACCCCCGCTTCTCCGTCAGCCGCATCGACATCGACCGGCCGGGCCCCACCTACACCGTCGACACCCTGCGCGACATGCGCGACCTCCAGGGCCCCGACGCCGAGCTGTTCTTCATCACCGGCGCGGACGCCCTGGAGAAGATGCTCACCTGGCACGACACCGCCGAACTCGTCGAACTCGCCCACTTCATCGGCGTCACCCGCCCCGGCCACCGCCTCGCCGACCCCGGCCTGCCCAACGGGCGCGTCTCCCTCATGGAGGTCCCCGCCCTGTCGATCTCCTCCACCGAGTGCCGCGACCGCGTCGGCTCCGGCGAGCCGATCTGGTACCTCGTCCCGGACGGGATCGTCCAGTACATCAACAAGCGCGGCCTCTACCGCGCGACCGCCGCCTGACCGGGGGCGAGCGGCCCGTCCGGCCACATACCCTGGGGATGGAAAGGGCCACCGGGCGAACCCGGCCGAAGGTAAAGGGATGCCAATGGAAATGCACAGGCCGGCGGCACCCTCCCGTGAGAAGGTGGACCCCGAGATGACCCCTACAGGGAGGATCGCGAGCGCATCGTGACCGCATCGGACAGGGCGGCGACGCTGGTCCGCATCGCCGCCGAGGCGGCGGGCGACAAGCTGGCCGACGACATTCTTGCCTACGACGTGAGCGAGCAGCTCGTCATCACCGACGCGTTCCTGCTCTGCTCCGCCCCCAACGACCGGCAGGTCCGCGCCATCGTCGACGAGATCGAGAAGCGGCTGCGCGAGGAGGCGGGCGCCAAACCCGTCCGCCGCGAGGGGGAGCGCGAGGGCCGCTGGGTGCTGCTGGACTACGCCGACATCATCGTGCACATCCAGCATGAGGAAGACCGCCTGTTCTACGCCCTCGAACGGCTCTGGAAGGACTGCCCGCTCATCGGGCTCCCCGAGAGCGTCACCGCCCACCAGGCGCAGCGCGCCCGCGCCGTCGGGAGCGCGAGTGAGTGACGCCCGCCCCGTCCGCGAACCGGGCGCGCGGCGGCTCGTGCTCTGGCGGCACGGCCGGACGGCCTGGAACCTGGAGAACCGCTTCCAGGGCAAGACCGACATCCCGCTCGACGACACCGGCGTCCAGCAGGCCCACCGCGCCGCGCGGCTCCTCGCCGGGCTCCGGCCCACGCACCTGCTCGCCTCGCCCCTCCGCCGCGCCGCCGACACCGCCGAGGCGCTCGCCGCCGTCACCGGACTGCCCGTCCGCACCGACGGCGACCTCACCGAACGCGACGGCGGCGCCTGGGAAGGGCTCACCTCCCGGGAGATCCGCGAACGCTACCCCGAGGAGCACAAGGCCTGGCAGCCCCCCGGCGGGGAGACCAGCGCCCAGGTCGCCAAGCGCGTCGCCGCGGCCCTGGAACGCGCCGCCGACGACCTGCCGCCCACCGGCCTGCTCGTCGTCGCCTCCCACGGCGCCGCCCTCCGGCTCGGCATGTCGGCGCTCCTCGGCCTCCCCGAGGACGTCTGGAAGCACATCGGCGGCCTGTCCAACTGCTGCTGGTCCGTCCTCACCGAACTCCGCGACGGCGGCTGGCGGCTCGCCGAGCACAACGCCGGCACCCTCCCCGAACCCGTCCTCGGCGACGACCGCACCGACAACGGCTCCTGACCCCAAACGATTCGAGACCAGCCCCCACCGTCCTATACACTGACCACGCGCCACAGGATGAACGTCCACGTGGCCGCGCGGGGCTATGGCGCAGTTGGTAGCGCGCCTCCATGGCATGGAGGAGGTCTGGGGTTCGAATCCCCATAGCTCCACTCGGAGTGAGGAGTGGCGTGGTCGGAGCTGACGCTCCTTCCCCGCCACTCCTCGTCTTTTCCCAGGGGGACGACCCCCTGGAACCCCCGAGTCGGGCCTTGGTGCTCGCCGAGCTTTGCTCGGCTTCGCCAAGGCCCGCAGTGTTTTCCCAGGGGGACGACCCCCTGGAACCCCCGATGTGGGGGGGGGGGGGGGGGGGGGGGGGGGGGGGGCGGGCGCGGGGGGGGGGGGGGGGGGGGGGGGGGGGGGCGGGGCGGCC
>NZ_JAHFZY010000010.1:253891-264406 GCF_018603865.1 Actinomadura sp. NEAU-AAG7
TGTGGGGGGCTCCGCCCCCCACGCCCCCCGTCGCGCGCTGCGCGCGCTTTTGGGGCTTCGCCCCTTGCCCCCCGCTTCGGGACTTCGTCCCTTGCGGTCTCTGGCTCGGGTTGTTGGTTTTAGTGGGTCGGGGTGTGCTTGGTCTCGGCGCCTTCGGCGAAGGCGGCTCGGAAGGTGCGGGGGCCGAAGACGCCGTCGGCGCTGATGCCCTTGCGCTTCTGGAAGGCGGTGACGGCCTTCACGGTGGCGGGGCCGTACAGGCCGTCGACCTTGAGGGTGGGGGCCTGGAGCTTCTGCATCGCGTACTGGATGCCCTTCACCTGGTTCTTGCGGGCGTCGTTCTGGCCGGTGTTGCCGACCCGGTCGCGGAGGGCGCCCCAGGTCTCGACGTCGATCCGGCCGGTGACCGGGAGGTCGTAGGCGGTCTGGTAGCGCTTGACCGGTTGGACCATGTCCTGCGTGAACACGTCGCCGTCGCAGTGGTTGTAGTAGCCGAACTGCGTCAGGAAGCAGCGGACGGACGTGACGCGGTAGTCGCGGTCGCCCGCCTCCAGCTCGACCCACTGCTGTGACTCGATGGCGCGGACGATCGCCGGGCTGGTGCCCGCGCCGTCGGCGTGCGCCGTGGCCGTGTAGGTCGTGGCCGTGAGCGCCAGGGCGGTGGCCGTCAGGCCCAGCGTCGTTCGTCGCATGGTCTTCATGTGGAACCCCCGAGTTCCGTTGGCTGATCCTGCTATGGGGTGAGATGCCGGACGGTGGTTAATGGTTCTCGGGGACCCGCGGAATTGTCGGCCGGGGTGCGACGTATTGGGGGCGCTAAAGGTTGACGTGGTTTCTGGTTCTTTTGCTCGGGGTGGGGGTGGGCGGGTAAAGATCATTCCGGCGAACGGGACGAACGGCTCGAACAGTCGTGCCGGGATGGTTTCATGCGTGGTATGGGAAGACATCGCAGAGGTGTGACACGGGAGGTCACCGTGGCGGACCTCATCGAAGAGCTGCGCCGGTTCGACCCCGGGATGGAGGTGCGGCTCGCGATCCAGCCGAGGATGCCCCAGGAGCACGCGGTCGGCGCGGTGGCGGAGGCGGACGGCATGGTCTGGATCGGCGAGGCCGGGCAGCGGGGCTACGCGCCCGACGAGGTCGGCGAGCGGCTCGGCTGGGTGTGACGCAAAGGCTTCGCCATGGCGGCGGCTTCCTTTCGCCGTGTCGGGCTTCGCAATCTTGATCATGCGGAACAGCCACCGGAGTGGCGATGTGATCGAGATGAGGACGACCCTATGAAAATACGGATCACCGGCAGGCGGCTCGTTCCGGCGGCGCTCGCCGCCGCCTCCGTCCTGGCCCTGGCGGCGCCCGCGAACGCGGCGCCGCCCGACCCGCTCGTCCAGGGCGAGGAGAGCCGGGAGGACTGCCTGCGGGCGCTGAAGGTGCTGACGATCCTGCGGCTGCTCCCGGATGACAAGCCGGAGCTCGCCGACGCGCTGTGCGCCGACAAGAAGTCGAAGGGCTCCGACCAGGAGACCCGCGGTTCCGCGCGGGACGAGCAGCTCTTCAACGTCCCGGACCTGCCCAAAAGCCTCACGGTCCGCATCCCGGACCTCGCCCGCCAGCAGCGCTGACCCGTGCCCGGGCCGCGGGGGCATGCCCTCCGCGGCCCGAGCCGCTCCCAACGTGCACTAAGCTCGTCTTCGGCCGGTTCGCCGGCGCGGGGCTATGGCGCAGTTGGTAGCGCGCCTCCATGGCATGGAGGAGGTCTGGGGTTCGAATCCCCATAGCTCCACTCGTCGGAGTGGTGTGGTCGTCCGCACCGCTCTTTTCGTTTCTCTAGGCGGTGAAGCGCAGGACGGCGCCGACGTGCAGGCCCGGGTTGCCTTCCGCGGGCAGGACCACCAGGTCCCCGTCCGTCGCCGCCACCGCCCGGACGAGCGCGGCGTCCGCGCGGTCCTCGCGGGGGGCGTCCACGCCGAACTCCTCGCGCAGTTCCTCGGGCGACGCGGCGACCTGGGCGGGGTCGGGGCCGACCCACAGGCGGGCGGGCGAGTCGGGGTCGTCGTCCAGGAGAAGCGTCTCGACCTGGCCGTTGCGGACGGCCTCGACCGTGGCGGGGAGCCCGGCGACGGCGCGCTGGCCGTTGGCGAGCTCCCGGTCGAAGCGCTCGGCGACGGCCATGACGCGCTCGGTGCTCTTCAGCCGCAGGACGCGGTCCAGCTCCGCGCCGAGGTCGGGGTCGTTCATGTCGATGTTGCGGTCGGACTCGACGGTGTGCGCCAGCACGGTGTCGGAGACCTCCTCCAGCACGGCGGTCCGGGCGCGGGTGTCACCGGCGATCACGATGGCCTCGGCGCCGCAGCGCTCGGCGGCGCGGTCGATCTCGTGCGCGACCTTCTTGGCGTTGGCCTTCCAGACGTTCTCCGAGGAGCGCTGGAAGCGGGACTGGTTCCAGTCGCCCGCCTTGGTCTTGCGGATCGGATAGTCCTCGTCCCCGCGCACGTCGATATGGCGGTGGTCGCCGGCGGCGGTCACGCAGTCGATGGCGCCGCCCCGGCGGTCCACGACGGCGACCAGGTGCGAGAACCGCTCGCCGCGCTCGGCGAGGTAGGGCAGGACGTGGGGGAGCGGGGCGACGCGGGCCTGGGGGACGCGGGGCGCGGTGGGGAGCCGCTCGGTGTGCAGCACCTCGCCGTCCGCCGCGAAGAGCACCAGGCCCTCGGACTTGCGGAGGTCCATCTCCTCGCCGACGGCCTGTTCGACCGCGCGGAGGGTCCCCTGCGGGGCGTGCTGGGCCTCCAGGTCCGCGCGCAGCGCCCGCCACCGCAGCTCGGCGGCCTTGGACGCGTCCTCGGTGGTCCGGGTGAGATCGGCGTACACCGACGCGTAGGGGCCCGGACGTTGGTACAGCGTTTTGAGGAATGCCAGATCCATGGAGGCGCCCTACCCGCCCCGGCTGAGGCAAACGTAGACAACGGGGCGGGTGGGGCTCACTCAGGCGCCCCCGCCCGGGGCGCGGATCAGGCAGAACTCGTTGTCCTCGGGGTCGGTGAGGACCGTGGTCAGCCAGCCTTCGTCGTCGAACGGCCCGCGGACCACCCGGGCGCCGAGCGCCGTGACGCGGGCCAGCTCGGCGTCCATGTCGGTGATCCGCAGGTCCGGGTGCATCCGGTTCTTGGCGGCCTTGTGCTCGGGGACGCGCTGCAGGAGCAGCGGAGGCCGCTTTCCGTCCGGGTCCGTGAGGCGCACGTAGGGCGGTTCGTAGCGGCCGCGCTCGTAGCCGAGCGCGGCCGCCCAGAACTCCGCCAGCTCCTCGGGGTGGAGGCAGTCCAGGACGAGGACCAGCTCCATCAGTGGTTGCGCAGCGCGTCGATCAGTTCCGACTTGTTCATGGACGAGCGGCCCTCGACACCGATCTCGCGGGCGCGCTTCATGAGGTCGTCCTTCGTCCAGTCGTCGTAGGCCGGGCTCTTGCCGCCCCTGCGTCCGACCTTCTTCTTCCCCTCGCCCGCCGCCGCGTTGGCGATCCGCGCGGCCTTCTCCTTGCTCTCGCCCTGCTCCCGGAGCCGCTGGTACATCTTCTCGTTCTTGATCTGTGCTCTAGGCATACAAGAACCCCTACCCGTCGTGCGTCGCCCACACATCGGGGACGGGGACGAACGGCTCGGGCAGATGGGGCGCGGCGAGGACGCCGCCGCGCTCGCGGACGCGTTCCAGGAGCGCCGTCCGGGTGACGGCGGCCTTCGCGGCGTCGTCGTCGTAGATGTAGGTGACCGAGGGGTCCGCGAGCTGGACGGGGTGCAGCACGAGGTCTCCCGCTACCAGCAGGTCCATGTCTCCGACGATGACCGACTGGTGGCCCGGCGTGTGGCCGGGGGTCAGTGTGGTCGCCGTGTCCGGCGCGAGTGTTCGATCGCCCCGCACCCGGTCGATGAGGGGGGTCAGCGGGCGCACGACGTCTTCCAGGACGGCTCCTCCGGTGCTCTCCAACCAGTCCAGTTCGTCGGCCTGGACGAGGTGCCGCGCGTTGGGGAACACCGGCTCGCCGTCCACGACCGCGCCGCTCGCGTGGTCGCTGTGCAGGTGGGTGAGGACGACGACGTCGATGTCCCCGGGTGCGAGGCCGATTCCGGCCATCGCCGTCAGCAGCCCGCCGGGCACCGGCGCCCAGGACGCGGCGGGCGAGTCCTCCGCGCCGATCCCGGTGTCGACCAGGATCGTCGGCCCCTGCGGCGGGCGCAGCACGAAGCAGTGGAAACGCAGGACCCACTCGCCCTGCGGGCCGAACGCCTCGGGGACCTCGCGGCGGAGCCGGTCCCAATGCGGGCCGGATCCCGGGAACGTCTCGGGCAGGGGACGGCGCAGGGATTCGCCCATGGGCCCGACCGCGTCGCACAGCGCGACGACCTCGATCCCTGACACGATCACGGATTGCTGGTGCATGTCCTCACGATCCCAGGCGAGGGCGTCATCGGGGACAATGGCATCCGGAGAGGGGAAACGTGCGCATCTGCATCCTGGGCCCGCTCGAAGTGCGGGACGAGGCGGGCCGCCCCGTCGAGGTCGGCGGCCCCCGGCTGCGCGCGCTCCTGGTCAGGCTGGCGGCCGAGGGCGGCCGCCCCGTGTCGGCCGGGCGGCTGCTGGACGACCTGTGGGACGACCCGCCCGGCGGCAACGCGCTCCAGGCCCTCGTCTCGCGGCTGCGCGCGGTCGCGGGCCGCGACCTGGTCGGGCACGGCCCCGGCGGCTACCGGCTCGCCGTCGACCCGGGCGAGGTGGACGCGTTCGCGTTCGAGCGGGCCGTCGCCTCCGCCCGCGCGGAACCGGACCCAGGCCGCCGCGCCGCCGCGCTGCGCCGCGCCTTGGACCTGTGGCGCGGGCCCGCGCTGGCCGACGTCGCGGGCGCCGACTACGCGCTCGCCGCGGTCGCGCGGCTCGGGGAGCTGCGGCTCGCCGCCGTCGAGGACCTCGCGGACGCCGAGCTGGCCGCCGGGCGGCAGGCGCCGTCCGCCGCCGAGCTCGAACCGCTCGCCGCCGCGCATCCCCTGCGGGAACGCCTCCGCGGCCACTACATGCGCGCCCTCTACCTGGCCGGCCGCCAGGCCGACGCCCTGGAGGTCTACGAGGAGACCCGCCGTGCGCTCGCCGATCGGCTCGGCGTCGACCCCTCCGACGAGCTGGCCTCCGTCCACCTGGCCATCCTGCGCCGCGACGACGACCTCGGCTGCGGCCGGCCCGCCGAACCTCCGCCCCGCGCCGGGGCGCCCGCCGCCGAGGCCGCGCCCGCACGCCCGCCGCGCACCGCGCGCACCAACCTGCCCGCACAGCTGACCAGCTTCGTCGGGCGCGAGGAGGAGTCCCGGCGGGTCGGCAAGCTGCTGCGCGAGAGCCGCCTGGTCACCCTCACCGGCCCCGGCGGGGCGGGCAAGACGCGGCTCGCCGCGGAGAGCGCCGCCGCGTTCCTCGACGAGATGCCCGACGGCGTCTGGTTCGTGCCGCTCGCCCCCGTCAGCGCGCCCGGCGACGTGGTCCACGCCGTGCTGGCGGCGCTGGACGTCCCCGAGACCGTGCGACCCGCCGAGCGCACCGCCGTGCGCCCCCTGGACCGGCTGGCCGACTACCTCGCCGCCAAACAGATGATCATCGTGCTGGACAACTGCGAGCACCTCGTGGAGGCCGCCGCCGGGCTCGTCGACCGCGTCCTCGGGCTGGCCGCCGGGGTCCGCGTCCTCGCCACCAGCCGCGAGCCGCTCGGCATCACCGGCGAGTCGCTGTGCCCCGTGCCCTCGCTGCCGCTGCCGCGCGAGGACGAGACCGACCCCGGCGAGGCGCTGAGCCATGGATCGGTCCGGCTGTTCGCCGACCGCGCCGCCGCCGTCCGCCCCGGCTTCGCCGTGGACGCCGAGACCGTCGCCGACGTCGTCGCGATCTGCCGCGCCCTCGACGGCATCCCGCTCGCGATCGAACTCGCCGCCGCGCGGCTGCGCTCCCTCACCCCCGGCCAGGTCGCCGCGCGGCTCGGCGACCGGTTCCGGCTGCTCGGCGCGGGCACCCGCGCGGCGCTGCCCCGGCACCGCACGCTGCGCGCCGTCGTCGACTGGAGCTGGGAGCTCCTGGACGACGTCGAGCGCGCCGTCCTGCGCAGGCTGTCGGTGTTCGCCGGCGGCGCGACACCGGCCGCCGCCGTCCGCGTCTGCGGGCTCCCCGCGCCGGACGCGCCCGACCCCGGCGACGTCATCGACGTGATCGCCGCGCTGGTCGACAAGTCCCTCGTCATGGCCGAGGGCGACCCCGAGGTCCGCTACCGGCTGCTGGAGACCGTCCGCGTCTACGCCGGGGAGCGGCTGGAGCAGGCGGGGGAGGCGGGCCGCGTCCGCGACGAGCACACGTCCTACTTCGTCTGGCTGGCCGAGCACGCCGAACCGGAGATGCGCGGCCCCGACCAGCTCCTGTGGGCCGACCGGCTCGGCGCCGAGCGCGGCAACTTCGCCGCCGCCTTCCGGCACATCGGCGACACCTCCGACACCGAGAGCGCGCTGCGGCTCGTCGCGGCGCTGGCCTGGTACTGGCTCATCCGCGACCAGGAGGTCGAGGCCAGCGGCTTCGCGCGGATGGCCCGCCGGCTGGCCGGCGAGACCCCGCCGCCCGGCCTGAGCGAGCAGTACGCGATCTGCGTCGTCTCCGCCGACCTCGTCGCCGAGATGATGTCCGAGCGCGGCCCGACCGCCGAGTCGCTGCGCGCGTCGTTCGCCCACGCGCTGTCGTTCGTCCCCGAGGTGCCCCGCCACCCCGCGCTCGTCCTCGTCCGCGCGGGCAGCCACCTGTTCGCGGGCGACCTCGGCGCCACCCGGCTCGCCTTGGAGGCCGTCTCCGAACACGACGACCCGTGGGTCCGCGCCGCCGTCCGCGTCCTGCTCGGCCACATCGCGATGAACAACGGGCGGGTCGAGGACGCCGCGCAGATCACCGCCGCCGGGCACGCGATGTTCGAGGAGATCGGCGACCGCTTCGGGCTCATCCTCGGCCTCGGCGGGCTCGCCCAGGTCGCCTTCGCCCGCGGCGACGCCGCCGAGGCCGTCCGCCTCGGCGAGGAGGCGTACGGGTACGCGACCATGGGCGTCAGCCCCGACCAGGGCTCGGCGATGCTCATCGAGCTGGCGCGCGCCCGCGCGCACCTCGGCGACCTCGCGCAGGCGCGCCGGGACAGCGAGCAGGCGGCCTCCAGCGCGGAGCGCATCGGCGAGTTCAACGACGCCGCGTCCGCCCTGCTGCTGCTGTCCGAGCTGTGCCTGCGGGAGGGCGACCTGGCCGGCGCCCGCGCGCACGCCGAACGCGCCCACGCCTGGACGGAGCCGCGCCGCCACCGCCCCGACTTCACCCAGGTCTGCCGCCGCACCTACAGCCGCCTCGGCGTCCTCGCCGAACTGGACGGCGACCTGCCCGCCGCAGGCCGCTGGCACGCCCGCGCCTTCGACGGCATCGAGGACGACACCTTCGCCGGCAACCCGCTCATCGCCCTGCTCGTCGACGGCCTCGCGGCCTACCTCACCGCCCGGGACGAGCACGCCCGCGCCGCCGAGCTCCTCGGGACCGCCCACCACCTGCGCGGCTTCCGCGACCGGTCCTCCTACGACGGAGCCCGGACGGCCGCCGCCGCGGCCCTCGCCCTGGGCGAGGACGACTTCGCCGCGGCCTACGAGCGGGGCCGCGCCGTCACCCGCGGCCAGGTCATCGCGGCCGTGCCGGCGCTCACCGCCGACCCCTGAGCCCGGCCCGGCGCGCGCGCCGAGGCGCGCGATGCCGACCCGCAGCCCCTCGGCCTCGGGTCGGCATCGCGCGTCTCGCCCTGTCCCGCTCACCGCACGAGCCCCGGGCTCACGCGGTCCGCGGACGGATGCCCCGCGCCCCCGCGAACGCTCGGCTCACGCCTTGCGCGCATACATCCGCATCGCCAGCGGGAACGTCACCACGACGATCCCGGCCGCCCACGCCAGCGTGTACCAGGCGTGGTTCCCGATCGGACCGCCGACCGTGAGCGCCCGCACCGCGTCCGCGAGGTGCGTGACGGGGTTGATGTCCGTCCACTTCTGCAACCAGCCCGGCATCGTGGAGGTGTCCGACACCAGCACGCTGCTGCCGAACGTCAGCGGCATCACCCACAGGAACGCCAGCCCCTGGACGGTCTGCGGCGACGGCGCCATCAGCCCCACCAGCACCGAGATCCAGCTCACCGCGAGGTAGAACACGTACGCGAGGGCGAACGCCGCCAGCACCGACAGCGGGTCGGTGTGGAACCGGAAGCCCAGCAACGTGCCGAAGCTCATCAGCATCGTCATCACGATGACGAACCGGACCGTGTCGCCCAGCACCGTCCCGATCAACGGCGCCGACCGCGCGATCGGCAGGCTCCGGAACCGGTCGAACACGCCCTTGTGGATGTCCTCGTTCAGCGCCGTCCCGAGCCCCATCGTCGCGAACATCGTCATCTGCGCCACCAGGCCCGGCAGCAACTGCTGGAGGTAGGCGTGGGTGCTCCCCGCCACGGCCCCACCGAACACATAGAGGAACAGCAGCAGGAACACGATCGGCATCAGCGTCGTGTCCAGCAACTTCTCAGGCGAGTGCTTCAACTGCGAGATGTTGCGCCACGCCAGCGTCAGCCCGTGCCGCAGCGTCCGGCGCGCGCTGACGCGCGCGGGCGGCTCCTCGATCGGACGCACTCCTGCGATCGTCGCGGTCATGCCACGCTCCCCTCGGTGACCAGTTCGCTTTGCCGCTCCTCGGCCGGGTGCCCGGTCAGTGTGAGGAACACCTCGTCCAGGCTCGGCATCCGCACCGCCAGCTCCGCCGCGACGATCGACGCCTCGTCCATCCGCCGGACCAGCGCCGACACGACCCCGGGATCCGCGATGCCGACCGTCACCAGGCCCGTCGTCTCCTGCACGTCCGGGCGCTCCCCGGTCACCTCGCCGACGATGGTGGTGAGCTGCGCCACCCGGTACCGCTCCTTCGCGCGGACGCTGAGCGTCAGCCGCCCGACCTGCGACTTCAGATCGTCGGACGTCCCCTCCGCGATCACCCGGCCGTGGTCGAACACCACGATCTGGTCGGCGAGCGCGTCGGCCTCCTCCAGGTACTGCGTCGTGAGCAGGACCGTCCCGCCCTCCGCCGCGACCTCCCGGACCGTGTCCCACACCTCGTTGCGCGCCCGCGGGTCCAGCCCCGTCGTCGGCTCGTCCAGGTAGATGATCTCCGGGTGGTTGATCAGGCTCGCCGCGAGATCGAGCCGCCGGCGCATCCCGCCGGAGTAGGTCTTCACCGCGCGCGACCCGGCGTCGGTGAGCCGGAACCGGTCCAGCAGCTGCCGCGCCCGCGCCTTCGCCTCCGCCCGGCCGAAGTCGAGCAGCCGGGCGATCATCACGAGGTTCTCCGCGCCGGTCAACTCCTCGTCCACCGACGCGTACTGCCCGGTGAGCCCGATCAGGGCCCGCACCCGCCCCGCGTCCTTGCCGACGTCGTAGCCGCAGACCTCGGCGCGCCCGCCGTCCGGCTTGAGCAGCGTCGCCAGGATCCGCACGGCGGTGGTCTTCCCCGCGCCGTTCGGCCCCAGCACCCCGAGCACCGTTCCCCGCCTGACCGCGAGGTCCACGCCGTCCAGGGCTTGTGTGGTCCCGAACCGCTTTCGCAGGCCCTCGGCCTGGATCACGTGGTTCATGTCGTCCCTTCGACGTCCTTCGTTCGTGCCGGACACCACGGTGGGGGACGCCGCTGACACGGACCGCACATCCGGCCGCGCCCGCTGACGCCGCACTGACGGAGACCTGACAGCGGACCGCTGAAGACCCCGTGACCAGGGGGTTTCCGAAGGTCGACGAAGACCTGGACGGGCTGATTTGACGGACCGTCCGGGGCTGCCTAATGTTCTTCCTGCCCCAAGGGGATGCGGGACGCCGGGAAGGCGGACGGCCCCGGGGGATCCACCGGAGAAAAACGGTTCGAAGCTCGCTTCGGGCCGAGGTACTCTGGAGTGGACAGCCCGGACGGGATGCAGGACGCCGCAAGGTGGCCGGCCCTGGGACTCCTCGAAGATCACTCACAGCCGATTCTCGTCGGTTGCGATGACACGCGGGGGCGGGCGACGAACCCAAGATCGACTCCACGGAGTGGGTTGACAGGCTCGAAGATTCCGGTAAGTTAGAAGGGTTGCCCCGGAGCGAAGCTCGCGGAAGCGGGTTCGGCGCGGTGGGTGTCCGTTTCTTGAGAACTCAACAGCGTGTTAAAAGCCAGTGCCTTTATCGGCCCGGCCGTGATGCGGTCGGGTCGCCCCGTGGCCCTGTGCATCCTTCTTCGGGAGGATTCTTGGGGCTGGGGATTTCTTTGAGGCAATATGCCGACCCTTTGGGGTTGGTGTTTGCTGGGATTTTCTTCTGAGGTTTGGCTGCTCGGGGTTCGCCCCCTGGGTGGTCGTGTGGCCTTGATGGAGAGTTTGATCCTGGCTCAGGACGAACGCTGGCGGCGTGCTTAACA
>NZ_JAHFZY010000011.1:0-249257 GCF_018603865.1 Actinomadura sp. NEAU-AAG7
GCTTGGTCGATGAGGTCGACGAAGTCGCCGAGGTCGCCGAAGTCGGGGAGGATGGTGGTGTAGTCGGCGATGTCGTAGCCGCCGTCGCGCAGGGGTGATTGGTAGATGGGCAGCAGCCATAGGCAGTCGATGCCCAGCCATTGCAGGTGGTCGAGTTTGTTGATCAGGCCGCGCAGGTCGCCGTAGCCGTCGCCGTTGGAATCGGCGTAGCCCCGGACCGACACCTCATAGAACACCGCCGTCTTGAACCAATGCGGATCACGCGGGGTCTCGGTGCGGAATGCGTCCGCGACCGGTTCGGAGAGGGTGGGCAGGGCCTCCTGCGGGATCTCGGAGGGAGGGTGTGGCTCGTGGGATCCGCTCAACTCTCGTCACTCTCCGAAGGTGAGGATGTGGGCGGGCTGTACGTGTGGATCCAGCCGGACGTAGTTGGATCGCCGCCAGGTGTAGGCGGCGCCGTCCAGTTGGTCGGTGACGGTGAAGGAATGGTCGGGGTCGTCGGGGAGTCCGAGTGCGGGCAGATCCAGATGGACGGTCGCCTCCCGTGCCTGGTGGGGGTTGAGGTTGACGATGACCAGGACCACGTCGCCCGCGTGCCGTTTGGAGAACGCGAGGAACTCGGGCTGGTCGATCGTGTGGAAACGCAGATTGCGGAGCTGCTGGAGCGCGGGGTGGGTGTTGCGGAGGGTGTTGAGCCGGGTGATGAGGGGCGCCAGGGTGTCGGCGGTGTCCCAGTCGCGGGGGCGGTACTGGTATTTCTCCGAGTCGCGGTATTCCTCGCTGCCGGGGCGGACGGGGATGTTCTCGCAGAGCTCGTAGCCGGAGTAGATACCCCAGGTCGGTGAGAGCAGCGCGGCCAGGACCGCGCGGATGACGAAGGCCGGGCGGCCGCCGTGCTGGAGGTATTCGTGGAGGATGTCGGGGGTGTTGGTGAACAGGTTGGGGCGCATGTAGGCGGCGGCGGGGCCGGCGAGTTCGCTCATGTATTCGCGGAGTTCGTCGGCGGAGTTCTTCCAGGTGAAGTAGGTGTAGGACTGGTGGAACCCGATTTTGGCCAGGGTGTGCATCATGGCGGGCCGGGTGAACGCCTCGGCCAGGAACAGCACGTCGGGGTGGGTGGCGTGCACGTCGGCCAGCAGCAGTTCCCAGAACGGGACCGGTTTGGTGTGGGGGTTGTCCACGCGGAAGATGCGGACGCCGTGGTCGATCCAGTGGTGCACGATCCGCCGCACCTCGGCGGCCAGTCCCTCGGGATCGTTGTCGAAGTTCAGCGGATAGACGTCCTGGTACTTCTTCGGCGGGTTCTCGGCGTAGGCGATGGTGCCGTCGGCGCGCGTGGTGAACCATTCGGGATGCTCGGTCACCCAGGGGTGGTCCGGCGAGCACTGCAACGCCAGGTCCAACGCCACCTCAAGGCCCTGGCCGTTCGCGTACTCGACGAACGCGTCGAAGTCGTCGAGCGTCCCGAGGTCGGGGTGGACGGCGTCGTGGCCGCCGTCGGGGGAGCCGATCGCCCAGGGCGTTCCCGGGTCGTAGGGTCCGGCGTCCAGCGTGTTGTTGGGGCCCTTGCGGTTCGTGGTGCCGACCGGGTGGACCGGCGGCAGGTAGACCACGTCGAACCCCATCTCGGCGATCGCGGGCAGCCGCTTCATCGCCGTCCGGAGCGTTCCGGACATCGGGCCGCGCCGCCCCATCGGGTCGAAGGACGCGCCCTCCGACCGCGGGAAGAACTCGTACCAGGAGCCGAACAGGGCGCGCTGCCGGTGCACGACCAGCGGGAACCACTCGGTGACGGTCAGCAGGTCGCGCAGCGGGTAGTGCTCCAGCGCCTCCGCGACGTCGGGGTCGCGGGCGGCCTCCATCCGCTCCGCCACCGGGGCGGTCCTGTCGGCGAGATGGCGGGCGAGCCGGTCGAGTGTGGCACGGTCCTTGCTCGGGACGCCGTCGGCCGCCCGGGCGAACAGCAGCGCCCCCTCGGCCAGCACCAGGTCGACGTCCTGGCCGCGCGGCACCTTGATCTCCGCGTCGTGCAGCCAGTGGGCGACCGGGTCGCCCCACGCCTCGACCCGGAACGCCCACGTCCCGGGCTCGGTCGGCGTCACCCGCGCCGTCCAGCGGTCCAGGCCCTCGCCGGTATCGCTCATCCGGACGCCGGGCAGCTTCTCGCCGTCCGGGGTCCGCAGGACCACGGCCGCGCCCAGCATCTCGTGCCCCTCGCGGAACACCGTGGCGCTCACATCGATCGTCTCGCCCGCCACCGCCTTGGCGGGCCAACCACCGCCCCCCACCACGGGGAAGACGTCGAGGATCGGTACTCGACCGAGCCTCGGAATGCCGGTTTTCTGGGAGTTTCCGGACTCGCCGCGCATGTGCCATCCCCTACCCGACCGGGACGCGTGAAACGTCCGGAGCGCGTGAACCCAGGTCTCACCGCCTCGCACTCTCCGCCGCCTCGTACTTTCCACCGGCTCGTACTTTCCACCGGCTTGGGCGAACGACCCGCCGATCGGGCGCCAGGGTCGGCGGACGGTCGAGCGCGGGCAAACGGCCGGCAGTGGAACGGGCCACCGGGTGAGGCTCGGGTCCCCGCCTCGCGTCCACCGGGGTGCCTCGCCTAGCGTGGAGTCGCGTGAAGGCAATCCGACGTTTCACGGTACGCACCGTCCTTCCCGAGCCGCTCAGGCCGCTTGAGGAGCTCGTCCTCAACCTGCGCTGGTCGTGGCACCACGAGACGCTCGACCTGTTCCGCGACGTCGATCCGGCGCTGTGGGAGGCCGTGGGCCGCGACCCGGTGCGGCTGCTCGGCGAGGTCGCGCCGGAGCGGCTCGCGCGGCTGGCCGCCGACCGCCGGTTCCTGCGCCGCCTCCACGACACGGCCGAGGATCTCCGCGAGTACCTGACCGCCCCGCGCTGGTACCAGGCGCGCGGCGCGGCGCCCGCCTGCGTCGCCTACTTCTCGCCCGAGTACGGGATCGCCGCCGCGCTGCCGCAGTACTCCGGCGGGCTCGGCATCCTGGCGGGCGACCACCTCAAGGCCGCCAGCGACCTCGGCGTCCCGATCATCGCGGTGGGGCTGCTCTACCGGCACGGCTACTTCTCGCAGTCGCTGGCGCCGGACGGGTGGCAGCTGGAGCGCTACCCGCCGCTCGACCCGAACGGGCTGCCGCTGACGCTGCTGCGCGAGCCCGACGGGACGCCGGTGCGGGTCCGCGTCGGCCTGCCGAAGGACCGCGAACTGCGCGCGCAGGTGTGGCTCGCGCGGGTCGGCCGCGTCCCGCAGCTCCTGCTCGACTCCGACGTCGAGGACAACGACCCCGAGGCCCGCGAGGTCACCGACCGGCTCTACGGGGGCGGCGGCGACCACCGGCTGCTCCAGGAGATGCTGCTCGGCATCGGCGGGGTGCGGGCGATCCGCGCGTACTGCCGGATCACCGGGCACGCCGAGCCCGAGGTGTTCCACACCAACGAGGGCCACGCCGGGTTCCTCGGCCTGGAGCGCATCCGCGAGCTGGTCACCGGGCACGGGCTGGGGTTCGGCGAGGCGCTGGAGGCGGCCCGCGCCGGGACGGTGTTCACCACGCACACGCCCGTCCCGGCGGGCATCGACCGGTTCCCCCGCGAGCTGGTCGCCCGCTACTTCGGCGGCGCGAACGAGGATCCGGACGTCCCCGTCGAGCACGTCCTCGCGCTCGGCGCCGAGGACTACCCCGGCGGCGACCGCACCGTGTTCAACATGGCGGTGATGGGGATGCGGCTCGCGCAGCGGGTGAACGGGGTCAGCGCGCTGCACGGCCGGGTCAGCCGCGAGATGTTCGGCGGCCTGTGGGGCGGGTTCGACACCGCCGAGGTCCCGATCGGGTCGGTCACCAACGGCGTGCACGCCGGGACGTGGGTGGCCCGGGAGGTCTTCGACCTCGCGGCCCGCGAGGTGCCCTCGGTGGTGGAGTCCTCGCGCGGCTGGGAGGGCGTGCTGGAGGTCGAGGGCGGCGAGATCTGGCGGGTGCGGCGGCTGCTGCGCGAGCGGCTCGTCGTGGACGCGCGGCGCCGGCTCCGCGAGGCGTGGCGGCGGCGCGGCGCGAGCGAGGCCGAGCTGTCCTGGACCGAGGACGCGCTCGACCCGGACGTGCTGACGATCGGGTTCGCGCGGCGCGTCCCGTCCTACAAGCGGCTCACGCTGATGATGCGCGACGAGCGGCGGCTGCGCGCGCTGCTGCTCGACCCCGACCGGCCCGTGCAGATCGTCATCGCCGGGAAGGCGCACCCGGCGGACGAGGGCGGCAAGCGGCTCATCCAGGACATCGTGCGGTTCGCCGGGGACGAGGAGGTCCGGCACCGCATCGTGTTCCTGCCCGACTACGACATGGCGCTCGGACGGCTGCTCGTGCAGGGCTGCGACGTGTGGATGAACAACCCGCTGCGGCCCCTGGAGGCGTGCGGGACGTCCGGCATGAAGGCGGCGCTGAACGGCGGTCTGAACCTGTCGATCCTCGACGGCTGGTGGGAGGAGTGGTACGACGGGCGGAACGGCTGGGCGATCCCGTCCGCCGACGGCCTCGCGAGCCCCGAGCGCCGCGACGAGCTGGAGGCCGCGGCGCTGCACGGGCTGATCGAGGACCAGGTCGCCGTCGCCTTCTACGACCGGGACGCGGCGGGCCTGCCGCGCCGCTGGCTGGAGATGGTCCGGCACACGATCGCGACGCTCGGGCCGAAGGTGCTCGCGTCCCGCATGGTCCGCGACTACGTGGAGGGCTACTACGGGCCCGCCGCCGCGTCCGCCCGCGCGATGGCCGCCGACGGCTTCGCCGGGGCGCGCGGGCTGGCGGCGTGGAAGCGGCGGGTCCGGGAGGCGTGGCCGCGCGTCGCCGTCGAGCACGTCGAGGGGAGCGGTGAGGAGTCCCCGCAGGTGGGGGCGCGGTTGGCGGTGCGGGTCGTCGTGGACCTCGGCGCCCTCGACCCCGGCGACGTCGCGGTGGAGGTCGCCTACGGCAGGGTCGATGACACCGACGCGCTGGTCGAGCCGTCCTACCTGGAGCTGGAGGCGGCCGGGCCCGCCGGGGACGGCAGGGTCCGCTACGCCGGGGAGGTGCCGCTGGCGCGCAGCGGCGCGTTCGGGTACGGGGTCCGGGTCGTCCCGAGCCATCCGGCGCTGCCGGTGCGCGCCGAGCTGGGCCTGGTCGCGCTGCCGCCCGCGCCGGAGGGGATGACGAACGGCGACCTGCGCTAGTCGTCGCGGTCCGGGGTCTCGGCGGCGAGGGCCTCGTAGGCGGGGGCCAGCACGTCCGGCAGGTCGCGGCGGCGGATCCGCACCGGCGGCGGCGTCGCGACCTGGAGCACGAACCCGGGCGGCACGGGCACGGCGCGGCGGCGCTCCCGCAGCCGCGCCAGCCCGGACGGCGGCGTCCAGAACCCGGTGGCCGACAGCGGCTCCGCTTCCATCTCGAACGGGTCGGGCTCCACCGCCGACTCCCGCCGCAGCGCCGCCAGCAGCTGCTCGCGGGGGCGGCCGTTCCACTCCAGCACGAGGAACGGGTCGTCGTCGAACGCCTCGGCCAGCAGGTACAGCACGGCCGCCGCGTGCTCGCACGGGTCGCCCCAGCCGGGGCAGCCGCACATCAGGTGCAGGTCGGCGGCCGTCTCGGGGAACAGCGCCAGCCCCAGCTCGGCGAACTGCCACTCGATCTCCGGCGGCAGCTCGCCCGCGAGCAGCCGCGCCCGGAACACCGCGTGGGAGGCGAGCCTCGCCTCCGCCGCGCGCCATCCCAGCGTGTCGATGCCCTCGGTGCCGACCGCCACGTCGTAGGGCTCGCCGTCGGGCCCGCGCACCTTCGCCGTCACCTCGTAGGGCCCGACCCGCAGCCCGGCGACCTCGCCGGTGCGCGCCAGCTCGCGTCCGGCCCGCAGCCGCTCCGGGTCGGCGCCGGTGTCCAGCAGCGTCGTGAACCGCCGCGACCACCAGCGCAGGCCGATCGGCACCTCGCCCATCAGTCGCTCACCGCCTCGGGGGAGAGCCGCAGCACGTCGCGCAGCTCCGCCACCGACAGCTCGGTCAGCCACTCCTCGCCGGTGCCGACGATCGTGTCGGCGAGGGCCTTCTTGCGCTCGATCATCTCATCGACCCGCTCCTCCATCGTCCCGACGCAGATGAACTTGCGGACCTGGACGTCGCGGGTCTGCCCGATGCGGAACGCCCGGTCGGTCGCCTGGTCCTCGACGGCCGGGTTCCACCACCGGTCGACGTGGACGACGTGGTTCGCGGCCGTGAGCGTCAGGCCCGTCCCCGCGGCCTTCAGCGACAGCAGGAACACCGCGGGCTCCGGGTCGCCCTGGAAGTGCCGGACGAGGTCGTCGCGCGCCTGCTTGGACGTGCCGCCGTGCAGCCACAGGACGGGACGCTCCAGCCGCGCCGCCAGATACGGCTGGAGCATCGAGCCGAACTCGGCGTACTGCGTGAACACGAGAGCCTTCTCGCCCCGCGCGACGACCTCGGCGCAGATCTCCTCCAGCCGCTCCAGCTTCCCCGAGCGGCCGGGCAGCCGCGAGCCGTCCTTGAGGAGCTGCGCCGGATGGTTGCAGACCTGCTTGAGCCTCGCCATCGTCGCCAGCACGAGCCCGCGCCGCTTGCGCGGCTCGGCCTCGGCGATCCGCGCGAGCATGTCGTCGACCGTGGCCTGGTACAGCGACGCCTGCTCGGTGGTCAGGTTGCAGTAGACCTTGATCTCCTGCTTGTCGGGCAGGTCGGAGATGATCGACCGGTCGGTCTTCAGGCGCCGCAGCACGAACGGCTGCGTCGCCCGCTTCAGCGCCAGCGCGGCCTGCTCGTCGCCCTCCCGCTCGATCGGGATCGCGAACCGCTCCCGGAACGCGGCGCGCGGGCCGAGCAGCCCCGGGTTCGCGAACTCCATGATCGACCACAGCTCGGTCAGGTGGTTCTCGACCGGCGTGCCGGTCAGCGCGATCCGGCTGCGCGCCGGGATGCTCCGCACCGCCCGCGCCTGCCGCGTCCCGCTGTTCTTCAGCGCCTGCGCCTCGTCGCAGACGACCCGTCCCCAGGTGAGGGCGGCGAGGTCATCGGCGTCGCGCGCCGCCGTGCCGTAGGTGGTGAGGACGAGGTCGGCGCCCGCCACGGCCCGCGCCAGCTCCGCGCCGCGCGGGCGGCCCGCGCCGTGGTGGACGTACACGCGCAGCTTCGGCGTGAACCGCGCCGCCTCCCGCTGCCAGTTCCCCACCAGCGACATCGGCAGGATCGCCAGCGTGGGGTCGGGGCGCGCGCCGCCCTCCCGCTCGTGGACGAGCAGCGACAGCACCGCGAGCGTCTTGCCGAGCCCCATGTCGTCGGCGAGCAGCGCGCCGAGGCCGAGGCCGTCCATGAACGCCAGCCACGCCAGCCCGCGCTCCTGGTAGGGGCGCAGCTCCGCGTCCAGCTCCTCGGGCGTCGCGAGCGGCGCGAGCCGCCGGTCGGCCTCGCCCGACAGCAGGTCGCCGAGCGTGCCGCCCGCGTCGACCTCGACCAGGGGCAGCGCGGCCTCGCCCGCGTGCAGGACCGCGCGGACCGCCTCGGCGGCGGGCATCCGGCCCCGGCGCGGGCGGCGCAGGAAGTCGAGCGCGGCCTCCAGCTGCTCCTCGTCCAGCTCGACCCACCGGCCGCGCAGCCGGACGAGCGGCGTCTTCAACCGGGCCAGCTCCTCCAGCTCCGCCTCGTCGACGCGTTCGTCGCCGATGGCGAGGTCCCAGCGGAACTTGACCATGCCCTTCAGGTCGAAGCCCGAGGGCGCGGCGGCGCCGGACGAGGCCTCCGGGTCGTCCGGGCGGGTGGTGAACCGCATGCCGAGCCTGGCCCTGCCCGCCCACTGCGGGAGCAGGACGCCGAACCCGGCGGCGGCCAGCATCGGCGCCGCGCGCCGCAGGAACCGGAACGCGCCCGCCGTGTCGAGGAGGAGCCCGCCGGGCTCGGGGTCGTCGAGCGCGGGCGCGAGGTCGGGGAACAGCCGCAGCGCGCGGCCGAGGCCGTCGAGCAGCGTCTCCTCCGCGCCTGTGACCGACGTTGCCTCGCCCGCCCACACCGTCGCGGCGGGCACGTACAGGCTCGGGTCGTCGATGCCCTGGAGCGCGAACTCGACCCGCCAGGCGTCCTGTTCCTCGGCGCCCTTCGCGCCCTTCTCGCCCGGCTCGGGCTCGAACTCCTCCGCGCCCGGCTCGGCGAGCCGGAAGCACACGCGCAGCGGGCCCGACGGGCGGCGCGCGGCGGCGGCCCACGCGTCCAGCTCGGCGATCAGTTCGGCGGAGTCGTCGCCGGGCTCGCGCGCCACGTCCGGCGCCGGGCCGGTCAGCGCCTCCACCCAGCGTTCGGCGAGCGGGATCCGCTCGGGCGCCCTGCCCCGGCGCGGCGGCAGCAGCGGGTGCGGCACCACGCCGCGCACGGCGGTGTCGACCAGGCCGTGCAGCGCCTCGCGCAGCACCTCGGCGGCGGGCCGCCCGCCGTCGGCCGCGCGGCACGCGGCGGGCATCGCGGCGGCCAGCTCCCGGAAGCGCGGCGGGTCGTCGATGACGGGACGCCAGCGGGCGACGAGGTCGCCGTCCTCGCGCAGCAGCGCGGGCAGGACCTGGCCGCGCCCGGTCAGGTGGACGGCCTCGTCCGCGAGCAGGCACAGGAACCGCAGGTCGCCGCCGGGGACGACGTCGCCGCTGTGCTCGGCGGCCTGGAGCAGCGCCATCGCGGGGAACGGCTCAAGCACGAGCGCCGGGACCCTCCAGGGCCGCAGCTCCGGCTCGCCGTCGATGGGCTCGGGCCCGAGTTCGGCGGACGGCAGCGGGTGATCGCCGTGTTCCCGGTCGACGCGGGTCGGGAGCGACATCGTCAGCTCGACGCGGGCCGCGCCGCGCACGAGCGGCTCGTAGGAGGTGCCGGAGAAGTCGCGGGACGCGAACGGATGGACACCGGGGACGGGATCACGCGCAGGTGCTGCCTGCGGGGGGACGCCCCCCGGCTCCTCCCGGAGCCGCCTGGTGCGTTCGGCCCACAGACAGAGCGCACCGCCGTGCCAGGTGGCGTGGGCGACGAGCATGGTCCCCGAAGCTACCAGCAGCCTCGGACGTTTCCGCGCGTCACCGTGGCCCGCCCCTCCTCCGGCGCCCCCGTGGATCACGCGGACGCCCGCTGGTTAGGCTCGGTGCGTTCGCCGCCGAGTTCGAGGAGGGTCGCCGTGGGCGAGTTCGTACGGGTCGAGGTCGAGGACGGGATCGCGACGATCAGGCTGGACCGCCCGAAGATGAACGCCCTGAACTCGGCGGTGCAGCGCGAACTGATCGACGCGGCCCGCCAGGTCACGGCGGACGACGCCGTCGCGGCCGTCGTCCTGTACGGCGGGGAGCGGGTGTTCGCGGCGGGCGCGGACATCAAGGAGATGGCGCCGATGTCGTTCCCGGAGATGTCGGCGGGCCTCTCGCACCTCCTCCAGGACTTCGCGAAGGCGCTCGCCGCGATCCCGAAGCCCGTCATCGCCGCGATCACCGGGTACGCGCTCGGCGGCGGCCTGGAGCTGGCGCTGACCGCCGACTTCCGGGTCGCGGGCGAGGGCGCGAAGGTCGGGCAGCCCGAGATCCAGCTCGGCGTGATCCCCGGCGCGGGCGGCACGCAGCGGCTGGCCCGGCTGGTCGGCCCGGCCAAGGCCAAGGACCTGGTGTTCTCCGGACGGCACGTCGCGGCCGAGGAGGCGCTCGCGATCGGGCTCGTCGACCGGGTCGTCCCCGACGCCGAGGTCTACCCGGCGGCGCGGGAGTGGGCGGCGACGTTCGTGGGCGGCCCCGCGGTCGCGCTCGCCGCCGCCAAGCGGGCCATCGACGCGGGCCTGGAGGTCGACCTCGACACCGGCCTGGAGATCGAGCGGCAGCACTTCGCCTCGCTGTTCGCGACCGAGGACCAGGCGAACGGCATGAAGAGCTTCATGGAGGAGGGGCCGGGCAAGGCGACCTTCACGGGCCGCTGACCGCCGCGCCCTCCCGCTACCGGCCGCGCTCCTGCGCGGCCAGTACCTCGTCGGCGTGCCGTTCGGTCCAGCGGCCGAGGGCCGACAGCGCCTCCAGCAGCCCCCGCCCCGGGCCGGTCAGCTCGTACTCGACGCGCGGCGGCGCCTCGGCGTAGCGGCGTCGGGTGACCAGGCCGTTCTGTTCGAGGCGCCGCAGCGTCCCGGTGAGGACCTTGTGGCGGATGCCGCCGATCCGCGCCTGCAACTCGCCGGGGCGCAGCGGGCCGTCGCGCAGCGTCCAGAGCACGACGCCCGTCCAGGTGCCCGACAGCACGTCGAGGGCGAGCCGGGTCTGGCAGTCGGCGCCGAACGCGCTCGTCGGGAGATCTGTGGTTCGCATGGGTATCGCCGACATCCTGCCCTCCCCGATACGCACCGGGCGGTGCGGAACGGACCGCCTAGCGTCCCGTCCGACGGTAATCGAACGGGAGGTCGTCATGCGTATCGGAGTACTCGGCGCGGGCAACATGGCGGACGCGCTCGCCACACGGTGGGCGCGCGCGGGCCACGAGGTGCGGATCGGCGCGCGGACGCCCGCGAAGGCGGTCGCGCTGGCGGAGCGGATCGGCGCCGGGGCCGCCGGCGGCGGGATCGCGGAGGCGGCGGCGTTCGGCGAGGTGGTGCTGCTCGCCGTCTGGTACGAGGGCGTCCAGGACGTGCTGCGCGAGGCCGGGCCGCTCACGGGACGGGTGCTGATCGACTGCGTCAACCCGATGGAGCCGCCGTTCGAGCGGCTGAAGACGGGCGAGGGCCCCTCGGTGGCGCGCCGGATCGCCGACGCGAGCGGGGCGCGCGTGGTCAAGGCGTTCAACCTGGCCCACGAGAGCGTGTGGCGGATGGAGCCGCCGTCCTTCGGGGGGCGCCCGCTCGGCGTCCCGCTGTGCGGCGACGACCCGGCCGCGCTGGCCGCCGCGCGCACGCTCGTGGCCGACCTCGGCTGCGTCCCGCTGGACGGCGGGGGCCTGGAGCGCGCCGCGCTGCTGGAGGCGACGGCCGCGTTCCTGGTCGGCCTCTGGGCGGCCGGCGAGGACCCGGCCACGATGATCACGCCGGTGGAGTACGCGGGCGGGGACCCGCGGCGCACCTCGGAGCCCGCGGACGCGTAGGCGCCTCGCGAACCTCCTTCACGATTTGGTCGAGCGGCCGTGGCGGGCGGGGCGCCGCGGCTAGCATCGGCCGCCATGCGAGCGGCCACGAGACAGGCGTACCGATCCGCGCTGGTGACCGGCGCGTCCGGCGGGATCGGCGCGAGCTTCGCCCGGCTCCTCGCGGCCCGGGGCGCCGACCTCGTGCTCGTGGCGCGCCGCCCCGGACCGCTGGAGGAGCTGGCGCGCGAGCTGGTCGAGCGGTACCGGGTCGCGGTGGAGGTGGTCGCCGCCGACCTCACCGACGGCGCGCGGTGCGCGGAGGTCGAGCGGCGGCTCCGCGCCGACCCGGTGGAGCTGCTGGTGAACAACGCGGGACGCGGCGCGCCCGGCGCGTTCGCCGGCCTGCCGCTGGAGGACCACCTCGCCGGGATCGAGCTGAACGTGACCGCGCTCGTGCGGCTCACCCACGCGGCGCTGCCCGGCATGGTCGGCCGGGGCCGGGGCGGTGTGCTCAACGTCGCGTCCATGGCGGGGCTCGCGCCGTCCCCGGGCGGCGCCAGCTACGGCGCGACGAAGGCGTTCGTGATCGCCTTCTCCGAGAGCCTGCACGCGGAGGTCGCGGCCGAGGGCGTGCACGTGACCGCGCTGTGCCCCGGCTTCACCCACACCGACGACGGCGCGCCGCCCCATCCGCTGTGGCTGCGCCGCGACGCCGTGGCCAGGGCGGGGCTGGACGCGGTCGAGGCCGGACGCGCGCTGTCCGTCCCGGGAGCCCAGTACAAGGCGGCGCTGCCCGCGCTGCGGCTCGTCCCGAGACCGCTCCTCAGGGCGGCGGCCGGACGCGTGTGGCAGCAGGTCGCGGGCGGAGGGTGACGGCCGGGCGCCGAGGTCTTCGCCCCGATCTACAAAACAAGCACGGTCCCGCTTGTGAGGCCGCCGCCTTGACGGGGTCCCGCCCCGCTGGCGACGATCGAACCTACGCTTGAGTAGGTTGCGTGTCGGGCCTGCTCGGCGAGCTGATCAGCGCGCCGCGGGCACGGCGGCGCGCCCGGTAGTCCCGTCGTCCAGTGAAGGAACGGTATGTCCGTCACCCCCGAAGACAAGTTCCAGACCGGCCTGCTGCTCGACCTGGAACAGGTGGTCGAGAAGGAGCTCGACCGGCACATGTCGATGGCCAAGGAATGGTTCCCCCACCAGTACGTGCCCTGGGGCCAGGGACGCGACTTCGACGGCCCGCTGGACGGCGAGGCGTGGTCGCTGGAGCAGTCCAAGCTGAGCCTGGAGGCGCGCGAGTCGCTGATCGTCAACCTGCTCACCGAGGACAACCTCCCCGGCTACCACAACGCGATCGCCACCGTCTTCGGGCGCGACGGCGCCTGGGGCACCTGGGTCAACCGGTGGACGGCCGAGGAGAACCGGCACGGCATCGTCATCCGCGACTACCTCACCGTGACCCGCGCCGTCGACCCGATCGCCTTGGAGCGCGCCAGGATGCTCCACATGGAGACCGGCTACGAGCCGACGCACGGCGACTCGTTCCTGCACGGCGCCGCGTACGTGGCGTTCCAGGAGCTCGCGACCCGCGTCTCGCACCGCAACACCGGCCGGGCCTCGGGCGACCCGGTCTGCGAGCAGATGATGGCGCGCGTCGCGGCCGACGAGAACCTCCACATGATCTTCTACCGGAACCTGCTCGGCGCCGCGCTGGAGCTGGCGCCGAACGAGACGATGCGGGCGATCACCGACGTCGTCAAGGCGTTCGAGATGCCCGGCGCGGGCATCGAGGGGTTCATGCGCAAGTCCGTCGTGATCGCCAACGCGGGCATCTACGACCTGCGGCTGCACCACGACGACGTCCTGACGCCGGTCCTGCGCAAGCTGGGCGTGTTCGAGCTCACCGGCCTGGACGGCGGCGGGGAGAAGGCGCGCGAGGAGCTGGGCGAGTTCCTGGCCCACCTCGACGCGTCCGCGACCAAGTTCGAGACCCGCCGCGAGGAGCGCCGCGCCCGGAAGGCCGCCCGCGAGGGCTGATCCGGGGGCGTTCGCGATCCTTTCGTGACCGTTCCGGGGGAACGGGAACGCGCTGGGTGACGTCAAACGGGGCTCGGCCACGGGGAACGCGAGCCCGATTTCCGGCGTCAAAAGGGTCATGGGAACGCATCGGCGGCTGGCCGGGTATCGGTTGCTGGACGAGATCGGCCGGGGGAGCACCTGCGTCGTCTACCTGGCGATGGACGCGACCGGCCGCGAGGTCGCGGTCAAGGAGCTGCTCCCCGGCCTCGCCGCCGAGCCGGAGGCGATCGCGCGGCTGGCGCGCGAGATGTCCGCGCAGGCGCGGGTGCACAGCGACCACGTGGCCCGGCTGCTGGACGGCCGGGTCACCGCCGACCGGCCCTACGTGGTCATGCAGTACGTGCCCGGCTGCCCGCTCGGCGACCTGGTCTCCGACTACGGGCCGCTGGAGGGGGACCGGCTCGCCCGGTTCGCGCGGCGGCTCGCGCTCGCGCTCGCCGACGTGCACGACGCGGGCGTCCTGCACCGCGATGTCGCGCCCGGCAACGTGATCGTCCTGGGCGACCGGCCGACGCTGATCGACTTCGGCATCGCGCACGAGTCGGGCATGGAGCAGATCACCCGGCGCGGCATGGTGGTCGGGACGCCCGCCTACCTCGCGCCCGAGCTGATCGAGGGCGAGCGCGCCACCACCGCGTCCGACGTGTTCTCCTGGGCGTCCACCGTGGCCTACGCCGCGACCGGCCGGCCGCCGTTCGGGCGCGGTTCGCTGCACGGCGTCTGCTTCCGGATCCTGCGCGGCCAGGTCGACCTGGACGGCGTGCCCGAGCCCGTCGCGGGCCTGCTGCGGCTCGCGCTGCGGCGCGACCCGTCCCGCCGTCCCGCCGCGCGGTGGTTCGCGGGCGCGCTCGCGCCGCGTCCCGGCGACGCGGCAGGCGGTGCGCACAGGGGTGCGCACGGCGGGGGGCAGGCCGGAGGCGGAGGCGGGCGCCAGGGTGGCCGAGGGCGGGCGGCCTGACATGCTCCTGGGGTCCTGTTCGCCCGGTTGGCGGAGGGTAGGGTTTCGTAAACGATGAAGGGGGTTGTCACGTCCGGGGACCGTATCGGCCGCTACAGCGTGCTCCAGACCCTGGGTGAGGGGGGCATGGGCGTCGTCTACCTCGGCGCCGACGCCGAGGGGCGCAAGGTGGCCATCAAGGTGCTGCGGCCGGCCGTCGCCGGGGACGCCACGGCGCGCCGCCGGCTCGCGCGCGAGGTCGACTCGATGCGGCGCGTGCACAGCAGGCACGTCGCCGAGATCCTCGACGCCGACGTCACCGCCGACCAGCCCTACATCGTGACCCAGTACGTCCCGGGGCGCACGCTGGAGGAGATCGTCGAGGAGTCCGGCCCGATCCACGGGCAGGCGCTCCAGCGGCTCGGCGTGGGGCTCGCCTCCGCGCTGTCGGCGATCCACGGCGCCGGGATCGTCCACCGCGACATGAAGCCCGGCAACGTCATGCTGGTCGACGGCGAGCCCGTCGTGATCGACTTCGGCATCGCGCAGGGCGCGGACGCGACCCGGCTGACAGCGACCGGCATGGTGATCGGCACCCCCGGCTACCTCTCCCCGGAGATCATCGAGGGCGAGGACGCGGGCCCGCCGTCCGACGTGCACGCCTGGGCCGGGACCGTCGCCTACGCGGCGACCGGGCGGCCCCCGTTCGGCTCGGGCACCTTCGAGTCGATCTTCTACAAGATCATGCAGGGCACGCCCGACCTGGACGGCGTGCCGGCCGCGATGCTGCCGGTGCTGCGCTCGGCGATGGCCCGCCACCCGGCCGAGCGCCCGACGGCGGTCAACCTCGTCCAGCTCACCCGGCGCATCCACTTCGAGGCGACGCTCACCGACCAGACGCGGATCGACCAGCACCACACCCGTCCCGACAGCGCGTCCCAGCCGCTGGACCGGCCCGACCCGCCGCTCGGGGAGCCCGACCACGCGCGGCAGTTCTCCATGCCCGCGCCCGCGCCGCTCACCTCGCAGGAACCGGCCACGCGCACCGACACGCCGCCGCCGACGCCGATGCCGGCTCCGGCCCCCGCGCGGACGCCGACGCCCCCGCCGACCCCGGCGCCCGCGCCGGCGCACGCGCAGCCCAAGGACTTCGTCGGGCAGCTCCCGCCCGCGGCGCCGCCGCCCGTCCCGCCGCCCGCGCCCGGCCCCTACGACTCGCCGAGCTACTCGCAGGGCGGCTACGCCCCCTACAACACCCAGTCGCAGGCCGGTTACCCGCCGCCCTACGGCCCGCCCCCGCCGGGCTCCCTGCATCGCGGGCCCGAGCCGGGCGGCCCGCCCGCGGGGCACGGCAGCCCGTACGAGGATCCGCGCGTCGACGAGGTGCGGCGGCAGGCCGAGCGCACCCGCGACGAGCGCGACAAGGAGGCCCGCAAGCCCTACGGCCTGTACCGGCTGCTCAGCCTCGTCGTCCTGGCGGCGCTGCTGGCGTTCGCCAACATCGCCCCGCTGCTCGCGGTCGGCGTCACGCTCGTGGGCGTCGCCGTGCTGCGGATGGCCGACAAGGCCGCCAAGGGCATGGAGGACAAGCGGACCCGCCGGGGCCCCCGCTCGGGCGACGCGGTCGCGGCGGCGTTCAGAACCCCGCTGCACCTGCCGGGCGCCGTGCTGGTCACCGTGCTGCTCGCGGGGCTCAGCGTCGGCGCCGGGCTGATCCTGCTGGGCGCGCTGATCTTCACCAAGTCCGACATGTCGGCCTCGCGGGCCGTCGCCTACTCCGCGATGGCGGTGATCGGCCTGCTGTGCCTCGCGCCGGGCAGCGGAGCGCCGCGGCGGCAGCTCGCCCGGGTCTGGGGCGCGGTCCTGCCGCGCACCGAGGCGGCCCTGGCCGGGGCGCTCGTCCTCGGCGTCTTCGCCGCCGTGCTGGCCGTGCTGTCGCTGAGCCGGCCGCCCGACACCACACCGCTGAACGGCATGAGCACGGATCTGGAGGGCGTGCGCTCCGACGTCCACGACCTCGTCGACCGCGTCCCCGGCATGTGACCGCGCCCGCGCGGGCGGGCGCGGCCGATCCGGCGCGGCGGGGCGCCGCCGATCGATAGGGTGGCCACCCATATGAGCGGTGAGACGAGCCACCAGGAGCACATCGGGCCGTACCGGTTGCTGTCCCGGCTGGGCGGCGGCGCGGGCACCGCCCACCGCGCGGCGGGCCCCGACGGGCGCGACGTGGCGATCCGGCTGCTGCCCCCCGGCGCCGTCCCCGACATCGCGCGGATGCGCTCGGTCCTCAGCCCCTACGTCGTCGACGTCCTCGGCGGCGAGCCCGGCGGCACGCGCCCCTACGTCGTCTCGCGGTTCGTCCCGGGCAGGCCGCTCGCCGAGCACGTCGCCGCGCACGGCCCGATGGGCGGCGCCGCGCTCGGCCGCATGGCGCTCGGCCTGGCCAAGGCGCTCGCCGCCCTCCACCAGGCGGGCCTCACCCACGGCGACCTCGGCCCCGGGACGGTGCTGGTCGTGGACGACGCCCCGGTCGTCGTCGACTTCGCCCTCACCGGACGCGCCGGAACGCCGGGCGACGTCCCCGCCGACGTGCGCGCCTGGGCCGTGACCCTGCTCTTCGCCGCCACCGGGCGCCCGGACGAGACCGCCGTGTCCTCCTCCGGCGAGCTGCCCGTCGGCCCGGCCCCCGAGCTGCCCGCCGGGCTGATCGCGGCGCTGCCCGAGGGGCTGCGGCCGCTGGTCGCGGCGGCGGCGCGCCCGGACGCCTCCGCCCGTCCGTCGGCGGCCGACCTGGCCGAGGCGGTGGCGAGGCTGGACCTCCCGCCGTCCCCCGCGAGGCCCCCGGCGACGGCGCACACGGCGCACACCGCGCACACGGCACCCCCGTCCCCGCCCGCGGCGCCGGCCCCGGAGCCTCCGGCGGCGTCCGGTGCCCGGGGGAGCGCGGCGCGGGCGCACGAGCTGGCCGTCGCGCAGGGCTGGGCCCGGCTGCTGGCCGCGATGGTCGTGGTGGTCGGCGTGGGCGTCGCGGTCATGATGCCGATCGTCGGGCTGCTGGCCTCGCTCGCGGCCGTCACGCTGCTGCGGGCGGGCGCCGCCTCGACCGTGCGGGGCTGGGCGTGGGCGCTCGGCCGGACGCTGCTGACCGTCCCCTACGCGGCGGCGTTCACGGTCGCGGTGCCGCTCGGGCTGGTGGCGGCCGCGGCGGTCGGCGGCGAGATCGACCCGCTCGCGGCGTGCGCGTTCGGCGCGGGCGCCGGGGCCGCCGTGCTGTGGAGCGCTCCGGGCGTCACCGGCCCGCGCCGCCAGCTCGAACGGATGGCGCTCGCCGCCGCGCGGCGGCCGGGCGGCATCGCGGCCGCGGGCGTGCTGCTCGGCGCGCTGGCGCTGTTCGCGGTGGTCGGCGCGATGTCGCTGACCCCGAGCTTCGCGCCGATGTACGGGTTGCAGAGTTCGCTGGAGGCCACGCTCGACCGGCTCCAGAACGCCCTCAACGGGACGTGAGGTCCGCCGGGCGCTCCCACCCCGGGATTTTGCCGCTCGGCTACTCGCGGGTAACATTTGGCGGGCACGGCCGAACCGGGGACCCGGATCCGAAACCCGTTCGGGCCTTTGGCAGGCTGTTGCAGCGAGAAAGGCGTTTCCCGCGTCGACCCGCCAGGGGCGGCGCCCCTCTGTCCGCTCACCCCAGCGGCCAACCGAGTGCAGGGAGGTCGGTCACCGGCCATGAACATCGTCGTCCTGGTGAAGCAGGTTCCCGATACCGAGAGCCCCCGCAAGCTGAAGTCCGATGACAGCACGCTCGACCGCGCCGCCGCGGACGGTGTCATCAACGAGCTCGACGAGTACGCCATCGAGGAGGCGCTGCGCGTCAAGGAGGCCCACGGCGGCGAGGTCACCGTCCTCACCCTGGGTCCCGACAAGGCCACCGACTCCATCCGCAGGTCGCTCGCGATGGGCGCCGACAAGGCCGTCCACCTGGTGGACGACGCGTTCGCCGGGTCCGACGCGCTCCAGACCTCCTACGTGATCGGCCAGGCGCTCGGCCACACCGGCTTCGACCTCGTGATCCTCGGCTCGGAGTCCACCGACGCGCGCACCGGCGTGCTCGCGGCGATGCTCGCCGAGCGGCTCGGCGTCCCGCAGCTCTCGCTGGCCAACAAGGTCGAGATCGACGGGACCGCCATCACGATCCAGCGGCAGACCGACTACGGCCACGACCGGGTCGAGGCGACCCTGCCCGCCGTGGTCAGCGTCGTCGAGAAGATCAACGAGCCGCGCTACCCCTCGTTCAAGGGGATCATGGCGGCCAAGAAGAAGCCGGTGGAGACGCTCGGCGCCGGCGACGCCGGTATCGACGCGGGGCGGGTCGGCCTGGCCAACGCCGCCACCGAGGTGGTGGACTTCGCCGAGGCGCCGCCGCGCGAGAAGGGTCAGATCGTCACCGACGAGGGCAGCGGCGGCACCGCGATCGCCGACTTCCTCGCGTCGAAGAAGTTCGTCTGACCGGGGAAGGGACACATTCCGATGGCTGAGATCCTCGTCCTCGTCGACCATGTCGACGGTGAGGTCAAGAAGGTCGCCCTCGAACTGCTGACGCTGGCCAACCGGCTGGGCGAGGCCGCCGCCGTATGGGTGGGCCCGGGCTACGAGGGCGCGAAGGACAAGCTCGGCGAGTACGGCGCCGGCAAGGTGTACGTCGCCGACGACGAGGAGCTGACCTCCTACGTCGTCGCCCCGAAGGCCGCGCTGCTGGCGCGGCTGGTGGGCGAGGGGTCGCCCGCCGCCGTGCTGGTGTCGGCGACCGCCGAGGGCAAGGAGATCGCCGGGCGGCTCGCCGTCAAGACGGGCTCGGGCGTCCTCACCGACGTCGTGGACGTCGCCGACGGCCTGGTCGCCGAGCACTCCATCTTCGGCGGCGCGATCATCGCGCACGCCCGGGTGCGGACGGGCACGCCGATCATCGCCGTCCGGCCGAACTCCGTCGCGCCCGAGGCGTCCCCCGCCACCCCCGTCGAGGAGCGGGTCGCGGTGACGCTGTCGGACGCCGACAAGGGCGCGCGGATCGTCGAGCGGGTCGTCCAGGAGAAGGGCGAGCGCCCCGACCTGACCGAGGCCGCGATCGTCGTCTCCGGCGGGCGCGGCGTCGGCGGCGCGGAGAACTTCGCGATCATCGAGGGGCTCGCGGACTCGCTCGGCGGCGCCGTCGGCGCCTCGCGCGCCGCGACCGACGCGGGCTGGTACCCGCACTCCTTCCAGGTCGGCCAGACCGGCAAGACCGTGTCGCCGCAGCTCTACGTCGCGGTCGGCATCTCCGGCGCCATCCAGCACCGGGCCGGCATGCAGACCTCGAAGACGATCGTCGCGATCAACAAGGACGCCGAGGCGCCGATCTTCGACCTCGTCGACTTCGGCGTCGTGGGCGACCTGTTCCAGGTCGCGCCGCAGCTCACCGAGGAGATCCAGAAGCGCAAGTGAGCGTGTCGCGGCGCCCCGTCCGGATCCTGCTCCGGACGGGGCGTCCGCGTTCCAGGGCCTCGTTCAGGCGGCCAGGGGCTCGGTCTCGGCGCCCGCCACCGCCGCCTCGGAGGAGTGCGAGGCGACGTCCACGTTCATCCGCAGCGGGACGAACCGGGCCCCCGCGGAGATGAGCAGCGCGAGGACGACCACCACGCCGACGCCGACCCGCAGCGACGTCGCGTCCGACAGGAACCCGACGACGACCGGGCCGAGCAGCAGCCCGCCGTAGCCCATCGCGCCGACCTGCGCGACCGCCGCGCCCGGACGCTCGGGGTCGGCGGTGCCCGCCAGCGAGATCGTGGTCGGGACGACCGTGCAGACCACCAGGCCGGTGAGGAAGAACCCGGCGATGGCGACCTGCGGCGCGGGCGCGAGCACGACCACGGTCATGCCGAGCGCGGTGCCGAGGCCGGCGCCGACCAGCAGCCGCCGGGTGCCGAGCCGCATCCGGACGCGGTCGCCGACCAGGCGCCCGAGCAGCATCGCCAGCTCGAACATCGGGTAGCCGAACGCGGCCACGGCCTGCGTCGCGCCGAGTTCGTCGTGCAGCAGCAGGCCGCTCCAGTCGGCGATCGAGCCCTCGGTCATGAACGCGATGAACCCGAGGATCCCGATCAGGTAGACGGCGGCGGGCATCCGGCGCCGGGCGCGGCCCGTCCCGGACGCGGCGGGGGACACGGGGTCGGGCAGGTAGGTGCGGCCGAGCGCGAGGCCGGCGGGCAGCGACAGCGCGGCGGCGGCGAGGACGGTGGTGGTGAAGCCGAGCCCGGCGGCGGCGGTGGCGACGCCGAACAGCCCGCCGCACATCGCGCCGACGGACCAGCCCGCGTGCATCCCGCTCATGATCGACCGCCGGTAGGCCCGCTCGACGACGCTGCCCTGCGCGTTCATCGCGATGTCGGTGATCCCGAACGTCATGCCGAACAGCGCGACCGCGCCGAGCAGCACCGTGTAGGTCGGGGCCAGCGCGACACCGGCGTAGGACAGCGCGGTCAGCGGCAGCGCCAGCCGCAGTGTGGCGCGGCTCCCGGCGCGCGCCATCACCGCGCGCAGCGCCTGCATGGCGATGATGGCGCCGACGCCCCAGACGAGGACGACGATGCCGATCTCGCCCTCGTTCGTCCCGAACTTGTCCGCCAGCGCGGGCATGCGGGCGACCCACACCCCGGTCAGCAGGCCGGCCAGCGCGAACGTGAGGAACGTTCCCGTACGGGCGCGGAACAGCATTGTTCACCTCTTTCTGGGCTCGTGGGGGGCAGCAGGGCCCCGGGGGATGGAGAGGTCGTGACGGGCTCCGGCGGATGCCGTGGAGCGCTCCAAAAACGGACGGGCCGGACGGCGCCGAAACGGTCAGGCGCGGTCGGGCGCGGGCTGCTCCAGCATGGCCAGCAGGTGCGTCCTCAGCTCCGCGAGCTGGGCCTCGTCATAGAGGTCGGGAACGTGGCTCACCACTTCCCACAGCCCCTCGACCGCCAGCCGGACGACCTGCGCGGCGCACGGGTCGGGGTCCTCGCCGGGATCGCGGCCGTGCCAGCGGCGCATGGCCTCGTTCATCGGCTCGGCCTGCCCGGGGTCGGCGGCGGCCGCGCTGATCGCCGACCACCGCCGGTGGGTGCGCGCCTCGCCGCCGAGGATCTCGAACGTGACCTCGACGTGGGCGCGGGTGTAGGAGCCGGGGGAGCCGTCGTCGTAGGAGGCGATCAGGGCGTCGAACTCCTCGATGGTCCGCGCGACCATCGCCGCGACGAGCGCGTCCTTGGTGGGGAAGTGGTAGAGCAGCCCGCCCTTGCTGACGCCCGCGCGGTCGGCGACCGCGGCGAGCGTCAACGCCTGCGATCCGTGCTCGAAGAGCACGGATTCGGCGGCGTCGAGCAGAGCTTCCCTCGTCATGGCGCCCTACTGTACCGGCTGGACGGTACAGCTGTCGAGCCGCGGCCGGAGCGGGCCCCGAGCGCGGCTACTGTTGGGGTCGTGGTGACCTACCTCGACCATGCGGCGACGACCCCGATGCTGCCGGAGGCCATCGAGGCGATGACGGCGGAGCTGTGCGAGCTCGGCAACCCGTCCTCGCTGCACGCGGCCGGCCGCCGTGCCCGCCGGGTGGTGGAGGAGTCCCGCGAGATCATCGCCGAGGCGTTCGACGCGCGGCCGAGCGAGGTCGTGTTCACCTCGGGCGGCACCGAGGCCGACAACCTCGCCGTGAAGGGCGTGTTCTGGGCGCGCCGCGGCGCCGACCCGGCCCGCACCCGCGTGCTGGTCGGGGCCGTCGAGCACCACGCCGTGCTGGACGCGGCGCGCTGGCTCGCCGACCACGAGGGCGCGCGGGTCGAGTGGATCCCCGTGGACGGGCTCGGGCGCGTCCGCCCCGAGGCGCTGCGCGAGGCGCTCGGCACCGGCGCGGACGTGGCGCTCGCCACGGTCATGTGGGCGAACAACGAGGTCGGCACCGTCCAGCCGGTCGCCGAGTTGGCGGCGCTCGCGCGCGAGCACGGGGTGCCGTTCCACACCGACGCCGTCCAGGCGGCCGGGACGCTGCCGGTCGGGTTCGCGGCGAGCGGCGTCCAGTCGCTGGCGATCACCGGCCACAAGATCGGCGGCCCGATCGGGGTCGGCGCGCTGCTGCTGGCCAAGCCCGCCGAGCCGCTGTTCCTCGACCCGGTGCCGCTGCTGCACGGCGGCGGGCAGGAGCGCGACGTCCGGTCCGGGACGCTCGACGCCCCGGCCATCGCCGGGTTCGCCGCCGCCGTCCAGACCGCCGCCCGGCGCCGCGACGCCGAGGCCGCGCGGCTCGCCGAACTGCGCGACCGGCTCGTCGAGGCCGTCCGCGCGGCCGTCCCCGGCGCGGTCCTGAACGGCGACCCGGGCGACCGCCTCCCCGGCAACGCCCACTTCTCCTTCCCCGGCTGCGAGGGCGACGCGCTGCTCATGCTCCTGGACGCGCAGGGCATCGCGTGCTCGACCGGGTCCGCGTGCTCGGCCGGGGTGTCGCAGCCCAGCCACGTCCTCATGGCGATGGACACCGGCGCGGAGCGCGCGCGGGGCTCGCTCCGCTTCACCCTCGGCCACACCTCCACCGAGGCGGACGTCAAGGCCCTCGCCGAGGCCATCGGGCCCGTCGTCGAGCGCGCCCGCCGGGCCGGTCTGACCTAGACGCTGGTTTTACCTTGCCGTGGGCGGGGACAGATCTGCCGTTCCTGAGGAGGGCGGCGATGGGCGAGACCACAGTAGAGCGTGTCGGACGGAAGGCCGCGGGCCATCCGGGGTTCCACTACATGACCCGGGGCGGGCTCGTGGCCCGAGGGCTCCTCTACCTTCTGATCGGCTGGCTGGCGCTCCAGGTCGCGTTCGGCGACGGCGGCGGCAAGGAGGCGGACCGCACGGGCGCGCTCCAGGCCGTCGCGGAGAAGCCGGGCGGCCCCGTCGTCCTGTGGCTGATGGCGGCCGGGTTCGTGGCGATCGCCCTCTGGCAGGCCGCCGAGGCGCTGTACGGGCGCCCGGTCCCGGACGGGGACAAGCCGACCAAGCGCCTCTCGTCGGCCGCCCGCGCCGTCATCTACCTCGCCGGGTTCGCGGCGACGATCGCGTTCCTGGCCGGGAACTCGGGCCAGTCCAGCGACAAGCAGTCCAAGACGTTCACCGCGCGGGCGATGGCCGAGCCGGGCGGCCGCTGGCTGATCCTGGCGATCGGGATCGGCTTCCTCGTCTGGGGCGCGGTCGTGGTGGCGGGCGCCGTCCGCCGCTCGTTCCTGAAGGAGCTGACCGGCATGGGCCCGGCGGCGCGGCGGGTCGTCCAGCCGGTCGGGGTGGTCGGGAACCTGGCGCGCGGGCTGGTCGGCGGCGCGGTCGGGGTGTTCCTCGGCTACGCCGCGCTCAGCTTCGAGCCGGACAAGGCCCAGGGCCTGGACGGCACGCTCCGCGAGTTCGCCGAGACCCCCGCCGGGGTCTGGGGGCTGGTCGCCGTCGCCGTGGGCGTCCTGGTCTTCGGCCTCTACTGCTTCTGCGAGGCGCGCTGGCGCAAGGTCGAGGCCGTCCGCAGGCACGGCTAGGGCGCGCTCGGAGCCGGTAGGGCGCGCTTAGGGCTTGTAGGGGGCGTCAGGGCTGGTAGGGGGCGAAGGCGCGCCAGCCGGGGTCGTTGGTGGAGGCCACCTTGGCCTTGCCCTCCGTCCAGGCGGCGGCGAGCTGGTCCAGCTCGCCGATCACGCCGGAGTCGGGGTCGGCGTACAGGTGGAACACGCGCAGGCCGTCACCGGTCTCGCGCACGGCCAGCACCGCCCGGTCGCCGAGCTTGGCCAGCTTCTTCTCGAACGCGCGCAGCGCCCCCGCCGACGGCTCCACCGGGAGCCGGTCGGGGTTGCTGTTGGCGTACGGGACGGTGATCGCCACATGCAGGTCGCAGAGCGGGTAGTCCTGCCGGTGCAGCGGGAACCGGGCGCCGAGCCGCTTGGGGTGGCCGCGCGGCGTCCGGCCCTCGCCGGTCAGCCAGGCGGGCTCGCCGAACGGCTCGGCCACCTGCTCGACGACGGCGGGCAGCATCGAGGGCGGCAGCGAGTCGATCGGGGTCTCGATCGCGATCGAGACCTCGCCGATCCAGCGGGCGACGTCGTCCTCGCCGAGAGCCCAGTCGAGGACGTGCAGCGCCACCTGGAGCTGCTGCTCCTCCGACACGAACAGGAAGTCGGGGTGGTAGGCGCTGATGTGGACGCGGGCCCGGTCGGTGTCGGCGCGCATGCCGAGCCGCACGTACTCCAGGTCGAACTCGTGGTCGCCGAGGACGAGGTCCTGCGAAAGCATCTCGGGGTCGGCCTGCCGCGCGGGGTGGAACCTCCAGCCGCCCGCCGCCGCGCCGGACGGCGCGGCGCGGAACCAGCGCTCGGCCACGCCGCGCAGCTCGGGGTCGCCCCCGCCGGTCACGGTCAGCGACGGCGCGCGGTCGTCCGAGCCGCCGATCTCCCACTGCAACTCGGAATGGATCTTGCGGACGCGGCGCGACAGCTCCTCGATCGTGTCGGCCGAGAGCCCCTCGCCGGGCACACCGGGCTCGGGCTGCTCGGGCCCGGCCGCCAGCGACGCCTCGATCGTCGGGCGCGCCTGGCCCCACCAGTCCCAGAACTCGGCGATCGCGGGCGGTACGGCGGCGGGCGTGTCGCGCGGACGGCGGAAGATTCCCACCTGTCGTCTCTTCCTTGTCGTGGCGTCAGCGGGCTCCCTCTCCGGAGCCCGCTCCGTCACCTTACGCGAGCCGCCGCACGCGCGCGCCCGCCGCGGGCAGCGGCCTCGATCCTCGACGCGGACGGCGCGCGATACCGCGTCGCGGTGGCGGGTCGGCGGCGCGTAGGCTCGAAGCACTATGACTTTGCGCGTACTCGCCGCCATGTCGGGCGGCGTCGACTCCGCCGTGGCCGCCGCACGCGCCGCCGAGGCGGGGCACGACGTCACGGGCGTCCACATGGCGCTGTCCAGCAATCCGCAGTCCTACCGGACGGGCGCGCGCGGCTGCTGCACGCTGGAGGACTCCCGCGACGCGCGCCGCGCCGCCGACGTGATCGGCATCCCGTTCTACGTGTGGGACCTCGCCGAGCGCTTCCACCGGGACGTCGTCGAGGACTTCGTCAGCGAGTACGCGGCCGGCCGCACCCCGAACCCGTGCCTGCGCTGCAACGAGAAGATCAAGTTCGCGGCGCTGCTGGACCGCGCGCTCGCGCTCGGGTTCGACGCCGTCTGCACCGGCCACTACGCCCGGCTCGCGGGCGGCGTCCTGCGGCGCGGCGTCGACCAGGGCAAGGACCAGTCCTACGTGCTGGCCGTCTGCACGCCCGAGCAGCTCGCGCACGCGCTGTTCCCGCTCGGCGACACGACCAAGGCCGACATCCGGCTGGAGGCCGAGCGGCGCGGCCTCCAGGTGGCCGACAAGCCCGACAGCCACGACATCTGCTTCATCGCCGACGGCGACACCCGGGGCTTCCTCGCCGGGCGGCTCGGCGCGTCCCCCGGGCCGATCCTCGACACCGCGGGCAACCGGGTCGGCGACCACGACGGCGCCTACGCCTACACGGTCGGGCAGCGCAAGGGCCTGCGGCTCGGCACCCCGGCGCCGGACGGGCGCCCCCGCTACGTGCTCGACATCTCCCCGGTGGACAACACCGTGACCGTCGGGCCGCGCGAGGCGCTCGACGTGCACGAGATCACCGGCGAGCGCCCGGTGTGGCTGGCCGAGGCGCCCGGCGGCCCGGTCCCTCGCGGGAACGGCCCCTTCTCCTGCCACGTCCAGCTCCGCGCGCACGGCGAGGTGCACGCCTGCACCGCCGAGCTCGACGGCGACGTCCTGCGCATCCGCCTGGAGCGCCCCGCGCGCGGCGTGGCGAGCGGCCAGGCCGCCGTCCTGTACGCGGGCGACCGCGTGCTGGCCTCCGCCACGATCGCCGCGACCGCCGGCGCCGCCGTGTGATCGCACGCCGATAGGGTTCGGCCTGTGACGGACTATCCCTGGCAGATCGGTACGGCGACCGGGATCGGCTCCTACCCGGGCGAGGACCCCGCCGAGGCGCTGCGGGTCGTGCTCGGCGAGCTGCCCGAGCTGCCGCACCTGCCCGAGCTGCCCGCGCGCGGCCCCGGCGCCGACCTCACCGGACGGACGGCGGGGCTGCTCGTCGAGCTGCCCGTCCACCTGGAGCCGTCGGGCTGGCGGTTCTCCGACCGGCCGGGCCGCGACACGCTCCGCTCCCGCGACCACCTCGCCCGCGACCTCGACGTGCTGGAGGAGGTCGCGGCCGGGCACGACGGGCCGTTCAAGATCCAGGTGTGCGGGCCGTGGACGCTGGCCGCCACGATCGAGCTGCGGCACGGCGACCGCGCGCTGAAGGACCCGGGCGCCGTCCGCGACCTGACCGCGTCGCTCGCCGAGGGCGCCGCCGCGCACGTGGCCGACGTCCGGCGCCGCCTGCCGGACGCGCGGATCCTCCTGCAGATCGACGAGCCGGGGCTGCCCGCCGCGCTCGCCGGGACGGTCCCGACCGCCAGCGGCTTCTCCCGGCTGCGGGCGATCGAGGCGCCGGTCGCCGAGGACGCGCTGCGCACCGTGATCGAGACCGCCTGCGCGGACGACGCCGCGTACCCGGTCGTCCACTGCTGCGCGCGGAACGTCCCGTTCGGGCTGCTGCGCGGCGCGGGCGCCAGGGCGGTCGCGGTCGACCTCGCGCTCGTGCCCAAGCGGGACGACGACGCGGTCGGCGAGGCGATCGAGGCGGGGACCGGGCTGTTCCTCGGCGCGGTGCCCGCGACCGACGCCGCGCTGCCGCCGCTGAAGGCGACGGCGGAGCCGGTGCGGGCGCTGTGGAACCGGCTCGGCTTCCCGCCCGCCCGGCTGGCCCGCCAGGTGGTGCTCACGCCCGCGTGCGGGATGGCGGGGGCGTCGCCGCGCCACGTCCGCGCGGCGCTCAGGCGCTGCCGCGAGGCCGCCCGGATGCTGCACGAGGCCGACTAGACCGGGGCGCGGCGGGTCGCATTGTCGGTGGTGGCGGCCACAATAGGCGCATGACCACGAGCGATGGGGTGCCCGCCGAGGCACGGCAGCGTCATCTGGAGTTGAGCGAGCGGATCGACGAGGGCAACTACCGCTACTACGTCCTCGACCAGCCGACGCTCACCGACGCCGAGTACGACCGGATGATGCGCGAGCTGGGGGGGTTGGAGGAGCGGTACCCGGAGCTGGTCACCCCGGACTCTCCCACGCAGAAGGTCGGCGCGCCGATCGAGACCGACTTCGCGGAGGCCGCGCATCTGGAGCCGATGCAGAGCCTCGACAACGCGATGAACGCCGACGCGCTGCTGTCCTGGGACGAGCGGGTGGTCAAGGAGGTCGGCGAGGTCGCCGGCTACCTGTGCGAGCTGAAGATCGACGGGCTGGCCATCGCGGTGACCTACGAGCGGGGCCGGCTCGTGCGCGGGGTGACCCGCGGCGACGGGCGCCGCGGCGAGGACGTCACGAACAACATCCGCACGATCGCCGACATCCCCACCCGGTTGGAGGGCGGGGGCTGGCCGGACGTCCTTGAGGTGCGCGGCGAGGTCTTCCTGCCGGTCGAGGGGTTCGAGCAGGTCAACGCCGCGCAGGTCGAGGCCGGCAAGGACCCCTTCGCCAACCCCCGCAACGCGGCGGCGGGCTCGCTGCGGCAGAAGGACCCGCGCGTCACCGCGCGCCGCCCGCTCGGGATGCTCGTGCACGGGTTCGGCGCCTGGCGGGGCGGCGAGCAGCCCGAGAGCCAGTCCGGCGCCTACGAGCTGATGCGCGGCTGGGGCCTGCCGGTCAGCGACCGGTACGAGGTCGTCGGCGGGCTCGACGCCGTCCGCGCCTACATCGAGCGCTACGGCGAGAACCGGCACGACACCGCCTACGAGATCGACGGCGTGGTCGTGAAGGTCGACCAGTTCGCGCTCCAGCGGCGGCTCGGGTCGACCAGCCGCGCGCCGCGCTGGGCGATCGCGTGGAAGTACCCGCCGGAGGAGGTCAACACCAAGCTCCTCGACATCAAGGTCGGCGTCGGCCGGACGGGGCGCGTCACCCCCTACGGCGTGATGGAGCCGATCGTGGTCGCCCAGTCCAAGGTCGACCGGGCCACCCTGCACAACGCGGGCGAGGTCGCGCGCAAGGGCGTGCTGATCGGCGACACCGTCGTGCTGCGCAAGGCGGGCGACGTCATCCCGGAGATCGTCGCGCCGGTCACCGCGCTGCGCGACGGCACCGAGCGCGCGTTCGAGATGCCGACGCACTGCCCCGAGTGCGGCACGGAGCTGGCGTACGAGAAGGAGGGCGACGCCGACATCCGGTGCCCGAACGCGCGGTACTGCCCCGGGCAGCTGCGCGAGCGGCTGTTCTTCGTGGCCAGCCGGAACGCCCTCGACATCGAGGCCCTCGGATACGTCGCGGCGGTCGCGCTCACCCAGCCGCTGGAGCCGAGCGACCCGCCGGTCAAGAACGAGGGCGACCTGTTCCATCTCAGCGTCGAGCAGCTCCTGCCGATCCGCAGCCTCGTGATGGACCAGAAGACCGGCACGCCCAAGACCGACCCGGAGACCGGCGAGCCCAAGGTCGTCTCGTTCTTCGCCAACAAGGAGGGCGAGCCGAAGAAGACGGTCTCGATCCTGTTCGAGGAGCTGGAGAAGGCCAAGACGCAGCCGCTGTGGCGGGTGCTGGTGGCGCTGTCGATCCGGCACGTGGGGCCCGCCGCGTCCCGCAACCTCGCCCGCGAGCTCGGGTCGATGGACGCGATCGCGAACGCGACCGAGGAGGAGCTGGCGGCCGTGGAGGACATCGGCCCCACGATCGCGGCCTCGATCAGGGCGTGGTTCGAGGTCGACTGGCACCGCGAGATCGTCGAGAAGTGGCGGGCCGCCGGGGTCCGGATGGAGGACGAGGGCGCGGGCGGGCCGCGGCCGCTGAAGGACGTCACCGTCGTGATCACCGGTTCGCTGGAGGGGTACAGCCGCGACTCGGCGAAGGAGGCCGTGCAGCGGCTCGGCGGCAAGGTGTCCGGATCGGTGTCGAAGAAAACGGACTTCGTGGTCGCGGGGGAGAACCCGGGGTCGAAGTTCGACAAAGCCGTCAAGCTGGGCGTGCCGATCCTGGGGGACGACGGGTTCGCCGTCCTGCTGGCCGACGGGCCAGATGCGGCCAAAAGCGCCGCTTTGCCCACCGAGGAATGACGAGGTGTGAGTGAGGGGCCCGTCACCAGCGTCGCGTCACTCAGCGGTACGGCACGGCTACGTAGTCGCCGGGGACCGCGACGCGACGGGCATAACGGAACGTGCGCAACCGGTTTCGCGAAGTTGAGCAAAGGCCGTACTCTCCCTCTCATCACGACCCACCTGAATGTTCGGACGAATCGCCCGGGGGCGTCCCCGAGGTACGGGGCGTCCGCTCCCGGGGGACGGCCCCCCGAACCCCCCGAGGATGTGATGAAGGACCCGAACAACACGCGGAACACGGCGCCACGCCGCGGCTCCCCGTTGTGGATCTACTTCGTCGTCGTCATCCTGCTCGGCGTCGCCGCGTGCGGCACGGCGTTCGCCGGGCTGACCGGCGCGGACCTGGACGCCCTCGCGCGCCAGCCCGTCTTCTGGATCCTCGGCTGCTTCATCGTGTTCGGGGAGCTGCGGCCGATCATCACGCCGGGGTCCACCGAGAACAACGGCGCCACCACCTCCACCACGTTCGCGTTCGCCGCGCTCCTGTACGCCGGGCTGCCGGTCGCCGCGACCCTCCAGGTCGTCGCCGTCATCACCGCCGGGATCTTCCGCGGCCGCACCCCGCACCGCATCGCCTTCAACGCCGCGCAGTACACGCTGAGCCTCGCCGCCGCCCAACTCGTCCTGGCGCTGGCGGGCGACATGGCCACCCCGACGCGGCTGTGGGTGCCCGACGGCGGCGACCTGCCCCTCATCGCGCTCGCCGGAACCGTCTACTTCTGCGCCAACGACACCCTCGTCGGCTCCGCGATCGCGCTGCACGAGCGGGTCCCGCTGCTCAAGGCGCTGCGCTGGGACCTCGCCTACCAGGTCCTCGTCCACCTGGCGCTGCTCGGGCTCGCCCCGCTGATGGTCGTCGCGATGGACAGGTCCGCGGTGTTCGTCCCGCTGATCGTCCTGCCGTTCATCGCGGTGTACCTGAACGCGTCGGTGTCGGTGCGGCGCGAGCACCAGGCGCTGCACGACGTCCTGACCGGGCTGCCCAACCGCAAGCTGCTGACCGTCCGCACCGAGGAGGCCCTCGCCGAGGCGAGCGGCGCCGACAAGCGGCCGGGGCGGTTCGGGCGCGCCGGTGCCCGCGCCCGCCGGGGCGCGGCGGCCGCCGCCGCCGAACCCGAGCACCGCCGGGCCGGGCTGTTCCTGCTCGACCTCGACCGGTTCAAGGAGGTCAACGACACCCTCGGGCACGCCACCGGCGACCGGCTGCTCCAACTCGTCGCGCACCGGCTCACCCACAGCGTCCGTCCGGGCGACCTCGTGGCGCGGCTCGGCGGCGACGAGTTCGCGGTGCTGCTGCCCACCGTCCGCGACGAGGCCGCCGCCCGCGAGGTCGCCGCCCGGCTGCGCGCCGCGCTCGGCGAGCCCGTCCGGCTGGACGGCATGTCGTTCGACCTGGAGGGCAGCGTCGGCATCGCGCTGTTCCCCGACCACGCCCAGGACTTCGAGCTGCTCCTCCAGCGCGCCGACGTCGCGATGTACAACGCCAAGGAGGGCCGCACCGGCGTCGAGGTCTACTCGCCCGGCAAGGACCGCAACTCCCCGGACCGGCTCAGCGTGCTCGGCGACCTGCGCCGCGCCATCGACCGCTCCGAGCTGGAGCTGTTCTACCAGCCCAAGATCTCCCTGCGGGACGACCAGCTCGTCGGCATGGAGGCGCTGCTGCGCTGGCGCCACCCCGACAAGGGCCTGCTGGAGCCCGAGGCGTTCCTGTCGATCGCCGAGCAGACCTACCTGATGCGCTCGATCACCCACTACGTCGTGGAGGCCGCGCTCGCGCAGACCGCCGCGTGGTGGCGCGAGGACCTCGCCGTCCAGGTCGCGGTGAACGCCTCCGGGCGCGACCTGCTCGACACCGGCCTCACCGAGACGATCGAGGAGGGGCTGCTCTCGCGCGGCCTGCCCGCCGCCGCGCTCCAGTTGGAGATCACCGAGCGGATCCTCATGAACGAGCCGGCGTACGCGTCCGAGACCGTCCGGGCGCTCGCCGAGCTGGGCATCCCGCTCAGCCTGGACGACTTCGGCACCGGCTACTCCTCGCTCGTCCGGCTCAAGCGGCTCCCGGTCGAGGAGATCAAGATCGACTCCTCGTTCGTGCGGCGGCTCACCGGCTCCTCCGACGACGCGGTGATCGTCCGCTCCATCGTCGACCTCGTCCGCACCCTCGGGCTGCGCTCGGTCGCCGAGGGCGTCGAGGACCCGCAGACCGCCCGGACGCTCCGCGAGATGGGCTGCGACGCGGCGCAGGGCTGGCACTTCGGCCGCCCCATGGACGCCGCCACCGCCACCGACTGGCTGCGGCGCCGGATGGAGCGCGCACCCGAGCCCGCCGCCTGACAATTCACCTTACAGTCGGCAAACCGCCCGCTAAGATCACTGTCCATGAACAATGCCGCGCGCGGAGTGGTCTTCGCCGTTTCCTTGCTGGGGATGGCGTTCATATTGTTCGGGACGCTGGAGTCCATGCCGGACGAGGACCAGTTCAGGGCCTACGACCTCGCCGGAGTGATCTTCGGGGGGTTCCTCATCCTGTCGTGCGCGGTCTTCGGCGCCGCGGCGCTGGCCAGTATGAAGCCCGCGGAACCGAAGACGGTGACGTTTCCGCAGCAGCAGGGCGCCGTCCCGCCGCAGGGCCTCCCGTATCCGCAGCAGGCCCCGCCGCAGTACGCGCCGCCCCCGCAGCGGTACGGGCACCACCCCCGGCCCGAGTGACGCGCCGCGCCGCGGGCGGCGGCGGGCACGCGGCCCATAGGATGGCCGGTGAACCCACTTCATCGCAGGAACGGTTTCCCACATGTCCGCCATCACCCGTGACGAGGTGTCGCATCTCGCCCGGCTCTCCCGGCTGGCGCTCGGCGACGACGAACTCGACCACCTCGCCGCCCAGCTCGACCAGATCATCTCCGCGGTCGCGCGCGTGCAGGAGGTCGCCGCGGAGGACATCCCGCCCTCCTCGCACGCGCTGCCGCTGACCAACGTCTACCGGGCCGACGAGATCCGCCCCTCCCTCACGCCCGAGCAGGCCCTGGCCGCCGCGCCCGCCGCCGAGGAGCAGCGCTTCCGCGTCCCGCGGATCCTGGACGAGGAGGCCTGATCATGGACCTGGTCAGAAAGGGCGCGGCGGAGCTCGGCGAGCTGATCGCCGCGGGCGAGACGTCCGCCGTCGAGGTCGCGCGGGCCCACCTGGACCGCATCGCGGCCGTGGACGGCGAGGTGCGCGCGTTCCTGCACGTCGACCGCGACACCACGCTCGCGCAGGCCCGCGAGGTCGACCGGCGCCGCGCGGCCGGGGAGGACCTCGGCCCGCTGGCGGGGGTGCCGATCGCGCACAAGGACGTGTTCACCACCCGCGACATGCCCACCACCGCCGGGTCGAAGATCCTGGAGGGCTGGCGCCCGCCCTACGACTCGACGGTCACGGCGCGGCTGCGCGCCCGCGGCCTGGTGATCCTCGGCAAGACGAACATGGACGAGTTCGCGATGGGCTCCTCCACCGAGAACAGCGCCTTCGGCCCCTCGCACAACCCGTGGGACCTGCGCCGCGTCCCGGGCGGCTCGTCCGGCGGCAGCTCGGCGGCGGTCGCCGCCTACCAGGCGCCGCTGTCGACCGGCACCGACACCGGCGGCTCGATCCGGCAGCCCGCCGCGGTCACCGGCATCGTCGGCATGAAGCCCACCTACGGCGGCTCGTCCCGCTACGGCGTGATCGCGTTCGCGTCCTCGCTGGACACCCCGGGCCCGTTCGCCCGCAACGTCCTGGACGCCGCGCTCCTGCACGAGGTGTTCAGCGGCCACGACGCGATGGACTCCACGTCCGTCGACGCGCCGGTGCCGCCCGTCGTCGAGGCCGCGCGCCGCGCCGACGTGAACGGCCTGCGCGTCGGCGTCGTCAAGCAGTTCGCGGGCGAGGGCGCCGAGCCGGGCGTCGCGGCCCGCTTCGACGAGGCCGTGGAGCTGCTGGAGTCGCTCGGCGCGAAGGTCGTCGAGGTCTCCTGCCCGCACTTCTCCTACGCGCTGTCGGCGTACTACCTGATCGCGCCGTCGGAGGCGTCGTCCAACCTGGCCCGCTTCGACGCCATGCGCTACGGCCTGCGCGTCGGCGACGACGGCACCCGCAGCGCCGAGGAGGTCATGGCGCTGACCCGCGCCGAGGGCTTCGGCCCCGAGGTCAAGCGGCGGATCATGCTCGGCACCTACGCGCTGTCCTCGGGCTACTACGACGCCTACTACGGCAAGGCGCAGCAGGTCCGCACGCTGGTCAAGCGCGACTTCGACACCGCCTTCGAGCAGGTGGACGTGCTGGTCTCGCCGACCACCCCGACCACCGCGTTCCCGATCGGCGAGCGCGTCGACGACCCGATGGCGATGTACCTCGCGGACCTGTACACGATCCCCGCGAACCTCACCGGCAACGCCGCGATCTCGGTACCCTGCGGGCTCGCCGACGGCCTGCCGGTCGGCCTGCAGATCATGGCCCCGGTCCTCGGCGACGACCGCGCCTACCGCGTGGCCGCCGCCGTCGAGCGCGCCCTGGAGGACCGCTGGTCGGGCCCCCTGCTGGCCCAGGCCCCGGAACTGTAGGCGGCGGGGACGGCGGCACGCGGTGATCACCCGGATCGAGATCGACGGCTTCAAGTCCTTCCTTGACGTCGAGCTGGACGTGCCGCCGTTCCTCGCCCTCATCGGCCCCAACTCCAGCGGCGAGAGGCGGTGCCGGCCCTCGCCGAGGACTGCCATCCGGTCCGCGTCCACAACGACCGCGACGACCGCGCCGAGACCAAGACCGTGCGGGCCCTGCTGGAGGGAAGGGGGCTCGCGACCCCGGTCATCCCGCTGGTGCCCGTGCGGGGGAGCGACCCGTCCCGGCTCCCGAGGCATCCGCGGGACGTGGAGCGGCCGCGCGGCGGCCGCCGGTCCGGCGCCGACCACTTCGATTACATAGGACAGAACGTCAGCCTCGACGCGCTGGCCCGGATTCCGGCGTACGCCGACCGGGTGGCCGAGACCGAAGAGGCGTTGAAGGGACTGGGATACCTGTGAGTGTGAACACGCTGATGGACTTCGACGAGGCGCTCGGGAAGTACGAGCCGGTCCTCGGCATCGAGACGCACATCGAGCTGGGCACGGCGTCCAAGATGTTCTGCGGGTGCCGGACGGAGTTCGGCGCCGAGCCGAACACGCAGGTGTGCCCGGTGTGCCTCGGGCTGCCGGGCGCGCTGCCGGTGACCAACCACGCCGCGATCGAGGGCATCATCAAGATCGGGCTGGCGCTGAACTGCGACATCGTCGAGTGGTGCAGGTTCGCCCGGAAGAACTACTTCTACCCGGACATGCCGAAGAACTTCCAGATCTCCCAGTACGACGAGCCCCTCTGCGTGGACGGGCACCTGGACGTCGAGGTCGAGGGCGAGACGTACCGGATCGAGATCGAGCGCGTCCACATGGAGGAGGACACCGGCAAGTCCCTGCACGTGGGCGGCGCGACCGGCCGCATCCACGGCGCGGAGTTCTCGCTGGTCGACTACAACCGCGCCGGGATCCCGCTGGTGGAGATCGTCACCAAGCCGATCCCGGCGACCGGCGCGAAGGCGCCGCTGGTGGCCCGCGCCTACGCGACCGAGCTGCGGGAGCTGGTGCGCTCGCTCGGCGTGTCGGACGTGCGCATGGAGGAGGGCTCCATGCGCTGCGACGTGAACGTCTCGCTGATGCCGCGCGGTGCCTCGGAGTGGGGCACGCGCACCGAGACCAAGAACGTCAACTCGCTGCGCTCGGTCGAGCGGTCCGTCCGGTCGGAGATCGAGCGGCAGGCGGGCGTGCTGTCGGCGGGCGGCCGGATCGTGCAGGAGACCCGCCACTTCCACGAGGACACCGGCCGCACCACCAGCGGGCGCAGCAAGGAGGAGGCGCAGGACTACCGCTACTTCCCCGAGCCGGACCTCGTGCCGATGGCGCCGTCCCGGGAGTGGGTGGAGGAGCTGCGCGCGTCGCTGCCCGAACTCCCCGCCGCGCGCCGCCGCCGCATCCAGGGCGAGTGGGGCCTGTCGGACCTGGAGCTGCGGGACGTCGTCAACGCGGGCGCCGTCGACCTCATCGAGGCGACGATCGCGGCCGGGGCGGACGCCGGCGCGGCCCGCAAGTGGTGGATGAACGAGCTGTCGCGCCGCGCGACCGCGCAGGGCGCCGAGCTGGCCGACCTGCCGATCACCCCCGAGCAGGTCGCCCGGGTGCAGGCGATGATCACGGCGGGGGAGCTGAACGACAAGCTGGCCCGCCAGGTCTTCGAGGGCGTCCTCGCCGGTGAGGGCACGCCCGACGAGGTCGTCGCCGCGCGCGGGCTGAAGGTCGTCAGCGACGAGGGCGAGCTGGCCTCGATCGTGGACGAGGTGATCGCCGGCAACGCCGCCGTCGCCGACAAGGTCCGCGCGGGCAAGGTCGCCGCCGCGGGCGCCCTGGTCGGCGCGGTCATGAAGGCCACCCGCGGGCAGGCCGACGCGGGCCGCGCCCGCGAACTGATCCTGGAGAGGCTCGGCGCGTCCTGAGCCTGACCTCCCCGCCCGCCGGCCGCGAGGAGGTCAGCGGGCGGGGAGGACGATGACGCGGTCGTCGTCCGGCTTCGGGTCGCCCCGGCCGTCCTTGTTGCTCGTGGTGACCCAGAGGTCGCCGGACGGGGCGCGGACGACGGCGCGGAGGCGGCCGTAGGCGTCCTGGTAGCGGGGGACGGGGCGGCCGGGCACGCCGTCGCGGAGGGGGACCTGCCACAGGCGGGTGCCCTGGAGGGCGGCGGCCCACAGCGAGCCGTTCGCGTAGGCGAGGCCGGACGGGGACGCCTGGTCGGTCGGCCAGGTGACCAGTGGGTCGGTGAATCCCCTGCGGTGTCCGATTCCTTCTACGGTGGGCCACCCATAATTGTCACCTTTCACAATGCGGTTGATTTCGTCGAAGCGGACCTGACCGAATTCCGTGGCGTAGAGTCGCTGCTTCTCATCCCAGGCGATGCCCTGGACATTGCGGTGCCCGTAGGTCCATACGGGCGTGCCGAAAGGGTTGCCCGGGGCGGGACGGCCGTCGGGGGTGACGCGGAGGATCTTGCCGCCGAGCGAGCCGCGCTCCTGGGACTTCTCGGGCGCGCCGCTCTCGCCCGTGGTGGCGTAGAGCATGCCGTCGGGGCCGAAGGCGAGGCGGCCGCCGTTGTGGTTGTCGCCCTTGGGGATGCCGGTGACGATGGGGCGCGGGGTGTCGAGGCGGCCGTCGTAGGTGGCTCTGACCACGCGGTTGTCGTCGGCGGCGGTGTGGTAGAGGAAGATCTGGTGGTCGCGCGCGTAGCCGGGGGAGACCGCGACGCCGAGCAGACCGCCCTCCCCGGACGGCCGGACGTCCGGCACCGTTCCCACCACGGTCCTCTTCCCGGCCGGGGTGACCCGCAGCAGGCGGGCGGAGTCACGCTCGGTGACGAGCGCGTCGCCGCCGGGCAGGAACGCGACGCCCCAGGGGACCGACAGGCCCGTGACGAGCACGCGGGCCGCGCCGGTGCCGGCGGTGGCCGTGGGCGCGGCCGTGCTCGCGGGGGCGGGCGTGCCGGGTCCGCCCTCGGGCTTGCCGCCGTCGGACGACGAGCAGCCCGCCAGCAGGGCGGTACAGGCCGCGACCAGCGCGGACGTCAGGGTGATCGCGTGCCGTCGCATGAGAGTGCCTCCCGGGTGGTTCCGCCCCCGTTTCTACTACGACCGCCTCGGACGCGGCCCGGTTCGCGGCCCCGGCGCGCCGTTCCGGGGGAGGCGGACATCACACGCTTTTCAGGAGTGAAAATGGTCACTCAACGTGATGCGGACGAAGGTGATGATCGCGTTTCGGACGGACCAAGAAGGTCGATAACCCGGTCGTTCGTCGCCGGGAGGACGCTCAGCCTCAATCGCTCCGTGACCTACGGAACGTACATTGAGCGACACGGTGAACCCGCAGTGCAGCAACGTCGCTGATCTCCGGCCCGCGCAGGCGTTGCGCGGGCCGTCCGCTCCGCGCCGACCCCGCGCGGGGCACGATCCATGACCTTCCGGGCGTTACCCGAGCGACCGGTGAGGTATCCGGACTCATGTCCCCTCTCGGCGCGGTGCCCGCGTCCGCGAGGGCCGGACGCTCCCATCGGGGCAGGAAGGGACACGGCGCGATGAGCGGCGAGATCGCCAGGCGCAGGCCCGCGCGGACGCTGCCGGTCGCCCTGGCCGCGGTCGTGGGCGTGCTCTACGCCACCGGCTCGCTGCTGGGCTGGGGCGGCACGGCCTTCATCGCCTGGGCGGAGGCGGGCGCGGCCGGCGCGGCCGCCGTCTCGCTGCTGGCGTCGGTGCGCGGCTCCGGCGGCCGGGCGGCGGGCGGGCCCGACGGCGCGGTGTGGCGGACGTCCTGGCGCTGGTACGGCATCGCCGCGACCTGCTGGTTCGCGGGCGCGGTGACGAGCGCGGCGGCGGGCAACCTCAGCCGCAGCGCGCTGTCGCTGTCGGTGCCCGACCTGTTCTACCTGGTGGCCGCCGCCGCGCTGGTGACGGGCCTGGTGGTGCCGGTGCGGCTGCCCCGCGACGCCCGCACCTGGCTGCGGTACGCCGCCGACACCCTCGTGTGCGCGTGCGGGCTGTTCCTGCTCGGCTGGGTGGCGCTGTTCTCCTCGCTCTACCACCAGACCCAGGAGTCGCCGCCGGAGTTCTTCCTCGAACTGCTGTACCCGCTCGTCGACACCGTGCTGGTGTGCGGGGCGCTGCCGTTCGCGCTCGGCGCGGCGCGCGGGCCGAGCGCCCCGGCCAGGCGTCCGGCGTGGATGGGGTACGGGGCGCTCGTCGCGTTCGCGGTCGCCGACATCGTGACCACGGTCGTCCGGCTGGACGGCGGGCTGCCCGCCGACGACCCGGCCGACATCCTGCGGCTGGCCGGGCTGCTGCTGCTCATGCTGGTGCCCTGGACGGGCCCGGCCCAGGTGCCCGCCGCCGAGACCGACGACATCCCCGAGGACGCCGTCCCCGACGCCCCCGGCGCGGATGCCTTCGGCGCCGCCCGGCCCGCCGAGGAGTGCGGCCGGATGATCGGGCCGGGCCTCGCGCCCGCCGTGATCGCCGCCGCGGCGGGCGTGTTCGTCGCCGGGCACTCGCTCACCGGCGAGAACGGCCTGGAGCCCGTGGTGGCGATCGTCGCGGGCTCGGCGGTGCTGGTGGTGCTCGCGCGGCTGGCCGGGCTGCTGCGCGAGAACGACGCGCTGCGCCGCGCGGTCGACACCGGCGAGGAGCACTTCCGCGCCCTGTCGGAGAGCATCAACGACGCCGTCCTCATCTGCGACCTGGACGCGACCGTCCAGTACGCCAGCGCGGGCGCGCTGCGCACCTACCGCTACGCCGCCGACGAGCTGCTCGGACGCCCGCTGCACGAGATCATCCACCCGGAGGACCTGCCCCGCGTCCAGGAGGCGTTCACCGAGTTCGCGGGCGAGGAGCCCGGGTCGCTGCGGGTGTCCTGCCGGGTCAGGGCGGCGGACGGGACATGGCTGCCGACCGAGTCGACGATCTCCCGGTACGCGGGCACCGGCGAGGCGCCCGGACGGCTGCTGGTCACCACCCGCGACCTCAGCGAGCAGGCGGCGCTGCAACGCCAGGTCGCGCACCTGACCTTCCACGACGGGCTGACCGGCCTGCCCAACCGCTCCTACCTGGAGGAGCGGACGCGGGAGCTGATCTCGCGCACCCGGGGCGGCGGCCGGGTCGCGGTGGTCTTCGTCGACCTCGACGGCTTCACCGCCGTGAACGACTCGGCGGGCCACGCGGCCGGCGACCAGGTGCTCGCGCAGGCGGCCAGGCGGCTGCGCGCGACCGTCCAGGCCGACGACACCGTCGCGCGGTGGGGCGGGGACGAGTTCGCGGTCCTCGTCCAGCTCCCCTCGGACGAGGGGGAGACGCGGGCGGCGGTCGAGCTGGCCGGACGGCTGCTGCGCGTGCTGTCGGTCGAGCCGTACCAGGTGGGCAGCAAGCAGATCGTGCTGACCGCGAGCGTCGGCATCGCGTTCGCGGGGGACGAGGAGCACCCGGCGGGCACCGCGCCCGCCTCGGGCGGCGAGGCCGGGCGCCGGGTCCGGCGCACCGCCGCCGACCTGATCCGCAACGGCGACCTCGCGATGGCCAGGGCGAAGGAGGCGGGCGGCGGACGGGTGGAGGTGTTCGCGCCGCACATGCACGCCGACGTCGTCCGGCGGCTGGAGCTGGGCAGCGACCTGCAGCGGGCGCTCGCCGAGGAGCAGTTCGCGGTGGAGTTCCAGCCGGTGGTGGACCTCGCGACGTCCCGGGTGACCGGGGTGGAGGCGCTGCTGCGCTGGTGGCGGGGGAGCGAGTCGGTGCCGCCCGAGGAGTTCATCGGCCCGGCCGAGGAGTCGGGCCTGATGGTCCCGCTCGGCGACTGGGTGCTGCGGGAGGCGTGCCGCGAGGTCGCCCGCTGGCGGCGCGACTCCTGGGACGTCGGCCTGTCGGTGAACTTCACCGCCCGGCAGATCGCCGCGCCCCGGTTCGTCGCCTCGGTCGCGGCGGCGCTCGCCGAGACCGGGCTGCCGCCGCACGCGCTCACGCTGGAGGTGCGCGAGGAGGTGCTCGTCGAGGACGCGGGCCAGAACGTGGAGCGCCTGTCGGAGCTGCGCGACCTCGGCGTCCGGCTCGCGATCGACGACTTCGGCACCGGCTACGCCTCGCTCGCCTACCTCGGGCAGCTCCCGGTGGACGTCATCAAGATCGACCCGTCGTTCGTGGCGGGGCTCGGCTCGGACGAGACGCTGACGCTGCTGACCCGCACGATCGTCCGGCTGGGCCGCGACCTCGGCATCACCGTGGTGGCCGAGGGCATCGAGCGCCCCGAGCAGCTCGAACTGCTGCGCGGGATGGACTGCCCGAGCGGCCAGGGGTTCCTCGTGGCGCGGCCGATGGCGGCGGGGCGGGTGGAGTCGCTCGTCCGGACGAACCTGTCCACGCAGGGCAGGCCGGGCGAGGTGCCGCTGCCCCTGCCCGGCTGACCCCCTCCGCCCGCGGAGTAGGTTTGACCTGGGAGAACGCGGCGGGCCCGGGTCACCCTGCGGTGTTGTCTTGTCTCAGGGAGTGAGACATTTTGTTCAAGGATTTGACCAGGGGCGCGAAGTCGGCGAAAGTGAGTGCCGTGCAGAGGACTTCCATCATTCTCGTAGTACTTGGTCGGCGCGCAGGCTGACCAAGCTTTCCGACCTGCGCGCCTCCCCTCGACCGCCTCACGGCGGCGGGGGTTTTTTGTTGCCCGGCGAGCCCACACTCCTCTCCCCAAGGAAACGCAGATCATGACGACCGAACAGATGACGGGAGCCCAGGCGCTGGTCCGCGCCCTGGAGAACGTCGGCGTCGACACGGTGTTCGGCATTCCGGGCGGCGCGATCCTCCCGGCCTACGACCCGCTCTACGACTCCGGCAAGCTGCGCCACATCCTCGTCCGGCACGAGCAGGGCGCCGGCCATGCGGCGCAGGGCTACGCGATGGTCACCGGACGGGTCGGGGTGTGCATGGCCACCAGCGGGCCCGGCGCGACGAACCTCGTCACCGCGATCTCCGACGCCTACATGGACTCGGTGCCGATCGTGGCGATCACCGGCCAGGTCGCCTCGTCCCTCATCGGGACCGACGGCTTCCAGGAGGCCGACATCGCCGGGATCACTATGCCGATCACCAAGCACAACTTCCTGGTGACCCGGGCCGACGAGATCGCGCGCACGGTCGCCGAGGCGTTCCACATCGCCGGGACGGGCCGTCCCGGGCCGGTGCTGGTCGACATCGCCAAGGACGCGCTCCAGGCCATGGTCGAGTTCACCTGGCCCGTCCAGCTCCAGCTCCCCGGGTACCGCCCGGTCACCCGGCCGCACTCCAAGCAGGTCCGCGAGGCGGCACGGCTGATCAGCTCGGCGCGGCGGCCCGTCCTGTACGTCGGCGGCGGCGTGCTGAAGGCCGGCGCGTCCGCCGAGTTGCGGGTGCTCGCCGAGCTGACCGGCGCGCCCGTCGTCACGACGCTGATGGCCAAGGGCGCGCTGCCCGACAGCCACCCGCTGCACATGGGCATGCCGGGCATGCACGGCGCGGTCGGCGCGGTCGGCGCGCTCCAGCGCGCCGACCTGCTGGTCACCCTCGGCGCCCGCTTCGACGACCGGGTCACCGGCAAGCTGGACGGCTTCGCCCCCGACGCGAAGATCGTGCACGCCGACATCGACCCGGCCGAGATCTCCAAGAACCGGCACGCGGACGTCCCGATCGTCGGGGACGCGCGGGAGGTCATCGCCGACCTGATCGTCGCCGTCCAGAACGAGCACGCCGCCGGGCGCAAGGGCGACTACGAGGACTGGTGGCGGCAGCTCAACGCCTGGCGCGACACCTACCCGCTGGGCTACGACACGCCCGCGGACGGGTCGCTGTCGCCGCAGTACGTCATCGAGCGGATCGGCGAGCTGGCCGGGCCCGACGCCTACTACGTCGCCGGCGTCGGCCAGCACCAGATGTGGGCCGCGCAGTTCATCAAGTACGAGCGCCCGGGGGCGTTCCTGAACTCCGGCGGCGCCGGGACGATGGGCTACGCCGTCCCGGCCGCGATGGGCGCCAAGGTCGGCGCGCCCGACACGCAGGTGTGGGCGATCGACGGCGACGGCTGCTTCCAGATGACCAACCAGGAGCTCGCGACCTGCGCGATCGAGGGGATCCCGGTCAAGATCGCCGTGATCAACAACGGTAACCTCGGCATGGTCCGGCAGTGGCAGACGCTGTTCTACGACGGGCGCTACTCCAACACCAACCTCCACAGCGCGAAGCGCATCCCCGACTTCGTCAAGCTCGCCGAGGCCTACGGCTGCGTGGGGCTGCGCTGCGACCGGGCCGAGGACGTCGACGCCGTCATCGCCAAGGCCATGGAGATCAACGACGCGCCCGTCGTCATCGACTTCGTCGTCCACCAGGACGCGATGGTCTGGCCGATGGTGGCCGCCGGCACCACCAACGACGACATCAAGATCGCTCGTGACATGGCCCCCGACTGGGAGAACGGAGACTGACCCCGATGAGCCTGCACACCCTCTCGGTGCTGGTGGAGAACAAGCCCGGGATCCTCGCGCGGGTCGCGGCGCTGTTCTCCCGGCGCGGCTTCAACATCGAGTCGCTCGCGGTCGGCACCACCGAGCATCCCGACATCTCCCGCATGACGATCGTCGTGAACGTGGAGGACCTGCCGCTGGAGCAGGTCACCAAGCAGCTGAACAAGCTGATCAACGTCCTGAAGATCGTCGAGCTGGACCGCTCGGCCTCGGTCCAGCGCGAGCTGGTGCTGGTCAAGGTGCGCGCCGACGCCGAGACGCGGTCCCAGGTCCTGGAGACGGTCCAGCTGTTCCGTGCCAAGGTGGTGGACGTCGCGCCGGACGCCGTCACCATCGAGGTCACCGGCAACCGCGACAAGCTCGACGCCTTCATCCGGGTGCTGGAGCCGTTCGGCATCAAGGAGATGGTCCAGTCGGGCATGGTGGCCATCGGCCGCGGCGCCCGGTCCATCACCGACCGCTCGCTGCGGGCCATCGAGCGCAGCGCGTGACCCCGCGGGGAGACCCGCACGCGTCCTCGCGCGATCCACATGATCCATAACACTGAAAGGCAGCAGCACTGTGGCTGAGATGTTCTACGACGACGCCGCCGACCTGAGCGTGATCCAGGGCAGGCACGTGGCGGTCATCGGCTACGGCAGCCAGGGGCACGCGCACGCGCTCTCGCTGCGCGACTCCGGCGTCGACGTCCGGGTCGGGCTCCGCGAGGGCTCGGCGAGCCGGGAGCTGGCCGAGGCCGAGGGCCTGCGGGTCGTCACGCCGGCGGAGGCGGCCGAGGAGGCCGACCTGATCATGCTGCTGGCCCCGGACCACCACCACCGGGAGATCTTCGAGAAGGACATCAGGCCCGCCCTGGTCGAGGGCGACGCGCTGTTCTTCGGGCACGGCTTCAGCATCCGCTACGACCTCGTCCAGCCGCCGGAGGGCGTGGACGTGGCGATGGTCGCGCCGAAGGGGCCGGGCCACCTCGTCCGCCGCCAGTTCGTCGCGGGCCGCGGCGTCCCGGTGATCGTCGCGGTGGAGAAGGACCCGTCGGGCAACGCCTGGCCGCTGGCGCTGTCCTACGCCAAGGCCATCGGCGGGCTGCGCGCGGGCGGTATCAGGACCACCTTCACCGAGGAGACCGAGACCGACCTGTTCGGCGAGCAGACCGTGCTGTGCGGCGGCGTCTCCGAGCTGATCAAGACCGGGTTCGAGGTGCTCACCGAGGCCGGCTACCAGCCCGAGGTCGCCTACTTCGAGGTGCTCCACGAGATGAAGCTGATCGTCGACCTCATGTACGAGGGCGGCGTGTCGAAGATGTACTGGTCGGTGTCCGACAACGCCGAGTACGGCGGCTACAGCCGCGGCTCGCGGGTGGTCACGCCGGAGACCAAGGCCGCGATGAAGAAGATCCTCGGCGAGATCCAGTCCGGCGAGTACGCCAAGGAGCTGGTGGAGGAGTTCGAGGGCGGCCAGACCAAGTTCCGCAAGTACCGCGAGGAGCTGGCCGAGCACCCGATCGAGAAGACCGGCGCCGAGCTGCGTCCGATGATGAGCTGGCTGAACGACTGAGCCTTCGCTGAGTTCTCCGGAACCGCCCCTGGACGGGCACGGCCCGTCCAGGGGCGGTTCCGCGTTCAGCGCAGGAGGCGGCGCAGGACGCGGGTGTGCAGCGGGACGCGGCGCGCGCCCGCGGTGACCAGCAGCGCCAGGTGGCCGCCCTTGGTGAAGTAGAGCGTGGCCTCCCTGGGTTCACGGCCATGGATCGTCCTGCGCTGGGGGACGGGTTTGAGGCGGGGCGCGCGCACCGAGCCGAACCGCGCCTCCCGGGTCACGCCGAGGGCCGTGACGGTCACGTGCGCGTCCCAGCGTCCCGGGGCGAGGACGGCGGGGTCGACGAACGACTCGAAGCCGCCCGCGCCCGGCTCGCGGTGCTCGGCGGCGAAGCCGTGCTCCCTGCCGGAGGCCCGCTCGCGCAGCACCACCTCGACGGCCGTCCGGTGCGTCTCGACGCGTTGCAGGACCGCCGCGCCGCGCAGCCGCACCCTCCCGCCCTGCCAGGACGCGGCGTCCAGCCGGTGGTCGACGCCGACCTCGCCGGTGATGTCGGCGTCCTGCCGGGAGACGCCGCGCAGGTAGGGGTAGAGCGCGTAGATCCGGCCGCCGACCACGACGGCGCCCGCGGGGCTGCCCTCCGCCTCGTCCCGGATGAGGCGCTCCAGCTCGTCGCGCAGGCCGTTCTGGATGCAGAACGCGCGGAGCCGGACGGAGGCGGGCAGCGCGGCGCGCGCGGCGTCGCTCAGCCCCTCCTCGCCGAGGACGTGCCGGGTGCCCTCCACCAGCCGGTCCCGCTGGACCCGGTCCAGGTCCAGGTAGCGGTGGTCGTAGACGCGCAGGACGTCGCGCAGGACGCTGATCGTGCTGTCCGAGGTCACGGCTCTCTCCCGGTGGTCGCTCGCTCCGGTTACGGTAAGGCTCGCCGTGATCGCGGGCGGTGAAATCCGGGGAGCGTGTCTCCGCGGCTGCATACCCGGTATTGCCAGCGACATACGCGGTATGCATACTTGGTAGGTATGTCGATCCGTCATGGCCTGCTCGCGCTGCTGGCCCAGGGCCCCCGCTACGGCTACCAGCTGCGCGCCGAGTTCGAGACCTCCACCGGGGCCACCTGGCCGCTCAACATCGGGCAGGTGTACTCGACGCTGTCCCGCCTCGAACGGGACGAGATGGTCACCCGGGTCGGCGCCGACGACGAGGGGCGGTTCGTCTACCGGATCACCCCGGCGGGCGAGCGGGACGTGCTGCGCTGGTTCGCCACCCCGATCGCCCGCGGCGACCGGCCCCGCGACGAGCTGGCGATCAAGCTCGCGATGGCCGTCACCACACCCGGCGTCGACGTCCGGCAGGTCGTGCAGACCCAGCGCACCGCGTCCCTGCGCGCCCTCCAGGACTTCACCCGGCTGAAGGCCGAGGCGCCGCGCACGCCCGCCGACCAGGGCGACACCGCGTGGCGGCTCGTCCTGGAGTCCATGATCTTCCAGGCCGAGGCGGAGGTGCGCTGGCTCGACCACTGCGAGAGCTTCGTCGCGCGGGCGCTGCCGCCGGCCGCCCCGCCCGGGACCGCCGCCGACGTGGCGGACCTGCCCTCCGGCAGCGAGGAGGCGCGGCGATGAGCGTACTGGCGATGACGTCGGTCTCCCGCGACCACGGCGCCGGCGCCGGCCTCGTGCACGCCCTCGCCGAGGTCAGCCTGGAGGTCCGGGCAGGCGAGTTCGTCGCCGTGATGGGGCCGTCGGGGTCGGGCAAGTCGACGCTGCTGACGCTCGCGGGCGGGCTCGACACCCCCACCTCCGGGCAGGTCGTGGTCGAGGGCGCCGACCTCGGCGCGATGCGCGCCGCCGCGCGCTCGGCGCTGCGGCGCCGCAGCGTCGGCTACGTCTTCCAGGACCTCAACCTCATCCCGAGCCTCACCGCCGCCGAGAACGTGATGCTGCCGCGCGAGCTGGACGGCGTCCGCGCCAGGCGGGCGCGCCAGGAGGCCGGGCGGGCGCTCCAGGAGGTCGGCGTGGCCGACCTCGCCGACCGGTACCCCGACGAGATGTCCGGCGGCCAGCAGCAGCGGGTCGCGATCGCCCGCGCGCTGGTCGGCGACCGGCGGCTCGTCCTCGCCGACGAGCCGACCGGCGCGCTCGACAGCCACACCGGCGAGGACGTCATGCGCATGCTGCGGGCCCGCTGCGACGCGGGCGCCGCCTGCCTGATGGTCACCCACGAGTCCCGGCACGCCGCCTGGGCCGACCGCGTCGTGTTCCTGCGCGACGGGCGGATCGTGGACGCCACGCCCGGCCGCCCCGGCCCCGAGACGCTGCTGCAGGAGGCCCGGTGAGGGGCTACCTGCCCGTCCTGCGCATGGCGCGGCGGGACGCGCTGCGCGCCAAGGGGCGCACCGCCCTCGTCACCTGCATGATCGGGCTGCCCGTCGCGGTCATCGTGGCGGTCGCCGTGCTGGTCCCGACCATGGAGTGGTCGCAGCGGGAGGCGCTGCCCTACGAGCTCGGCGCGGCCGACGCCCGGCTCACCGGCACCGGGCACGGCGCGCTCAGGCAGGACCCGCTGGAACCCGCGCTGGGCTATTCCTACGCCCCGCCGGCGAAGGACACCCCCTGGACCACCGAGGAGATCACCGAGCGGGTCAAGGCCGTGTACGGGCCGGGCGCCCGCGTCCAGCCCTACGCCCAGGGGCGGGCGCTGGAGCTGCGGACGCCGCGCGGCTACCGCGAGGCCCAGCTCACCGAGCTGGACATCCGCGACCCCATGACCCGGGGGATGTACGACCTCGTCGAGGGCCGGGCGCCCGCCGCGGCCGACGAGATCGCGCTGTCGCCCTCGCTGGCCGGGCGGGAGTTCCCGGTCGGCGCCACCGCGCGGGTCGGCCGCGACGGCGCCGCCAGGCGCGTCGTCGGCCACGTCCGGGACCCGCGCGACCTCGACCGCCCGGTCGCGCTCGCCCTCCCCGGGGCGTTCCCCGGCGCCGCGCCGCGCGCCGACCAGGAGTGGCTGGTCAGCGCCGGCCGCCCGGTCACCTGGGCCGACGTCGGCGAGTTCAACAAGACCGGCATCGGGGTGCTCTCCCGCGAGGTGGTGCGCCATCCGCCGCGGGTGTCCGCCGCCACGGGCGACTCGGACGGCGCCGGGGACAGCGCGTGGCTGGCGATCACCGCGATGGTCGTCGCGATGATCGTCCTGGAGATCGTGCTGCTGGCCGGGCCCGCGTTCGCCGTCGGGATCCGCCGGCAGCGGCGCATGCTCGCGCTGGTCGCGGTGGCCGGCGGCGGGGCGCGGCACCTGCGCGCCGTCGTGCTCGCGAGCGGCCTGGTGATCGGGGGCGCCGCCGCCCTCGCCGGCGCCGCGCTCGGGATCGCCGCCGCCGTCGCCGCGCGGCCCGTCGCCAAGGCCGTGGAGCACACCGTGATGGGTCCGCTGGAGGTGCCGTGGACGCTGGTCGCGCTGACGATGGCGCTCGGCGCGGGCAGCGGCCTGCTCGCCGCGTACGTGCCCGCCAGGCAGGCCGCCCGGCTGGACGTCGTCGCCGCGCTGGCCGGACGCAGGGACCGGGCCCCCGCCCGCCGGGGCTGGCCGATCGCGGGCGGCGCGGTGGCCGGCGCCGGCGTCGTGCTGTGCCTGGCCGGTGCCGGCCCGCTCCACGAGTTCGGCCCCGCGCTCGGCGCGGTCTGCATCATCGTCGGCCTCGTCATGGCGGGGCCGTGGCTGGTGGGCGCCGCCGGGCGGGTCGCCGGCCGGCTGCCGGTGCCGCTGCGCCTCGCCGTCCGCGACAGCGCGCGCAACCGCGGCCGGTCCGCGCCCGTCGTCGCCGCGATCATGGCGGCGGTGGCCGGGATCACCGCGCTCGCCATCGCCGACGCCAGCGACCTGCGCCAGGAGCGCGTGGAGTACCTGGCGCAGATGCCGATGGGCTCGGCGCTCGTCCGGCCCCCGCTCGACCGGGCCGACGCCGTGCGCGGCGCCGTGGCGCGGGAGCTTCCCGGCGTGCCCCTCGTCGACGTGCGGGTCCTGCCGGGGGAGAACTCGGTCTGCCAGGGAGGGGAGACCGCCGACTGCCCGTCGGTGGGCTTCGGCTCGAACGGCGCCGGAGGCGCCGCCCGCATGTTCTATCTCGACGGCGTCGTCGGCGGCGCGCGGGAGGCGCGGCTGCTGCTCGGGCGCGACGACCCCGCCGTCGCCCGCGCGCTCGCCGAGGGCAAGGTCGTCCTGTTCGGCTCCGGTTCACCCGCGGACGGCACGACGACCGCCACCGTCTCGGTGTGGAAGGACGACCGGCAGCATGTGCTACGGAAGGTGCGGCTGCCCGCCGTGGGCGTGGCGGCCGACCCGCACGTCCCCGCCCTGGTGCCGCCGTCGCTCGCCTCGAAGGTCGGCGTGCCTGCCCGGGTGGAGGGGTTCGGCGTCGACCGCGCCGACCACCGGGTGAGCAAGGCGGAGGAGGGGCGGCTGCGGGAGGTGGTCGCCGGGTTCGGCGAGCGCCAGGGGGAGGGCGGGGTCTACGTCGAGCGCGGCTTCAACCGCTCCAACACCGGGCTCATGGTGCTGCTCGCGGTGGCGGGCGGCGCGCTGGCGCTCGGCGGCTCGCTGATCGCCACCGGCCTGTCGGCCGCCGACTCCCGGCCCGACCTCGCCACGCTCGCCGCGGTCGGCGCGCGCCCGCGGACGCGCCGGCTGCTGATGATGGGCCAGGCGGGGTTCGTCGCCGCGCTGGGCTGCTGGCTCGGGCTCGCGGCGGGCATCGTCCCGGGCGTCGCCGTGGCGCGCCCCCTCACCGAGGTGCCGCAGGGCGACGGCAACCCCACACCGCACGGGACGATCGTCGAGATCCCCTGGGGAGTCCTCCTGCTCATCGGCGTGGTCGTCCCCCTGGTGGCCATGGCCGCGGCGGGGCTCCTCACCCGCAGCCGCCTCCCGATGTCCCACCGCCTGGCGGGCTGACCTCGCGGCGCCCCGTCCCGCGGCGGGCGCGCCCCGTCCCGCGGCGGGCCGACACCCCGATGGCGGTTGCCGGCTCCGGGGCGGGGCATCGGTCCTCCCGGGGGCGGCGCCGCCCCCGCGTGCGAAGGGCCGTCGGGAGGTGTTCGTGGGGATCGTCGTGGCCGGTCGCGGCGGGCGACAACCCGCCGCGAGTCAGCGCGGGGGGCGGGCGGCTGGTAGCGTCCGGCGCGTGGCTGAGGCGGTTGTGGTGGAGGGGCACGTGGACGAGGCCCCGACCGGCCGCGTGGGGGGGACGCGGCAGCGGCGGCGGCGCGCCGCGCTCTGGGCGCTGGTCGCGGCGTGCGCCGCGGTGTACGCGTCCTACTCGCTGATGCGGCTGCGCGCCTTCCGCGCGAGCAGCTACGACCTGGTGATCTTCGACCAGGCGATCCGCTCCTACAGCCGCTTCGAGCTGCCGGTCGCGATGGTCAAGGGCGTCCACAACGGCTTCGGGCCGCACTTCGCGATCCTCGGCGACCACTTCTCGCCCGTCCTCGCCCTGCTGGCGCCGCTGTACTGGATCCACGACGGGCCGGGGACGCTGCTGGTCGCCCAGGCCGTGCTGTTCGCGCTCGCGATCGTCCCGATCTGGCGGTACACCGAGCGCCGGTTCGGCGCGGGCGCCGCCTACTGCGCGGCCGCAGCCTACGCGCTGTCGTGGCCGGTCGCCGAGGCCCTCGCGTTCGACTTCCACGAGGTCGCGTTCGTGCCGGTGCTGTCGGCGCTCATGGTGGAGCGCTACGACGCCGGGCGGCGCGGCTGGGCCGCCGCCGCCGCGCTCAGCCTGCTCCTGGTCAAGGAGGACATGGGGCTCCTGCTCGTCGGCTTCGGCTTCTTCCTGCTCACCCGGCACGACCCCGAGCCCGGCGCCGACACCCGGCGCCACCGGCGGGAGGCGGGCGAGGAGGGCACCGGGCACGGCGGGTGGCTGCCGCGCGGCGACCGGCGCGCCGGGCTCGCCTACATCGTGGGCGGGCTGGTCGCGACCTGGGTCAGCTCCCGGCTGATCATCGCGGTCTTCGGCGGCGACAACGACTACTACTGGGCCTACGGGTCGCTCGGCCCCGACCTGCCGCACGCCGCCGTCCACGCGCTCACCAACCCGTGGGACGTGCTCGCGGTCCTCGGCACGCCCCCGCACAAGCTCGGCACGATGGCGCTGCTCGTGCTGCCGCTGCTGCTGCTCCCGCTGGCCTCGCCGCTGACGCTGACCGTGCTGCCGCTGCTGGCCGAGCGGATGCTCGCCAGCCGCTTCGGCAACTGGTGGGAGCCGCACTACCACTACAACGCGTTCATCATCGCGGTGCTGGTCATGGCGTCGGTGGACGGCGCGGCCCGGCTGCGGCGCAGGCTCTGGCCCCGCGCGCGGGCGCGGCTGCCCGCCGCGCTCCCGGCGGCGGCGATGCTGACCGCGGCGGTCGTGTGCGTGCCGTTCTTCGCCTTCGTCCACCTGGCCGACCCCGCGCTGTGGCGGCGCAACGACCGGGCCCGCGCCGCCGCCTCGGCCGCGGCGCGGATTCCGGACGGCGCGCTCGTCGAGTCGGCGAACGCGATCGGGCCCGCGCTGTCGCCGCGCGCCCGCGTCCTGCTGTGGGACGGCCAGCCGCGCCGGGCGCCCTGGGTGATCGCCGACGTGGAGCGGCTGGAGTTCCCGTTCCGCACCCTGGCCGAGCAGCGCCGCAGGGTCGAGTCGCTGCTCGCGGGCGGCTACCGGGAGGTCTACCGCGCGGACGGCTACATCGTGCTGCACCGCGACGTCGCCGACCCCTGGTGACCGGACCCGGCCACCGATCAGCACCGGCCGCCGGGGCGGCCGGTGCGATGACCCGGTGCGCTGACCCGCCTGGCGCGGATGGGTCGAAACGCCGGTGAAGGTCATCGACTTGACAAGACGTGCTACCTTTTCCGGCCACTTTGCTGGATACTTGAGGAAAGTCGCGACGGCCGCGGCCGAGCCAGGGAAACTGCGCGAACACCCGTGTGACCGCTGCCGGAACGGCGTTGGGGCGGAGCGCATGAGCGGTGTCAGGCTGATCGGGAAGACGGCAGGGCGGCGATCCGGCCGGGGCGCGGAGTTCATTTCCGGCACGGCATCGCCGAGGGCGAATGACCCCCCGTTCCGCGAAGCGGAGCGCCGGGCGGAAATCGGCGGGGAGTCGTGACGTGGCTCCGGGACGGGAGCACGACGTCCGGCGCTTCGAGACGTGCGGGCAGGCGTGGATCGGCGCGCTGCGGCACGTGTGGACGGCCGGCGTGGCCGGCCTGGACGACTCCGGGCCCATCATCGAGGGCCCGCCGGTGCTCTTCGAGGTCGCCTCACTGAGCTGGGAGGACCCGCTGCTGCGCGAGCACGGCGACCGGGTGGGGCTCGCCCGCCGGGCGCGGGAGCGCACCCGGCCGGGCGCCCAGGAGCGGGACGGCCCGGGGCTGCGCGGACCAGGGCTGTGCGGCCCGGGGCTGGGCGGAGCGGGCGGCGTGGACGGCGTGGACCGGCTCGGCTGGGTCGTGGACCTGCTGCGGGCCCGGCCGTGGACGACGAGCGCGTGGATCCCGCTGGCGCTGCCGGGCGAGCCCGCCGAGGGCCTGCCCTGCGTGACCGCGCTGTCGTTCCGCATCCGCGGCTACCGGCTGATCATGACCGGGATGTTCCGCTCGCAGGACGTCTACGCCGGCTACCTGACCTACATCCCGCTGCGCGGCGTGCAGCTCCAGGTCGCCGAGGAGCTGGGGCTCCCGGCGGGGCCGCTGCGGGTGTTCGTGGACGTCCCGCACGTCCGGGTCGCCGACGCCGAGCGCGTCGCGGCCGTGCTGACCGCCTTGCCGAAACCCAGTGCGGCCTAGATCACCCTGGGGTGTCCCTAGGGAAACCCTAGAGAGACCCTAGGGAACCGGCGCCCGGGACGGAGCGCCGGCCGTACCGGCCCAGGCCAGGGACCTGCGGCGGAGGCGGCATCAGCGACAAACCGGTACCGCCCGGTCACGCCGCTGTCACCCGCGAGCCGCCCGGCCCGCCGCCGACCCGGCGTTCCGCGCGAGATAGACTCGCCTGCGGGGGCGAGGGCACGACGAGGTGACTCGCGACTTCACCTGCACTCCGCATATCCGCACCGGGCGCAGAATCCCACCCATCCGGCGCACATCCGACTTCCGAAGGACTGTTCCCTTTGAGCAAGCCCGTCGTCCTCGTCGCAGAAGAGCTCTCCCCGGCCGGCATCGCCGTGCTGGAGTCCGATTTCGAGGTCCGTCACGTCGACGGCAGCGACAAGGCGCTCCTGCTGCCCGCCGTCGCCGACGTCGACGCGCTGATCGTCCGCAGCGCGACCAAGGTCACCGCCGAGGTCTTCCGCAACGCCAAGCGGCTCCGGGTCGTCGCCCGCGCCGGCGTCGGCCTCGACAACGTCGACGTGGAGTCCGCCACCAAGGCCGGCGTCATGGTCGTCAACGCCCCGACCTCCAACATCGTCACCGCCGCCGAGCACGCGCTCGCGCTGCTGCTGGCCACCGCGCGGAACGTGCCACAGGGCCACGCCGCGCTCAAGCAGGGCGAGTGGAAGCGCTCCAAGTACACCGGCGTCGAGCTCCAGGGCAAGACCGTCGGCGTCCTCGGCCTCGGCCGCATCGGCGTCCTGGTCGCCCAGCGCCTCGCCGCGTTCGACATGAACGTGATCGCGTTCGACCCCTACGTGCAGGCCGCCCGCGCGGCGCAGCTCGGCGTCCGGCTCGTCACGCTCGACGAGCTGCTCGCCGAGAGCGACTTCATCACCGTCCACCTGCCCAAGACCCCCGAGACCCTCGGCCTCATCGGCGACCGCGAGCTGCACCTGGTCAAGCCGAACGTGCGGATCGTCAACGCCGCGCGCGGCGGGATCGTCGACGAGGAGGCGCTCGACCTCGCGCTCAAGGACGGCCGCGTCGCCGGCGCTGGCATCGACGTGTTCAGCACCGAGCCGTGCACCGAGAGCCCGCTGTTCCACCACGACGCCGTCGTCGTCACCCCGCACCTCGGCGCCAGCACCCACGAGGCGCAGGAGAAGGCGGGCACGCAGGTCGCGCGGTCGGTCAAGCTGGCCCTGTCGGGCGAGTTCGTCCCGGACGCGGTGAACGTCCAGGGCGGCGCCGTCGCCGAGGACGTCAAGCCCGGCCTGCCGCTCGCCGAGAAGCTCGGCCGGATCTTCACCGCGCTCGCCGGCGGCGTCCCCGTCCGGCTCGACGTCGTCGTCCGCGGCGAGATCGCCGAGCACGACGTCAAGGTGCTGGAGCTGGCCGCGCTCAAGGGCGTGTTCGTGGACGTGACCGAGGAGGCCGTGACCTTCGTCAACGCGCCCCTGCTGGCCCGCGACCGCGGCGTCGAGGTCACCCTCACCACCAGCGAGGACAGCCCCGACTGGCGCAACGTCGTGCAGGTGCGCGGCACGATGTCCGACGGCACCGTGGTGTCGGTGTCCGGCACGCTCACCGGCCCCAAGCACGCCGAGCGGATCATCGAGATCAACGGCTACAACATGGAGCTGGTCCCGACCGCGCACATGGCGTTCTTCTCCTACGTCGACCGGCCCGGCATCGTCGGCGCCGTCGGCAAGCTGATCGGCGACGAGCAGGTCAACATCGCCGGCATGCAGGTCGGCCGCGACGCCAAGGGCGGCCGCGCGCTGATCGCCCTCACCGTCGACTCCGCCATCGCCCCCAAGCTCGTCGACGCCATCTCCGCCGAGGTCGGCGCCGACATGGGCCGCCGCGTCGAGCTGAGCTGAACTCGTGAGATCACGGCCCGAGGGGACCTGCCTGGCGGCTCGTCCCCTCGGGCCGCGATCGTGCGGACGCGGACATGTTGACTTCAATCCCGGCCCAGGCGGGCTCGCCTAGCGGTTCGCCCACCTGACCGGTCTTATGCGAGCGCGGTTTTCTCGCGATCCCGGCCCGGCGTGCTCTCTGAGGGCCCGTACGCTGAGCGATCTCGTGCGAGCGCGGCTGTTTCGTCGCGATCCCGGCCCGGCGTGCTCGCCTGGCGGCTCGCACGCTGACCGCCCTTGGGCGAGCGCGGCATCGCTTCGCGATCTTCCCGGTGGGCTCGCCTCCGGCGTCGCCCCACCGCTCAGGTCACGCGCTCGCGTGACGGCTGAGGTCCTCCGACGGCTTGCCCCGTCGCCTGGTCGTCTCAGAATGTGGGATTTTCTGCCACAGGTCGGGACAGCGGGCGTCATCGCGGGTACCGTGGCGGTAGTCATGCGGCGCTTCGTGGTAATCCTTCGCTGCCGCAGCGGGGCCTGATCATCGGCAGGCCGGCACCCGCTGCGGAGGTTTCGCCTGGCCGTGAGTCCGATCCTCGCCGGACCGTGCGATCCACGGGTCTCACCGGCGGCCACCGCGGCACGACAGACCAGCGAATCGGAGCGAACCTGAGATGAACGACGTCACCATGAACGCCGCCCCCGCCGACGACGAGCGGGAGGAGGCGGCCCGCGCCCTGCAGACCGCCCTGGACCGCCGCGACAACGGCGGCCACCCGGCCCGATAGGCGTCTCGCCGACCAGGGACCGCCCCATCCGGGGGCGGTCCCTGGTCGCGTTAGTGTGGGCGGATGCCCCTCGACGACGCGGCCGAGGCCGATCCCGCCGAGGTCGCGGACGCGCTGCGCGCGGTCGCGCGACTCGGCCCCTACTTCGAGATCGGCACCGACCCCGCCGAGGACGCCGACCCGACCTGGCGGCCGTTCCCCGAGCGGGACCGCGACCGGCTGATCGGGCTGACCGACCTGTACGCCGAGCGGCTCGGCACCACCGAGCGGCGCGTGGCCGCGTCGATCCTGTTCCAGGGGCTCGCGTCCCGGCTGTGGTCGCCGATGGCCGCGGCGGCGGCGCGCGGCCTCGTCCCCGACCTGTCCGGGCTGCACTGGCGGTGGGCGCCCGGTGCGCCCGTCGCGCTCTGGCTCGCCCGCCCGGCGGGATGGCGGGCGGGCGGGACCGCCCAGGCCGCCGGCCTCCTCGTCGAAGTGGTCGTGGACGGGCAGCTCAGGCCCCTGCGCGAGACGATGCTGACGTTCACCGGCCTCGCCGACGGCCTGCTGTGGGGGAACGCGGCGTCCGCGCTCGCCGGGAGCCTCAACGTCGGCCCGCCCGACCCGGGGCGCGCCGCGCTCGTCCGGGAACTGCTCGGCCGCGAGCCGCTGGCGGGCACGGGCGGGTTCGTCGGGGGCGGCTTCGTCCGGCGCAGCTGCTGCCTCTACTACCGGGTGCCGCCCGGCGGGGAGATGTGCGGGGACTGCGCCCTGCTGCCCCGCCGCTGACGCGACGGGGCGGGCAGGGGTTCAGGCGTTCGCGGGGACCGCGACGCGGGACGGATGGCGGGCGAACGCCCGCTCGGTCAGGTAGCCGAACAGCAGCCCGATCGTCGCCCACAGGACGAGCTGGACGCCGAGCGAGGCGACCCGGAAGTCCCACAGGACCGTGGCCGGGAAGTGCTCGGGGATCGCGTCCGGCCGGGGCGTGACCCGGTAGACGACCGCGACCACCACGGCGAACCCGGCGGTGGACGCGGTGACGGCGTTCCAGACGCCGACCCGGGGCACCAGCCGCCGGCACACGATCACCGCCGCCGTGGTGGCGAGGATGCCGAGCGCGACCATGCAGAAGTACAGCGCCGTCCGGCTCCCGATGGTGCCCGGGTTGCCGACCGCCGGGGGCGTCGCCGGGTACTTCAGGAACGGGACGAGCTCGACCGCCACGAACCCGGCGAGGGCGACCAGCGCGGCCGTGGCGCGCGCGCCGAGCCGGCCGAGCCGTCCGTAGGCGAACGCGAAGGCGATCGAGAACAGCCCGCCCAGCGCCACCCCGTAGACGGCCATCGCCGTGATCAGCCCGGCGGTCTTCTGGACGCCCCGGCTGACGACCTCCGGTTCGTGGCCCTCGTGCGCGGCGTGCGCCTTGGCCTCCTCGAACGCGATGGCGTGGCCGACCTGCGGCTCGCCGTACAGCCAGGCGATGAGCAGCGCGGCACCGGCCGCGGCGATTCCGACGAGCATGCCGCGGACCAGCAGAGATCTCATCATGCGCGCGGCTCAGTGGCAGGGGAAGCCGAGCAGGTGCCGGCCGTCGTGGGTGAACTCGTGCACCCACGTCCCGCCGAACAGGGAGGTGGCGCCCTGCTCCGCGCCGACGAAGTAGATCAGGACGACGCCCAGCACGGCGGCGAGCACCGCCCAGGGCAGGATCTCGCGGACGGGGACGCGCAGCGGAAGGGGCGCGGGCCGCGCCGCGGGCGTGGCCGGGCTCGCGGACGGGACGGCTTGCTGGGCCATGTCGGGTCTCCTCACGGGGTTCACTCGCCCCGGTAGCGGGAGGACGACGGGTCAGTGTCCTGACTCCCAGATCGCCGTCTCCCTCCGACCTTCCAGCCGCGCGGGCGGCCGTGGTCGTGAAGCGGGGGAGACTCCCTGGTCACAGTGGCGGGACCGTCCTGGAATCGCACCAGGTTCCTGCGCACCGTCGCCTCGAATCTTTACTTGTCGGACAGAGCGTCCCCTTTTGGGGCGCCACGCGTCAAGTCGCCTGGACGCTGTACCGGTGTGGCCCCGAAAGCGTCGGCGCGAACGATCGGCATCGGACGCGCACCGCGCCTGACATGCCCTGGTCGCACCGTGTTCGTCCCGAGATCTGAGATGGAAGCCCAAGCAATGAGACGTTTGCAGTAGAGTGCGCGCCATGGCTTCCCGCAGCATTCGTCTGGCCGTCATCCCCGGTGACGGGATCGGCCCCGAGGTGGTCGCCGAGGGGCTGAAGGTCCTCGACGCCGTCGCCCCCTCCAGCGACCTGAAGTTCGAGCGGACCTCCTACGACCTCGGCGCCGCGCGCTGGCACCGGACGGGCGAGACGCTGCCCGACTCGGTGCTGGCGGAGCTGCGCGACCAGGAGGTCATCCTGCTCGGCGCCGTCGGCGACCCGAGCGTGCCGAGCGGGACGCTGGAGCGCGGCCTGCTGCTGCGGGCGCGGTTCGAACTCGACCACTACGTCAACCTCCGCCCGGTGAAGCTGTTCCCGGGCGTCGCGACGCCGCTGGCGGGCGCCACGCCGGACGACATCGACATGGTCGTCGTCCGCGAGGGCACCGAGGGGCCCTACACCGGGGTCGGCGGCGTCCTGCGCAAGGGCACCGCCCACGAGGTCGCGACGCAGGAGAGCGTCAACACCGCCCACGGGGTCGAGCGGGTCATCCGCTACGCCTTCGAGGTCGCCGCGTCCCGGCCGCGCCGCAAGCTCACGCTCGTCCACAAGGACAACGTCCTCACGTTCGCCGGTGATCTCTACCAGCGCGTCCTGGCGCGCGTGGCGGAGGAGTACCCGCAGGTCAGCACCGACTACTGTCATGTCGACGCGGCCACCATGTTCTTCGTCAGCCAGCCCGCGCGCTACGACGTGATCGTCACCGACAACCTGTTCGGCGACATCATCACCGACCTCGGCGCCGCGATCGCCGGGGGCATCGGGCTCGCCGCGTCCGGCAACGTCAACCCGGCCGGTACCGCGCCGTCGATGTTCGAGCCGGTGCACGGCAGCGCGCCCGACATCGCGGGGCAGGGCAAGGCCGACCCGACCGCGACGATCCTGTCCGTCGCGATGCTGCTCGACCACGTCGGCGCGGCCGAGGCCGCCCGCCGCGTCGAGCGGGCCGTCTCCGCCGACCTCGCCGGGCGCGCCGCGCTCGGGGCGCGCTCGACGACCGAGATCGGCGACGCCATCGCCGGGCGAGTAGCCGGCTAGGGCGCGCCTCCCCGGCTGACCAGGGACACTCCGGGCGCGCCTCGCGGCGCGTCCGGATTTCGGCGTGCCGCGTGCGAAGGAGTAGGTCTAGACGAAGTACGACAATAAGGACTAGAGACGTCGGGGCGGCAACGGGGCCGTACCGGCGATCCGGGAGAGGACAACCGCGATGAGCGACACCCTGGACTTCGAGATCACGCTGACCGAGCGCCCGGCCACCGCGGACGAGCGGGCGCGCGTCCTGGCCGATCCGGGCTTCGGCCGGCACTTCACCGACCACATGATCACCATCCGGTACTCCGCGGACCGGGGCTGGTACGACGCGCGCCTCCAGCCCTACGGCCCGATCCCGATGGACCCGGCCAGCCACGTCTTCCACTACGCCCAGGAGCTGTTCGAGGGCCTCAAGGCCTACAAGCAGCCGGACGGCTCGATCGTCACCTTCCGCCCCTACATGAACGCCGCGCGGATGAACCGGTCGGCGCGGCGGATGGCGATGCCGCAGATCCCCGAGGAGCTGTTCGTCCGGGCGGTCGAGCTGCTGGTCGGCACCGACAAGGCGTGGGTGCCCGACACCGAGGGGCACAGCCTCTACATCCGGCCCAACATGTTCGCCACCACGCCCACGCTCGGCGTGAACAGCCCGGCGAGCGACTACCTATTCACGATCATCGCGTCCCCGTCCGGCCTGTACTACCCGCGCGGCGTCAAGCCGGTCTCGGTGTGGCTGTCGCAGGACTACACGCGCGCCGCGCCGGGCGGCACCGGCGAGGCCAAGACCGGCGGCAACTACGCGGCGTCGTTCGCGGGCCAGGCCCAGGCCGTCGAGCACGGCTGCGACCAGGTCGTCTGGCTCGACGCGGTGGAGCACCGCTGGGTCGAGGAGGTCGGCTCGATGAACCTCATGTTCGTCTACGGCTCCGGCTCGAACGCCCGGCTGCTCACGCCCGCGCTCACCGGCACCCTCCTCGCCGGGATCACCCGCGACTCCATGCTGCGACTGGCCCCCGGGCTCGGGATCCCGGCCGAGGAGGGCAAGATCAACGTGGACGAGTGGGAGGCGGGCTGCGCGTCCGGCGAGATCACCGAGGTGTTCGGCTGCGGCACCGCCGCGATCATCAGCCCCGTCGGCCACGTCAAGGGCTCCGACCGGGAGTGGCGGATCGGCGACGGCGAGCCCGGGGAGGTGTCCATGCGGCTGCGCGAGGAGCTGATCGGCATCCAGTACGGCACCCGTCCCGACCCCTACGGCTGGGTCCATAAGATCGCCTGATCCGCTGGTGGACGCACATTCGTCTCGGCAAGTGAGACGGATGTGCGTCCGTTGTGGACGGTGTGGCAGACTGGGCGCATCATGCGCCACAGCTTCGTGATTATCGGCTGGCGCGCCGGCATCTAAACGGGACACCGCCGGCGCGCAGACCTCTCACGTCCGTGAGGGGTCTTTTTTGTGCCCTGGCGCTGGTCCCTGGGGGTCCACACCATGCAAGGCGACGCATTCCACGTCTACGACACCACCCTGCGCGACGGCTCGCAGCAGGAGGGGCTCAACCTCTCCGTGGCCGACAAGCTCGCCATCGCACGGCACCTCGACGACCTGGGCATCGGCTTCATCGAGGGCGGCTGGCCGGGTGCCAATCCGAAGGACACAGAGTTCTTCAGGCGGGCTCGAACCGAGCTCGACCTGAGGCACGCGCAGCTCACCGCGTTCGGCGCGACCCGCCGGGCCGGTGTGCAGGCGGCCGACGACCCCCAGGTCGCCGCCCTGCGCGAATCCGGCGCGTCCGTCGTGACCCTGGTCGCCAAGAGTCACGACAGGCACGTCGAGCTGGCCCTCCGCACCACCCTGGAGGAGAACCTCGCGATGATCCGCGACACGGTCTCCCACCTGCGTGCGGAGGGCCAACGCGTCTTCCTGGACGCCGAGCACTTCTTCGACGGCTACCGGGCCAACCGCGACTACGCGCTGGAGGCCGTCCGCACCGCCGCCGAGGCCGGCGCGGACGTCGTCGCGCTCTGCGACACCAACGGCGGCATGCTCCCCGACGAGCTGGCCGAGATCGTCCACGACGTCGTCTCGCTCGGCGTGCGGGCCGGGATCCACTGCCACGACGACTCCGGCTGCGCGGTCGCGAACACGCTGGCCGCCGTCCGCGCCGGGGCGACCCACGTCCAGGGCTGCGCCAACGGGTACGGCGAGCGCAGCGGCAACGCCAACCTGTTCACGGTCGTCGGCAACCTCCAGCTCAAGCGGGGGATGTCGCTGGTCAGCGACGCCCAGCTCGCCGAGATGACCCGGATCGCGCACGCGGTCTCCGAGGTCACCAACGTCGCGCCCGGCTCGCAGCAGCCCTACGTGGGCGTGTCCGCGTTCGCGCACAAGGCCGGGCTGCACGCCTCCGCCGTCAAGGTCGACCCCGACCTCTACCAGCACATCGACCCGGCCGCCGTCGGCAACGACATGCGGATGCTCGTCTCCAGCATGGCCGGGCGCGCCTCGGTCGAGCTGAAGGGCAAGGAGCTCGGCTACGACCTGTCCGGCGAGAAGGCCAAGGCCGTCGTCGACAAGGTCAAGGAGCTGGAGTCCACCGGCTACACCTTCGAGGCCGCCGACGCCTCCTTCGAGCTGCTGCTGCGCGAGGAGCTGACCGGTGTCCGGCAGCGGCACTTCGAGGTCGAGTCGTGGCGGTCGATCGTCGAGCGCCGCCCCGACGGCTCCATGGTCAGCGAGGCCACCGTCAAGCTCCGCGCCAAGGGGGAGCGGATCATCGCCACCGGCGAGGGCAACGGCCCCGTCAACGCCCTCGACAACGCGCTGCGCGTCGCGCTCGGCCGCCTCTACCCCGAGCTGGCGCGGCTGGAGCTGGTCGACTACAAGGTCCGCATCCTGGAGGGGGCGCACGGCACCGACGCGCGCACCCGCGTCCTCGTCGAGTCCGGGGACGGCGAGCGCGAGTGGGGCACGGTCGGCGTCGAGGACAACGTCATCGCCGCGTCCTGGCAGGCGCTGGAGGAGGCCGTCACCTACTGCCTCCTGCGCGCGGGCTACGAGGCGGGCTGACCTCCGTCTCCGCCGGTCCCGGCGGGGCGGCGGGGAATGATCGCCGTCCCGCGGGCATTACCGGTGGCATGAGCAACGAGATCAGCGACAACGCCGAGCAGGGCCGCTACGAGATCCGGGTGGACGGGGAGCTGGCCGGGTTCGCCGAGTACGAGACCGAGCCCGGCCGCCTCGTCCTCACCCACACCGAGGTGCTCCCCGCCTTCGAGGGCAAGGGCGTCGGCGGCGCCCTGGCCCGGGGCGCGCTGGACGGCGTCCGGGCCAAGGGGCTGTCGGTCGTGCCCCGCTGCCCGTTCATCAAGTCGTGGATCGACCGGCATCCCGACTACCAGGACCTCGTCGCCGCCTGACTTTTTCCCCCGTTTCCGGGACCGGGACGTAGAAATTTCAGTCAACATGGCGAAACCGGTGGCGGATGTGGCGCGCGGGCGTCACCATGGTCACCTGCACGGCCCGTGTGGCGTTCCCGCGCGCCGTCCCCCCAGCAGCCGAACCACCGGAGTGATCGCATGTCTGTCCGACCCTGGAGCCCCGAGGACCTTGGGCGTCCCACGGACGGATCCTGGGCGGACGTCGCGTTCGGCCTGGGGGAGATGTACGAGCGCTGCGGCGACCTGGAGTCGGCCGCCGACTGGTACCGGCGCGCCGCCGAGTCCGACCGCGCCGACGCCGCGCTGCGCCTGGGCGACGTCCTCGGACGGCTCGCCGACGCCCGCCGCGCCGGGCAGGCGGGCGGCTCGGCCGAATCCGCCGAGGACCTGCTCGCCGAGGCCACCCGCTGGCTGAGCGGCGCCCCCGGCCCCACCACCCCGGATGCCATCGAGCTGGTCACCGACATGCTCAACCGGCACCAGCTCCAGGCCGCCCGCCGGGGGCTGGAGCCCGCGCCCACCGGCTGATCCGAACCGATCGGCCCTTCCCGTCGTCGGACTCCATGAGATCGGTGACACGGGAAGGTGACGAGTTGAGCGGCGAGGAGCCCGGGTACGTTCCCCCGGACCACACGAGCACCGCCGAGTTCCGCGCTCCCGGCAAGCCCGCCGGGGAGTCGGCGCCCGCCCCCGACCCGGGGGTGACCGGCCCGGACGTGACCGCCGCCGACGCGCCCGCGGACCCCGCCCCGGCCTGGGCCACGGACACGCCGCCCGAAACGCCGGATGATCCGCCCCCGGCGGACCCCCTCGTGACGGCCGTCGATCCCGAGGACGCGCCGTCCGCGCCCGAGGAGCCCGCGCCGCCGGGCGCGCCGATGCCTCCGCCGTCGCCGGTGCCCATGGCCGAGGAGGCGCCCTGGACGGCGCAGTTCGGCGCCGAGCAGGAGCAGGCCGCGCCGCCCTCACCGCCTCCTTCCAGCGCTTCCGCTCCTTCGCCGGGCGGGCCGCCCCCGGAGGAGACGGCTCCGGCGTCGGCGCTCCCGATCGCGCCGGTGACCCCGTCGTCCGGCGGGAGCGGCGCGCGGGGTTCACGGCGCGGGCCGCTGGTCCTCGCACTCGTCGCGGCCGTGCTGGTCGCGGTCGCGGTGGGCGCCGCCGCCCTGCTGCTGTCCGGCGGCTCGGACGGGACGGACGCCGCGTCCGCCAAGCCCGCCGCCACCGAGCCCGCCGCCACCGGGCCCAGCGGCGCCGTGCCGAGCGGCGCCGCGCCCGGCGGCGCTCCGAGCGGAGAGCCCACGGAACCCACGCCGTCCACCCGGCCCACTCAGCCCACGCCCTCCGGTGCGCCGACCGCGTCACCGCCGGGGCAGCAGCCGGGCGGCGCCGCGCCCGCCGACCCCGCCTCGCCGGCCGGCCCGCTGGTCGGCGGCGACGGGATCACCTACCAGCTCGTCCAGCGCGACGAGGGCTACCACGAGGGCCGGCTCGTGATCACCAACCGGTCCGGGCGGCCCATGACCGCCTGGCGGCTCACGTTCAGCGTGCCGGGCGCCGACGTCCGCAACATCTGGGGCGGACGCCTCGTCCGCGGCGGCGCCGAGGTGGAGCTCGCGAGCCTCGACGGCGCCGCCCCGATCCCGCCCGGCGCCGCCTGGGAGGTCAGGTTCGGCGCGCGCGGCGCCGCGACGACCCCGGAGGACTGCGAGATCAACGGCCGGCCCTGCGGGTTCTGACCGTCAGCAGAACTCGGCGCGGACGGCGGCGTCCTCCAGTTCCTGCGCGCCCCAGTCGCCCACCGGACGGTGCCGCGCCATCGGGGATCCTCCGGAGATCGGGGCCGGGAGGACCGGAGATCTCCGGCACGCGGCGGCTTCGGGAGCCGGCCCTCCGGCGCGGCCTCGTCCGTCCTGGCCGGCTACGGGACGGGCCCGCCGTGTCATCCCCGGGCGGGATCCTCCCCGCGGCCGCGACGCTAGGCTTCCTGACATGCGTATCGCCAGGTTCGCCACCGACGAGGGCATGTCCTTCGGGGTGGTGGAGGAGAACACCGTCGCCGCCATCGCGGCCCACCCGTTCGGAGATCTGACCTTCACCGGGCAGCGGCTCCCGCTCGCCGACGTCCGGCTGCTCGCGCCGATCCTGCCGAGCAAGGTCATCGCGATCGGCAAGAACTACGCCGACCACGCGCGCGAGATGGGCGGCGAGCCGCCCGCCGAACCGGTGCTCTTCGCCAAGCCGTCCACCGCCGTGATCGGCCCCGGCGAGGCGGTCGCCTACCCCCGCAAGCTGTCTGAGCGCGTCGACTACGAGGGCGAGCTGGCCCTGGTCATCGGCCGCATGTGCCGCGAGGTGCCCGCCTCCCGCGCCGCCGACGTCATCCTCGGCTACACCTGCGCCAACGACGTCACCGCCCGCGACCTCCAGAAGAAGGACGGGCAGTGGACGCGGGCCAAGGGCTTCGACACCTTCTGCCCCCTCGGCCCCTGGATCGAGACCGAGGTAGACCCCGCCGACCTCGCGATCTCCACCACCGTCAACGGCGAGGTCCGGCAGGACGCCCGGACCTCCCAGCTCCTGCACGCCGTCCCCGACCTCGTCGCCTACGTCAGCCAGGTCATGACGCTGCTGCCCGGCGACGTCATCCTCACCGGCACCCCCGCCGGGGTCGGCCCGCTGGACATCGGCGACGAGGTGACCGTCACGATCGAGAACGTCGGCTCGCTCACCAACCGCGTCGTCGAGCGGGAGTGACGCCCGATGGGGTTCACCGGCTTCACCGATGAGGCGTTCGGGTTCTACGAGGGGCTCCAGGCCGACAACGGCAAGGCGTACTGGACGGCCCACAAGGCGACCTACGAACGGCACGTCCGCGAACCCCTCGCGGAGCTGTGCGCCGAACTCGAAGACGAGTTCGGCGCCGTCAAGCTGTTCCGCCCCTACCGCGACGTCCGCTTCAGCAAGGACAAGACCCCCTACAAGACCCATCAGGGCGGCCACAGCAAGGGCTTCTACCTCCAGATCGACGCGGACGGCCTCATGGTGGCGGGGGGCATGTACGCGCCGTCCCCCGAGCAGCTCCGCCGCTACCGTGCCGCCGTCGACTCCGAGACGAGCGGCGGCGAACTCCAGGCCATCGTCGACGAGCTGCGCGGCGCGGGCCTGGAGATCGGTGGCGACCGCCTCAAGACCCGTCCGCGCGGCACCCGCGAGGACCATCCCCGCCTCGACCTCCTGCGCCACCGCTCCCTGTACGCGCACGAGGGCTGGCCCGCCGACGAGTGCGTGGGCGACCGCGAGGTCGTCCTCCGCGTCCGCGACTCGTGGCGGCGCCTGCGGCCCCTCGTCGACTGGGGGACCGAGCACATCGGCCCGCCGGACTTCAGCCGCTGAACACGCTTTTCGGGCCGTCCATCCGATCCTGGGCAATCGTTTTGGCCCAGGTCCCCGGGTCCTGTATTCTCTTCGAGGCGCGAGCGGCCGGCCGGAGACGGTCGAAGCTCCGTACCGCACTGGGGTATGGTGTAATCGGCAGCACGAGTGATTCTGGTTCACTTAGTCTAGGTTCGAGTCCTGGTACCCCAGCTTCGTCCACTCACCTGGACAGGCCCCCGTCGTCTAGTGGCCTAGGACGCCGCCCTCTCAAGGCGGTAACGGCGGTTCGAATCCGCTCGGGGGTACGGTGTGCTCGTTGAGCTAGCGCTCAACCTCGCCGCACCCGCAGTGTTCGCCCAGGGGGACGACCCCCTGGAACCCCCGATGTGAGGGCTTCGCCCTCGCGCCGGTTGCGGCGTACTCACCGAATCCTTCTCTGCAAAGTCTTCCGTTCGCGTGTGTGCTTTTCGGGTGTGCTCCTTCGTCTCGGTTAACCGGTCGAGGTGGGGGTCGGAGTCCGGTAGGCTGGGGCGCGGCCCGAGCGGGAGATCGCGAAGGTCTTGGTCCTGCCCCCGTCGTCTAGTGGCCTAGGACGCCGCCCTCTCAAGGCGGTAACGGCGGTTCGAATCCGCTCGGGGGTACCGATACGGCACTGACCGCGGATCGCCTCAATGGTGATCTGCGGTTTTTCTTTGTCCGCGGGTTTGGGGCGGTCATCGCGGTCAGTATCGGCACGGATCCGCATGCCGCGTGCGGTGAATAGGCGATAGAAGTTGGACGGTGGAGAACAGAGCCGTCCGCCAGCCGTGGGGCGCCGAGGTGATGGCCACCGGGATCGTGTCGATCGCGCTGCGCCTGGCCGGGGTGATGTGGGCCGCGCGCGGGCTCCTGGTGATCACGGCGGCGCTGTGGGTCGTGCTGGTGGTGACGTTCTGCGGGCTGCTCGCGGACGGGTCGCGCCGCGACGAGCTGTCCGTCCCGGCCATCCTCACCAGCGTCGCGGGCACCGGGGTGCTCGGCAACGGCATCGCGCTGTCGGGGCACGCCGTCACCGCCGTGGTCCCGCTCGTGATCGCGTTCGGGCTGTGGATGTTCCTGCTCCCGCGCGTCCTGCGGCGGCTCAAGCGGCGGCTGCCGGGCGCGGCGTACCTGGTGACGGTCGCGACGCAGTCGGTCGTCGTGCTCGCGGCGACGCTGGCCGACCTGCTCCCCGCGCACCTGCTCACCTGGCCCGCGGGGACGCTGCTCGCGCTCGGGCTCGGGCTGTATGTGTTCGTCCTCAGCCGGTTCGACTTCCGCCAGCTCTACCGCGGGTCCGGCGACCACTGGGTGCTCGCCGGCAGCCTGTCGATCTCGGCGCTCGCCTCGGCGCGGGTCACGAACGCGGCGGGCGACCCGAGGCCGCTGGAGTGGCTCACGGTCGCCGTCCTCGGGGTCGCGCTCGCCTGGTACGCGGTGCTGGTCGTCTGCGAGGTCCTGTTCCCGCGCCCGCGCTACGACCCCCGCCGCTGGTCGACGGTCTTCCCGCTCGGCATGACGGCCGCGAGCGCGATGACGGCGGGGGCGGTCTGCTCCCTGCCGTGGCTCGGCACGCTCGGCAAGGTGCTGCTGTGGCCCGCCGTGGCGGCGTGGCTGGTCGTCGGGGCCGGGGCGATCCGTCAGGCCGTCGCGGCGTCCCGCTCCTGAAACGGGGCGACGGCCGCGCGGAGGGCGGCGGGCGAGGCGAGCAGGACGGGGCCGCCCGGGTCCTTGCTGTCGCGCACCGCGACGGCTCCCCGGAGCCGGGCCAGCTCGACGCAGTTGCCGCCGTTGGAGCCGGTGTGGCTGCTCCTGCGCCAGCGCGCGTTGCTCAGGTCCATTTTTCCTTGGCGACCTTTCTCATCAGGTCACGTGACATGTCCTCGGTGAGCGCACGTGAGCGGAGGGCGACCAGCGTCCGGGCCAGGATGGCCAGGTCCGCGGGGTCGTCGGTCGTGATGGAGCGGATGGCGGTCTCGACGTAGGCGACCTCGCTGCGGTCCTCCATCGTCGCGACCACGAAGGCGCCCATGTTGCCGTCGTGCTCGCCGCTGGCCAGCACGACCTGGACGGTGATGTTGGGCAGGCTGCTCACCTCCGCCAGGTGGTCGAGCTGTTCGCGCATGGTCTCGGCGGTGCCGACCCGCCGGTGGAGGGCCTGCTCGTCGATCAATAGCACGATGTCGGGCGGGACGGCGCGGCCCTCCCCGGTGATGATGCGCTGGCGTTCGATCCTGGCGTCTATGGCCTCCTGGTTGCCTTGGAGGATCGAGGCCGCGTAGGCGGGGGTCTGGGCGAGACCGGTGACGAGCATCGGCTCCCAGGAGACGAGCATCGTGGCGTCGGCCTCGATCCCGGGCCAGTCGAACCAGAGCGGGACCGGCTGGTCGTCCTTGTTGAGGTCCTCCCAGAGGTGGACGAGGGCGCCGCCCGCCTCCAGGTACTCGTCGACGAGTTCGACGAACGAGCGGCTGGCGCGCTTCTTGCCGTTCTCGATCTTGCTGACCTGCGGGCCGCTCACCCGGGCGACGTGGGCGATCGTCTCCTGCTTGATGCCCCGGGCCTCGCGCAGCCGCCGCAGCTGGCGGCCGAACGCGACGAGCACGGGGGAGGCCCGGGGATGGCGTGGGCGATGTGGGGGCATCTCCTGCCTCTCGGTGGAAGGTTGCCGTTGCGCGGTGGCAGGCGCATGCTAACCCAGTATGTGGCTTAATGTATGTGTCCAGATACTCACAGTGATAAGACGCTGGTGAACGCGGGAAGCCCCGGCCGAACGGCCGGGGCTTCCGCGGTTTGTTCAGTTGTGTGCCGGTTCGGGTGGGCGGACGTGGCGCGGCGTCCGCTGGGAGAGCGCGCCGGGCCACCAGAAGAGGCGTCCGGCGTCCAGGGCGAGCGCGGGGACGATGATCGAGCGGACGAGGAAGGTGTCGAGCAGCACGCCGAGCGCCACCAGCACGCCGATCTGGACCATCATCGTGAGCGGCATGACGCCGAGGACGCCGAACGTGCTGGCCAGCACGAGCCCGGCGCTGGAGATGACGCCGCCGGTGAGGCCGAGCCCGCGCAGGACCCCGGTGCGGTGGTCGGACAGGGCCACCTCCTCGCGGATCCGGGAGACGAGGAACAGGTTGTAGTCCACGCCGAGCGCGACCATGAACAGGAAGCCCATGAGGGCGAGCTGGGTGTCCAGCGCGGGGAACCCGAACGCGTACCTGAACAGCAGCCAGGACGCGCCGAGCGCCGCGAAGTAGGACGCGACGACCGTGGCGATGACCAGCAGCGGGGCGACCAGCGCCCGGAGCAGGACCATCAGGATCAGCAGGACGACGCCGAGCACGAGCGGGATGACCACGCGCCGGTCGTGGGCCTGCGCGTCGGCCTTGTCGAGTTCGCTCGCGGCGCCCGCGCCGACGTCGGCGTCCGGGACGGCCGCGCGGATGTTCCTGACCGTGTCCTTCGCGGCCTCGCTGTCGGGCGGGGCGGTGAGGATGACGTCCGTCCTGGTGAGGCGGCCGTCGAGGCTCCGCTCCGGCCGCCCGACGCGCGCGACGCCGGGGACGGCGCGCAGCGCGGCCGTGACGGGCTTCTCGGAGACCACCCGCACCGGGCGGGTCTGGTCGCCGGAGTAGTGCTCGTGCAGCAGGCGCTCGCCGACGGTGGAGCCGGGCGTGGAGGTGAGGAAGTGCTCGCGGTCGAGCCCCGTGTCGACGCCCAGCGCCCCGGCGGCCAGGGCCGCGAGCACGGCCGTCCCGGCGAGCCAGACCAGGCGCGGGCGGGCGGCGACGCGGCGTCCGATCCGGTCCCAGACACCGCCGCGCGCGGGCGGGGTGTCGCCGAACCGGGGGATGCGGGGCCAGAAGATCCAGCGGCCGAGGATCACCAGCAGGGCGGGCAGCAGCGACATGACCACGGCGAGGCCGCCGAGGACCCCGATGGCGCCGATCGGGCCGAGCGCGTAGTTGAAGCCCATCGTCGCCGCGAGCAGGCACAGCAGCCCGAGGCACACGGTGGCGGCGGAGGCGACGACCGGCGCGGCGGCGCGGCGGAGGGCGACCCGCATCGCCTCGTGCCGGTCGGCGTGCCGGCGCAGCTCCTCGCGGTAGCGGGCGAGCAGGAGCAGCGCGTAGTCGGTGGTGACGCCGAACACGAGGGCGTTGAGGATCGCCGACATGCCCTTCGCGATGTACAGGTCGGCGTGCTCGGCGAGCAGGTAGACGACGGCGTTGCTGACCTGCAACGAGACCGCCGCGCCGACCAGCGGCAGCAGCCACAGGACAGGGCTGCGGTAGGTGACCAGCAGAACGCCGGTCACCAGCGCGATCGTGATGATCAGCAGCAGCTTGTCGAGCTTCTCGAAGGCGTCGCCGACGTCCAGCGCCTCGCCGGCGCGGCCGGTGAGGCGGATCTGGAGGCCGGGCGGCGCGTTCTCCTGGACGCGGTCGCGGATCTTCTCGGCGTGCTCGGAGAGGTCGCCGTCGTCCACGAGCGGCACGTTCAGCATGAGCGCGCGGCCGTCCCGGGACGCGGCGGCCGGCGCGATCGGGCCGCTGGCGACGGAGGCGAGCGCGCGGCGGTCGGCCTCGGCGCGCGCCCGGTCGGCGGGGGTGATCCCGGAGTCGCGAACGTAGGCGACCAGGCCGGGCGCCGCATCGCCGCCCGGGAAGCGCGGCGTCAGCTCCTCGACCCTCGTGGACTGCGCGCCGCGCGGCAGGTCGGCGGTGGAGCCGTCCTCGACGGCGTCCTGGAGCTTCCCGGCGAAGGGGACGGCCACGATGACGATCGCGATCCAGACCAGGAGGATCGCCCATTTCGTGCCGCGGCCCGTGGCCAGCGCGGCGAGTTTGCGCGAGAGCAGCATGAGGTGCTCTCCTTTCGGTGGAGGTGTCGTGTCGCGGTGAGCACGCCTTAGGCGTGGTGATGCGGGGCTTCCGCCCGGCCGGGCCGGCGAGCTGCAACTCGCCGGCCCGGCCCTCGGGGGTCAGGTGCGCTCGTCCTCCTCGGTGATCTCGGGGAAGGCCAGCAGCCTGACGACGAGGGCGCGGGCGTCCGGCGGCGGGTCGGCGTCGGCGGCCTTGTAGCGGTACAGCAGCGCGATGTAGTCCTCGAAGAACGGCCGGACCTGCTCCAGCGTCAGCGTGACGGTGGAGAAGGAGAACAGCAGCGCGTCCGCCCACGGGCCGAGGTCCTCGCGCGCCCGCTGGAACCGTTCGAGCTGCTCCAGTTCGTTCGCGAACTCCAGCCGGGTGAGCTCCTCGACCGCCGCGCGCATCGGCGGCGTCTGCTCGCTGTAGCGGGGCAGGCGCCGGTCCGACGGCTTGACCCGCCACCAGCGCTCCCGGCCCCGGCCGAGCTCGGGGACCTCCTCGACGAAGCCGTGCTTGGCGAGCTGGCGCAGGTGGTAGCTCGTCGCGCCGGTGCTCTGGCCGAGCGCGCGGGCGAGCGTGGTGGAGGAGACGGGGCCGCGCCGCATGACCTCCGCGATGCGCTGCCGCAGCGGGTGCGCGAGGAGCCGCACCTGGCGCGGGTCGGTGATCGCCTCGGGGGCGGGCCGGTCCCCGCCCGCCTGCCCCGGGCCGGGCTGCTCCGCCGCGCCCTCCGCCCTGCCCTCGTCCGTCATGCCGAGGACGCTATGGGTTGCCAAGGGTCTTTGCAACGCTTCTTGGCAAGGTTCACCGGACGGGGTGAGCGCGGCGGGGCGGACGGAACCTGAGGGGGAGGAAGGACCTCACTCCGGGGGTCGAGAAGTGTCCCGTGTCCTTGGCTGACGAACCTGTTGACGGTCAACTAAAGTCGTTCGGCAGTCGAGGAGGGAAGGGGTCCAGGTGGGCACCGTGCAGGAGATCTCGCCGGGCGCGACGCTGGCGGAGAAGGTCGAGTGGCTGATCCGCAACCTGTGGCCCGCGGACGCCGGACCGCCCCGCAACAACGTGGAGACGGCCGGCGCGATCGCGCGCGCCACCGGCGAGGACATCTCCTCCACCACCGTGTGGAAGCTGCGCACCGGACGGCAGGAGAACCCCCAGCTCAAGACCCTCACCGCGCTCGCCACCTTCTTCGGCGTGCCGATCGGCTACTTCGGGTTCCCGGGGGAGACCCGCTCGATCGACGAGGACCTCACGCTCCAGGCCCTGCGCCGCGACGTCGAGCAGGGCGTCATCCGTCCCGAGGTGCTGCGCGCGCTCGTGGACCTGTCCGCGGAGGCCCGCTGGGTCGTCGACGAGATGATCCTCAGCGCCGCGGCCGCCGACCGGCACCGCCGAAGCGGCTGACGCCGGTCATCGAGCCCCAACCCACCCCGCTCGCCCGGCCCCTGTGTCCTTGAAGGCCCGGCTCACGTCCTGGCCGGGCGCCTGTGTCTCTGAAGGCCCGGTCCACGTCCTTCGCCGGGCGGCTGTGTCCGTGACGGCGCGGGCTCTGTTCTTCGTCGGGCAGTTGTGTTCGTGAAGGCGTGGTCACGCCTGTTCGCTGGTGGCTCGGGGCGTGACCGTGCCTGGAGTATCTCTTCGCGGTCTTCGCGGTCTTCGCGGTCTTCGCGGTCTTCGCGGTCTTCGCGGTCTTCGCGGTCTTCGCGGTGGGGCCTCGCCTTCGGCGTCGGCCCCACCGCTCGGCTACGCGCCCGCGCGGGGGCGGAGGCCATTACGCGACGTCCCCCCTAGGACCGGCGGCGCATTCCGGCATAGCGGCGGGCCACCGTGTGGAAGGCGTCTCTCGGGTCCCAGTCGCCGGTGGCGGGGTAGTTGCGCGGGGAGTCGGGTGGGAGCACCGAGACCAGCGCGAAGCCCGCCATGTCGAGGTCGAGGCTGGGTTCGGGCATGTGCGGGGAGTCCGATTCGATGAAGTTGTAGACGAACGCCCCGTACACGCCCTCCGCCTCGTAGACGTCGAGCAGTTCGGAGATGTAGCGGGACTGGACCCGCTCGTCCCGGACGTGGCCGGGCGGGATGATCGGCGGCTCGTGGTTCCAGTCGATGATGTCGAAGCCCTCGCCGCCGCGCCGGTCCGCGCCCCGGTAGGCGCAGCAGCCGAACTCGGTGATCACGACGGGCTTGCCGAACCGGTGCAGCGCGCGCACGTCGCGGACGTAGGTCGCCTCGTTCGACGCGTCCCGGTACAGGTCGACGCCGACGACGTCGAAGCCGCCCCAGGCGATGGCCTCCCACACCCCCGAGGTGTAGGTGAGGCGCCCGCCGAACAGCGGGCGGACCGTCGCCCGCGCCCGCGCGAGGAACGCGTTGAGCCGCTCGTTGTAGCCCCGGCCCGCCGGGGTGCCGAGGTTGGCGGCCCGCTCCCTGTAGTCGGCGCCGGGCACGAGCCCCGACATGAAGATCGTCAGCTCGCAGCCCACCGAGATCCCGATGTCCGGATGGCTCCGGCGCAGGGTCTCGGCGGCGCGGGACACCGAGGCGAGGAACCTCAGCGTGGTCCGCGCGTCCCGGTCGAACTGGCGGGCCTCCAACCAGACGTACAGGCCCTCCTCGGCGGCGCAGCGCGCGGCGAGCATCAGCCGGCCGACGTCCGAGCCGAGGATGATGATCGCGTTGCAGTGCAGGTCGCGGGCGATCGCGCGGATCTCGCGCCGCACGTACGCGGGCTTCCACACCTCGCGCTCGGTGTCGTAGTTGACGCCGTGCTGCGCCAGGCCCGGCCCCCCGCGTCCGGGCCCGCCGCCCCGGGACGCGGCGCGCGCGGGCGGCGCCGCGCCCGTGATCGAGATGGCCGCGGTGGCCGTCCCCACGAGCACGGTCCGCCGGCTGACCGGTGGTTGTGGCATGCGCTGGCTCCTCACTGGTCGGGCCGCCCCGACCGTGAGTCTCGCGCCGGAGGACCCGCCGGGGCAGCGGCCAGGGGGCCAGGCCGCCGCGACCAAAGTCGCCGGGACGCCGCCCGAAGGTCGATCAACGCCCAGAACGGGCGTCAGGCGAGGAGGCCGCGCTCGTCCGCGAGGTCGAGGGCGGCCTGGGCGGCGGGCGCGAGCAGGTGCCGTTCGCCGCGTCCGACGTAGCGGTACTCGTCGACCTCGCCCGCCGCCGCCATCGCGCCGCTGTAGGACGCGGTGAAGCACGCCATCCGGACCCGCGCGAAGTCGGGCTGGTCGTGCGCGGGCGCGCGGATCACGCCCAGCTCGCGGAAGGACGCCGCGTCCAGCTCCAGGTCGAGTTCCTCGCGGACCTCGCGCGACAGCGCCGACCAGTCGCTCTCGCCCGGCTCCCGCTTGCCGCCGGGCAGGTAGAGCAGGTCGCGGCCGCGGGAGCGGACGGCGAGCATCCGCCCGTCCGACACCTGCACCCAGGCGACGACGTCGAGTTCCATGCCGGTCAGTCTGCCAGCCGCACCGCGACGGCCTCGCCGCGGAACCCGAACCGCTCCGCGGCCGACCCCTGGTTGACGGCGAAGCCGAGCCGTCCGGACGAGTCGGTCAGCAGCAGCGGCTCGCCCACCGGAACGCTCCCGAACGTCTCGGCGAAGGTGACCCGCGCGGCGCGTCCGGGCCAGGACACCTCCAGCGCGGCGCCGAAGGCCACCGGGCCTAGAGCGGCGGCAAGGTCGTCCGGTCCGGCGTTGACGATCACGCTGCCGAACCGGTCGGTGTAGAGGTAGGCGGCGGTCAGCACGCCGTCCTCGGCGCGCGGCGGCGCGACGTCCAGCGGCAGCGGAGCGACCCGCGGCCCGAACGCGGCGATGTCCGCGCCGCCCGCCAGGTGCGCGGCGGCGGGGGAGAAGATGTCGCGGCCGTGGAAGGTGGAGGAGACGCGCGGCAGCCGGTAGGCCGGGTTCTCCAGGACGTGCGCCCTGACCACGCCGCCCAGCTCCTCCGCCGCCGGGACGAGCAGGCCGTTGTCCGGGCCGACGAGCACGTCGCCGCGCCCGGTCTCGACCGCCAGCGGCCGCCGCGGGGTGCCGACGCCCGGGTCGACGACGCCGACGTGCACGCCCACCGGGAGGTAGGGCAGCGCCTGGACCAGCAGCATCGCGCCCTCGGCGACCGCGTAGGGCCGCACCTCGTCCGACAGCACGAGCACGGTGGCGCCGGGCGCGATCGTGTGGACGACCCCGGCGCAGATCGCGGTGTAGGCGGCGCCGAAGTCGGTGGTCAGGCTCACGAAGGGGGGCGCGAAGGACGGGGCGACGGACACGCCTGGAGCCTACGCCGCGCCGCCCGGCGCGCATGGCCCGACCCGTCCCCCGGCCGCCCTATCCTCCCTACCGTGCGCGCCGAAGCCCTCGATCCGGTCCTGCTCCGGACGTTCGTCGCCGTCGCCGAACTCGGGTCCTTCACCGCGGCGGCGGCCGCCGGGGGCTACACCCAGTCGGCGGTCTCCCGGCAGATCGCGACGCTGGAGGACGTCTGCGGCGTGGAGCTGTTCGCGCGCGGCGCCCGCGGCGTCCGGCCGACCCCGGCGGGGGAGTACCTGCTGCCGCACGCGCGCGGCCTGCTGGACCGGCTCGCCGGTACCGCCCGCGCGATCGAGGGCCTGCGCCGCCTCGACACCGGCACGCTGCGGCTCGGCGCGTTCCCCACGGCCAACGCGGCACTCGTCCCGCGCGCCCTCGCCCGGTTCCGGGCCCGCCATCCCGGGGTCGAGGTCGCGCTGCGCGAGGGCACCACCGAGCGCCTGCTGCCGAAGCTGGAGGCGGGGGACCTCGACCTCGCCGTCGTCAGCACCCACAAGGTCACCTCGATCGACGCCGCCGACCTCGTCCCGCTGCGCGAGGACGCGCTCCTGGTCGCGCTGCCGACCGGGCACCGGCTCGCCGCGCGGCGCCGCGTCCCGCTCGCGGGCCTGGCGGACGAGCCGTGGATCGTCGCCGACGACCCCGAGGCCGTCGCCGCGCTGCGCGCCCGTTGCGAGGCGGCCGGGTTCACGCCCGCGACGCCGCTGCGGGTCGCCGAGTGGATCTCCAAGCTGGGCCTGGTCGCGGAGGGCTTCGGGGTCACCTTCGTCCCGGCGCTGGCGGCGGACGCGGCGGCCCGCGACGGCCTCGTGCTGCGCCCGATCGCGCCCGACCCGCCCCGCCGCACCGTCTACGCGGCCGTGGCCCGGCACGCGCGGCGGTCCCCGCCGGCGGCCGCCTTCCTCACCGACCTGAAGGAGACCGCCGCGGCGCTCCGCACGTGATCAGGCCGGGAGGGCGGCGACGGCCTCGACCTCCAGCAGCGCGCCGGGGCGGAACAGCCGGGGGACCTCCACGGTCGTGCTGGTCGGCGGCCTGCCGGTGACGTAGCGGCGGCGGACGGCCGCGTACTCGTCGAGCCGCCCGAGGTCGGTCATGAACGTCCTGATGTTCACGACGTCGCCGAACCCGGCGCCGTGCGCGGCGAGGATCCGCTCCAGCAGCGAGAGCACCACCTCCGACTGGCGGGTCATGTCGCCGGGCGCGACGACCTCGCCGTCCGCACCGAGGGCGATCTGCCCGGAGATGTACAGCATCGGGCCGGACGTGACGTGGATCGCGTGCGTATAGGCGCCCGGCGGGGCCGGGACGGTGGCCGGGTCGTCATGGGTGATTCGCATGCCCGGAACGCTAGGCGGGGCGGTCCCATGCCACCAGCGAAGATCTCGCACATCGGCCATGCGAGCCACGCATGGCTCAGCTGTGCAGGGTGAACAGGGCCCCGACCACGCCCAGCAGCATCGTGAGCGCGGTCGTGATCAGCACGGAGGCGGGGTCGGCGACGCGGCCGCCCGCGGGCAGCCGCCGGCGCCGCGTCCGCAGGGCCGCCTGCGTGCGCCGCAGCAGCAGCACGACCCCGCCGCAGACGACCAGGGCCGCCGCCCCCGCGCCGGGGGAGGAGGGCGCGAGCCGCACGCACAGCAGGCCCGCGCCGATGAGGGCGAGCGCCGTCCGGGACCAGGCGAGCGCCGTCCGCTCGGGCTGCGCTCCCCGGTCCCGGCAGGTCATCGGGTGGCCAGCAGCGCCGCCGCCAGGGCGAGCGCGCCGATCGCCAGGCCGTAGGACAGGATCGGCGCGAGCGCCGGGGGCGGCAGCGTCTCGGCGCGCCGCAGGGCGCGCTCGGTGACCAGCCAGCGCCGGAACGCCAGCGCCGCCACCAGCGCGCCGGTCGCCGACAGGCCGATCGCGAGGCCGACGCGCAGCGCGGTGTCCATCAGGTCGCCGCTGAGCGCGACGCCGACCCCGCCGGCGATCATGGCCAGCGCGGTGCGGATCCAGGCGAGGAACGTGCGCTCGTTGGCCAGCGAGAAGCGCGGGTCGGGGTCGTCTCCCTCGGCGAGGAGGCGGTCGGTCCACCGGTCGCCGGGGGTGTTCGGTGGTGCGGTCATCAACGGGTCACTCTGCAAAGCTCGGCGGCGTGCGCGGCGAGCGCCGTCCACGGCCTTTCATATTAGGCGATTCGTAATGAATCGTAATACCGACCCATTATGCCGGAATTGACGACAACTCCCTGGTCAGGCCGGATGGGAACCGGCCCGCCCCGGGGGACCGAAACCCCGTCAGGGGGCGCCGAAACGGCGGGACGAGGCGTCCTCCTGGGCCAGCCGGTGCAGCGCCGTCAGGACCTGCTCGTACAGGACGGTGGAGACCAGCAGGGAGTGGACGGTGCGGGCGCGGGAGGTGTCGTCGGCGACCCGTCCGATCTCGTGGTCGGCGACCTCGGTCGCGGCCTTCACATACGGCCGCAGGTCGGTCAGCGTGATCGGGAAGCCGAGGCGGCGCAGCGCGACGAACGTGTGGGCGAGCAGGTCGCGGGCGGGGGCGCGGTCGCCGACCGTCCAGCCGAGCTCGCGGACGAGGGCGTCGACGTCCTCGCGGGCGGCGCGCCAGTGCGGGTCGCCGGGCGCGGCCACATGCGGACCGATCGCGTACTGCGTGGTGCCGAACAGCTCGTGCAGGCTGACGTCCTCGTCGTCGATCGCGGCGATGATCTGCTGGATCGCCGCGACCGGCAGGTCGCCGACCTCGCGCAGCGCGCTGATCAGCCGCAGCCGCTCCAGATGCGGACGGCCGTACTCCGAGCGGGTCGCGCTCACCGACGATCCCTTCGGGAGCAGGCCCTCCCGGATGTAGAACTTGATCGTCTGGACGGTCAGCCCGCTGCGATCGCTGAGCTCGGAGATCTGCACCGCTCACCCCCTTGACTGGAGGTTAACGTTATCCAGGGTGACCTATTGGATACTGTCACTATCCAAAGCCCGCATCCAAAGCTCGCCTCGGCCGTCGCGGCCGGGCGGCATGACCGGGGCCGGTCAGGCGGCGGTGCGGCGCATGCCCTCGGAGATCTTCTCGGCGGCGGCCACGACCGGCCCGGCGTGCAGCCGCCCGGGGGAGCGGGTCAGCCGTTCCAGGGGGCCCGACACCGAGACCGCGGCGATCACCCGTCCGGCGGCGCCGCGGATCGGGGCCGACACCGACCCGACGCCCTGCTCGCGCTCCCCGACGCTCTGCGCCCAGCCCCGGCGGCGGACCGAGGCCAGCGTCGTCGCCTCGAACTTCGCGCCGCGCAGCCCCCGGTGCAGCCGGTCGGGCTCCTCCCAGGCCAGCAGGATCTGCGCGGCCGACCCGGCGGTCATCGGCAGCGCGGCGCCGACCGGGATCGTGTCGCGCAGGCCGCTGGTGCGCTCGGCGGAGGCGACGCAGACCCGCACGTCGCCCTGGCGGCGGAACAGCGAGGCGCTCTCGCCGGTCAGGTCGCGCAGCTGGGCGAGGATCGGCTGCGCGATCGCGAGGAGCCGGTCCTCCCCGGCGGCGACGGCGAGTTCGGCGAGCCTCGGCCCGAGGATGAAGCGGCCCTGGGTGTCGCGGTGGACGAGGCGGTGGTGCTCCAGCGCGACGGCCAGCCGGTGGGCGGTCGGGCGGGCCAGCCCGGTCGTCTGGACGAGCTGGGCGAGCGAGGCCGGGCCCGCCTCCAGCGCGTTCAGCACGAGAACCGCTTTGTCGAGTACGCCGACTCCGCTAGAGTTGTCCATGACTTGATATTGCCGTCTCGTCATTTGAGATGCAAGTCGGGTGGCCGGAGTCCAGCGGCGCGCGGTCGCGCGCCGCCGATCATGACAGGTGAGGTGGGAGTGATGGGCCGTACGTTGGCCGAGAAGGTGTACGACGCGCACGTCGTACGGCGTGCCGAGGGTGAGCCGGATCTCCTCTACATCGACCTGCACCTCGTCCACGAGGTCACCAGCCCGCAGGCGTTCGACGGCCTGCGGATGGCCGGGCGCCAGGTCCGCCGCCCCGACCTGACGATCGCCACCGAGGACCACAACGTCCCGACGACCGACCTGCTGCGGCCGATCGCCGACCCGGTGTCGCGCACCCAGGTCGAGACGCTGCGCAAGAACTGCTCCGACTTCGGGATCCGGCTGCACCCGATGGGCGACGCCGGGCAGGGCATCGTGCACGTCATCGGCCCGCAGCTCGGCCTGACCCAGCCGGGCACCACCGTCGTGTGCGGCGACTCGCACACCTCCACGCACGGCGCGTTCGGCGCCCTCGCCTTCGGGATCGGCACCAGCGAGGTCGAGCACGTCCTCGCCACCCAGACGCTCCCGCAGGTCAAGCCGAAGACGATGGCCGTGACCGTGGACGGCGCGCTGCCCGAGGGCGTCACCGCCAAGGACCTGATCCTGGCGATCATCGCCAGGATCGGCACCGGCGGCGGCCAGGGCCACGTCATCGAGTACCGGGGCGAGGCGATCCGCTCGCTGTCGATGGAGGGCCGCATGACGGTCTGCAACATGTCCATCGAGGCGGGCGCCCGCGCCGGGATGATCGCCCCCGACGAGACGACGTTCGCCTACCTGGAGGGCCGCCCGCACGCGCCCCAGGGCGAGGAGTGGGAGCGGGCCGTCGAGTACTGGAGGTCGCTGCGCACCGACGACGACGCGGTCTTCGACAAGGAGGTCGTGATCGACGCGTCCGCGCTGACGCCGTTCGTGACCTGGGGCACCAACCCCGGCCAGGGCCTCCCGCTGGGCGACTCCGTGCCGGACCCGGCGTCCTACGGCGACCCCGCGCAGCGCCAGGCCGCCGAGCGGGCCCTTGAGTACATGGGCCTGACCGCCGGGACGCCGCTGCGCGACATCGCGGTCGACACCGTGTTCGTCGGCTCCTGCACCAACGGCCGCATCGAGGACCTGCGGGCCGTCGCGGGCGTGCTGCGGGGCCGCAAGGTCGCCGACGGCGTCCGCATGCTGGTCGTCCCGGGGTCCATGAAGGTCAAGAAGCAGGCCGAGGACGAGGGGCTGGACGAGGTGATCTCGGCGGCGGGCGCGCAGTGGCGCGAGGCGGGCTGCTCGATGTGCCTCGCGATGAACCCCGACAAGCTCACCCCGGGGGAGCGCAGCGCCTCCACGTCCAACCGCAACTTCGAGGGCCGGCAGGGCCCCGGTGGCCGCACCCACCTGGTGTCGCCCGCCGTCGCCGCCGCGACCGCCGTCACCGGCCGCCTGGCCGCTCCCGCCGACCTCTAAGGAATGAGCATGGAAGCGTTCACCACCTACACCGGACGCGCGGTGCCGCTGCGCCGCAGCAACGTCGACACCGACCAGATCATCCCGGCGGTCTGGCTCAAGCAGGTCAGCCGCACCGGGTTCGACAAGGGCCTGTTCTCCGCCTGGCGCGAGGACCCGGAGTTCGTCCTGAACCAGCCGCGGTACGAGGGCGCGGGCATCCTGGTCGCCGGGCCCGACTTCGGCACCGGCTCGTCCCGCGAGCACGCCGTCTGGGCGTTGCAGCAGTACGGGTTCCGCGTCGTCATCGCCCCGCGTTTCGGCGACATCTTCCGCAACAACTCCACCAAGATGGGGCTGCTGCCGGTCGTGCTGACCGCCGAGCAGGTCGAGGACATCCAGGCGGGGGTCGAGCAGGACCCCACCCTGGAGATCACCGTGGACCTGGAGAGGCGCGAGGTCCGCTACGGCGCCGGATCCGCCGGGTTCGAGATCGACGACTACACCCGCTGGCGCCTCCTGGAGGGCCTGGACGACATCGGCCTGACCCTCCGCCACGGCGACGCGATCACCGAGTTCGAGGGCCGCCGCGCGCCCTGGCTGCCCGTCACCGTCTGACCCGCCGCGGCCCTGCCCCGGCCCGCCGTCCCGGGACGGCGGGCCGGGGCTTCGGCGTCCCCGAAACCCCTGATGGCGACCCCGGATGCGGGAGCACGGCTCCGCGGCAGGGACAATTCCCTTGTACGAAGCCCGTTCGCGAACCGTTGGGGGCACGAAATTGAGCACGGTCCCATGGACCGGGCCCGAATGGGACGACCCGGATCTGACCCGACTCGCGCGGCAGTTGCGCGACGCCCACCGGGCCGTCGCGCCGCTGCCGAAGGAGACGCGGCAGCGGCTCATCCGCCACCTGCTGGCGATCACCGATCTGGCCAAAAGGGACGCCGAGCTGGCCGACCGCAGGCTGGAGGCGTTCCTCGCCGATTTCCAAGAGGCCCCCGACGTCCGTTAGCGTGCGCAGTGGCCGGATCCGGTCCGGTCACCCGGCGAGACGGGGGCGAGGCCGACAAAACGCCAGCGACACGGCAACTCTTGCGTGCAGGTGATTGTGTCCATGCTGGAGGTCCCTTAGTTTCGTTCGGGCAAGGGGGGAACTAGAGGAGTAACCCATGAACAAGCGTGAGCTGGTCGACGCCATCTCTGACCGGCTGGGCAGCAAGAAGGCCGCAGCCGAGGCCGTCGACGCGATCCTGGACGCCATCCAGACCGCCGTCGCCAAGGGCGACAAGGTCGCGATCACCGGGTTCGGTTCGTTCGAGAAGGCCGACCGGCCTGCCCGCACGGCCCGCAACCCCGCAACGGGCAAGACCATCCAGGTTCCTGCGACGTCCGTGCCGAAGTTCAAGGCCGGCCAGGACTTCAAGAACCTGGTGGCCGGGAAGAAGTAGCCTCACCGCGCCGGCGCCCGGGACCGTGCCAATAATTCGGACACGGTCCCGGGCGCCGGCGTTCGTATGCCTTTCGACGGTCGCGCGGCCCCGCGGCGCGCCGTCGCGGAACCCCCGGGGGCTACGTCGCGGGGAGCGGGAAGGTCGAGAGGGTCACGACGGTGATCCGCTGCTCGGCGTCCACGGCCAGGTTGACGCGCTGCCCGAACCGCAGCAGGCGCAGCCCGCCCGCCGCGAACGCCCCGGCGTCGAAGGGCAGCTCCGTCCCGTCGTCGAGGAGCACGCTCCCCGTCCGGGTCTCCGCGTCGAACGCCTTCACCGTCCCCTGCATGCCCCGCACCCTATCCCCGGCCGCGCCTTCGGCCCCCGGCCGAAGCTCACCCGGGCGCCACCGTCCTGAGGCGCGCGGCGACCTCCGCCGTGCGGGGGCCGACGCCGAGGCTCAGCGCGACCTGGAGATCGGAGGGAGTGTCGACGTCCCGGCGGATACTGTCGATGTCGGGGAGGAGAAGCTCGCGGGCCCCGCGCGCCCGGTGCGCGGCGCGGGAGTCGCGCCCGAACGCGGGGGAGAACGTGACGCCCGGACGGGCCGTGTAGAGCGTCGTGCCGATCCCGGCGGCGTCGGGGACGAACGCCTCGGGCGCCTGCGCGGCGGCGTCGAGGACGCGGGCGAGTTCGTCCGGGCGCAGGGCGGGAAGGTCGGCGGAGAGCGCGCCCGTGCCGGTGCCCGGGGACACCTCCCGCCCCCGGCCCGCACCGTGGACGAGGGCCGGGTTCAGGCCCGCGTCCGGCTCGTCCGGCACCACGCGGGCGCCGAGCGCGGCGAGCCGCGCGGCCGGAAGGGGGTCGTCGGTGACCACTATCACATCGCGGACGCGGGGGCAGCGCAGCGCGGCGGCGACCGTGTCGGCCGCCACCGCGAGCGCGAGGTCTGGGCGGTGGGGTCCCGCCGCCGCGGACATGCGGGTCTTGGCCCGTGCCAGCACCTTGACCGGTACGACGAGCGACCACTGGAGAGGGGGCGCGGTGCGCGCTGCTGTAGACATGGCAACTCGACACTATGCGCACGGAGCCGCGAGACTTGTGGACACCCCGCGTTCACGCGGGCGACGGAACGAGGAGGGACGGGGCATGGGCCACGGGTATTCGCCGCGCTGGCGGAAGCTCACGATCGTCATCCTGCGCCCGCTGCTGTCCGGGGCGCTGAGGCGCGACTGGCGCGGCCGGGGCAACGTGCCCAGGACGGGCGGCCTGATCATCGCCGCCAACCACATCTCCGAGTCCGACCCGCTCGCCCTCGCCCACTTCGTCTACGAGGCGGGCCGCTACCCCGTCTACCTGGCCAAGTCCACGCTGTTCGACGTGCCGCTCATCCGGAGCGTGCTGCGCGGGACGGGGCAGATCCCCGTCTACCGCGACAGCGCCGACGCCGCGTCGGCCCTCAGGGACGCCGAGAAGGCGCTGGTGGACGGCGAGTGCCTGATGTTCTACCCGGAGGGGAGCTGCACCCGCGACCCCGAGCTGTGGCCGATGACCGGCCAGACCGGTGTGGCGCGGATGGCGCTGAAGACCGGCGCGAAGGTCGTCCCGGTGGCGAACTGGGGCGCGCACGAGCTGCTGCCCTACAAGAAGGGCGAGCGGCGGGGCCTCGCCGGGAGCCTGCGCAAGGGCTTCCACCCCTTCCCCCGCAAGACGATGCGGGTGGTCGCCGGGCCGCCCGTCGACCTCTCCCGCTACGAGGGCCTGCCCCTCGACAAGGACACGCTGCGCGCCGCCACCGACGAGATCATGGACGCGATCACCGCCCTGCTCGGCGAGCTGCGCGGTCAGGAGCCGCCCGTGGAACGCTACGACCACCACCGGGTGCTGGAGGAGCGCCGCCGGGCCGCCGAGGGCGCGGTCCCCGGGCCGCGCCCGGCCGACACCGCCTCCCGGCCCGCCGACGCCGCCTCCCGCCCGGCCGACGCCGCGTCCCGGCCCGCCGACACGAAGGCGGACGGCTCGTGACCTTCCGCACCGCCGTGATGGGCTCCGGGTCGTGGGGCACCACGTTCGCGAAGATGCTGCACGACGCGGGCGGCGAGGTGACCCTCTGGGGCCGCCGCGCCGAGGTCGTCGAGGCGATCAACGAGCGGCACGAGAACCCCGACTACCTGCCCGGGGCCGCGCTGCCCGAGGCCGTCCGCGCGACGACCGACCCGGCCGAGGCCCTGGCGGGCGTCGACTTCGTGGCGCTGGCCGTCCCGGCGCAGACGCTCCGCGCGACGCTCGCCCCCTGGGTCCCGCTGCTGCCCCCCGGCGCCATCCTGGTCAGCCTGATGAAGGGCGTCGAGCTCGGCACCACCCGGCGGATGTCGGAGGTGATCCGGGAGGTCGCCGACGTCCCGCAGGAGCGGGTCGCGGTGTTCAGCGGCCCGAACCTGGCGCGCGAGATCGTCAGCGGCGAGCCGAGCGCGGCGGTCGCCGCGTGCGAGGACGAGGACGCCGCGCGCGGCCTCCAGGCCGCCACCATGACCCCCTACTTCCGCGTCTACACCTCCACCGACGTGATCGGCGTCGAGCTCGGCGGCGCGGTGAAGAACATCGTCGCCCTGTGCGTCGGGATGTCGGTCGGGCTCGGGTTCGGCGCCAACACCCAGGCGCTGCTGATGACCCGCGGCCTCGCCGAGATCGCCCGGCTGGGCGCGGCGCTCGGCGCCGACGAGCACACCTTCGCCGGGCTCGCCGGGATGGGCGACCTCGTCGCGTCCTGTGTGTCGCCGCTGGCGCGCAACCGCACGTTCGGCGAGAACCTCGGCCGCGGCATGACGCTGGACCAGGTGACCGCGGTCACCAAGCAGACCGCCGAGGGCGTCAGGTCCTCGGAGGCCGTGCTGGAGCTGGCGCGCAAGCACAACGTGGAGATGCCGATCACCGAGGCGGTGACGGCCGTCCTCTACCACGGCATGCCGATCAGGGAGGCGGCGATCTCGCTGATCTCGCGCGCCCCCAAACCGGAACGCTACGGAGTCTGAAAAGGGGACGATCCGGGGCGGTACGCGGCGGGCGCCGCGTTCGTGACCGCCCCGGGTGATCCCCGGTAGGGTCTGGCCTCATGTCCCAGGTTTCTCGCAAGACCCGTGTCGCGGTGGTGTTCGGCGGGCGCAGCTCCGAGCACGCGATCTCCTGCGTCACCGCGGGCGCGGTGATGGCCGCCATCGACCGGGACCGCTATGAGGTGCTGCCGATCGGCATCGCCCGCGACGGCCGCTGGGTGCTCCCGCCCGCCGGCATCCGCCTGGCGATCGAGGACGGGCGGCTCCCCGAGGTGACCGGTGACGGCAGCGCGCTCGCGCTGCCGTTCGACCCCGCCGCCGGCGGGCTGATGGTCGTCGAGCCGGGACGGGTGCCGAGCACGCTCGGCGACGTCGACGTGGTCCTGCCGCTGCTGCACGGCCCCTACGGCGAGGACGGGACGATCCAGGGCATGCTCGACCTGGTCGGCGTCCGCTACGTCGGCGCGGGCGTGCTGGCCAGCGCCGTCGGCATGGACAAGGGCTACATGAAGCTCGTCTGGCAGGCGCGCGGCCTGCCCGTCGGCCCGTACGCGCTGATCGGCGACCGGGAGTGGCGGCGCGAGCGCAAGCGCGTGGTCGACGAGGTGAAGGAGCTCGGGCTGGCCGACGGCCGCCCGGTGTTCGTCAAGCCCGCGCGCGCCGGGTCGAGCATGGGCATCACCCGCGTCACCACCGAGGACGCGCTGGAGGCCGCGGTCGAGGCGGCCCGCGAGCACGACCCGAAGGTGATCGTCGAGGCGGCGGTCGAGGGCCGCGAGATCGAGTGCGGCGTCCTGCAGGGCCTGGACGACGGGCCGCCCGACGCGAGCCTGCCCGCCGAGGTCACCATGGCCGGCGGCCACGACTTCTACGACTTCGAGACCAAGTACCTCGACAGCGCGACCAGCATGACGATCCCGCCCGACCTGCCGCCCGCCGCGATCGAGGAGGTGCGGCGGATCGCCGTCCAGGCGTTCGAGGCGCTCGACTGCGAGGGCCTCGCCCGGGTCGACTTCTTCTACACCCCCGAGGGCCGCTGGATCCTCAACGAGATCAACACGATGCCGGGGTGCACCCCGACGTCGGCGTTCCCGAAGATGTGGGCGGCCACCGGCCTGGACTACCCGGCCATGGTCGACCGCCTCATCCAGACCGCCCTGCACCGCCCGACCGGCCTGCGCTAGGTCCGGGCTCGGCGAGGCCCCGGCTCAGCGCTGGGCGAAGGGCAGCCAGGCGCGGTCGGCGAGGGTGGCGGCGTCGGTGGCGCGGGCGCCCGCGTCCGAGAACGTCCACAGCGTGCCGCCGACCATCAGCGAGCGCTGGACGGAGCCCTCGCCGTTGCCCTCCTCGTGCCGGACGGCGCCGACCTTGGTGATGCCCGACCCGGTGACCTTCAGCGCGAGCGCCTCGCCCGCGCCGGTCTCGGGGCGCGACACCGGGACGACGGTCAGGCCGGTCGAGGGCCAGTACAGGAACGCGTGCGGCTCGAAGTCGCTCGCGGACGCGGCGCCCGGCAGCCGGTAGGAGGCGACCCGGCGCGGCTCGCCGCCGACGTCGAACAGCGAGGCCAGCAGGCCCGTCGTGCGGCCGGAGGCGTCGGCGTCCCGGCCGATGCCGAGGATCTTGCCGTCGGCCGTCGGATGCAGGTACGCCGAGTATCCGTTGATCTTGAGTTCGCCCTTGACGCGCGGGTGGCGCGGGTCGTTCAGGTCGATCACGTACAGCGGATCGACCTGCCGGAACGTCACGACGTAGGCGGTGGCGCCGATGAAGCGGACGGAGTGGATCCGCTCGCCCTTGCCGAGCCCGGCGACGCGTCCGACCTGGTCCAGGCGGGGCCCGTTGCGCCCGAGGACGTAGAGCGTGCTCTCGGTCGCCGGGGGCTGCGTGCCGGGTTTCGGCGGTGCCGTGGCCGTCGTCGCCACCCGCAGGTTCCCGCCGTGCTCCGAAAGCGCGTACTGGTTCAGCAGCGTGCCGGGCACCGAGCCGGACGCCACGTAGCGGGGCCGTCCCGCGCCGCGCACGTCGAACATGTGGACGTCGGTGTGCTGCGACCGCGGCGCGGCCCCCTTGCGCGGGAGGCCCACCAGGGACGGGGGAGTGCCGGTCACGTACAGGCTCGACCCGTTGCCGTAGACGGTCTCGCCGTCCGCCGCGATCTCGACCGGCGACGGGTCGCCGAGCCCGCGCGACAGGTCGAGGGTCAGCACGCTGAGCATCGACGTGCCGGTGTAGGAGGCCGGGCGGCTGACCTGCCCGCACGGCGCCCGGTAGGTCTTGGCGGCCGAGCCCTCGCCCACCGTGAAGCCGGGCAGCCAGGCGTCGAGCGGCGCCTTCCGGACGATCTCCCGGTTCCGCTCGGTCGCCTTCCGCCCCGAGTCCTGCTGCGTGCGGGGGTCGCGCGAGGGCGCCGGGAAGTCGATCCGCGGCGTCGAGCGCACCACGACCCGCGCGACCGAACCGGTCATGCGCGCGTCCACGTAGACGGTGTCGGACGTCATCGAGCCGATCACCTTCGGCGCGCCGGAGAGGTCGACCAGCGTCAGGACCGTCTGCGGGCGCGGCGGCCCCGGACGGGGCGCGTCCTCCGCACCGGCGCGCGGCCGCAGCCCGTCGTACATCACCATCGGGGTGCGGGGCGTGAGCACCAGCGCGCGGTCGCCGCTCAGCAGCAGCCGCGCGCTCGTGCTCGCGGCCCGGTACCCGTCGCCGCCCGGGAGCCCGAGCGTGTGCGCGACCTTGCGCGTCGCCGGGTCGATGACCTGGAGGCGGCCCCGGGCGAGCGCGACGATGCGGCGGCCGTCGGTCTTGACGAGGTCGGGCTCGTCGGCGCCCGCCTCGTGGACGTTGGTACCGGAGTGCTGGGGCGCGCCCCGTCCGGCGTCGGCGGGCGAGGGGCCGGGGACCGCGCCCTTGGTGATCGCCGTCTCGCCGTCCCCCGTGGCGAACGGACCGTAGGGCTCGGGGACGCCGAGCCCGAACGGGCCGACGCGTTCGGCGGCCGCTTGGCGCAGGCCGTCCAGGAGCGCGTCGCAGCCGTCGTAGGAGACGAGCCGCATGGGCGGCGCCGCCACCGCCTCGTCGTCGGAGGCGGAGGACCCTGAACATCCGGCGAGCAGCAGGGGCAGGGTCGCGGCCGATGCGAGGGGAGCGTAGATGCGGGCGCGCATTGACGTTGGACGCCCCCGGAATGCCCGCGGTTCCCCGTTCGCGAAAAACATCCGGACTCTACGGTCGCGCGAGTGTCTTCCGTATTGGCCGATGGTCCGGATATGTCAATCTTGGAGTGCCCGACCCCACGTCCAGAGGAGCACCTGCCTTGCCGACCGAACTGCCGGGCCGGATCGGCCCCTACCGGGTGGTGGACCGGCTCGGGGAAGGCGGCATGGGGACGGTGTACGTCGGTCTGGACGACGACGGCCGCAAGGTCGCGATCAAGGTGATCAGGCGCGAGTACGCGGCGGACCGGCAGTACCGGGCGCGGTTCGAGGCCGAGGTGGCGGCGGCGCAGCGCGTCCGCCCCTTCTGCACCGCGCCCGTCCTGGACGCCGACCCGGGCGCGGAGCCGCCGTACCTGGTGACCGAGTTCGTCAACGGCCCGAGCCTGGACGACGCCGTCGCCAAGGACGGCCCGCTGCGCGGCGCCGACCTGGAGGCGGTCGCCGTCGGCATCGCCACCGCGCTGACCGCGATCCACGACGCGGGCGTGGTGCACCGCGACCTGAAGCCCTCCAACGTGCTGCTGTCCACGTTCGGACCGCGCGTGATCGACTTCGGCATCGCCCGCTCGATGGACGGCACGCGCCTGACAGCGACCGGCGGCATCATCGGCACCCCCGCGTTCATGGCGCCCGAGCAGCTGAACGGCCGGGGCGCGACCCCGGCGTCGGACGTGTTCGCCTGGGGCGCGACGGTCGCGTTCGCCGCGCGCGGCGGCCCCTGCTTCGGCGGCGACTCGATCCCCGCGGTCATCCACAGCATCATCAGCGGTGAGCCGGACCTCGGCGGGCTCGGCGGCACGCTGCTGGAGGCGGTGCGCGGCGCGCTCGCCAAGGACCCGGCGGGCCGTCCGTCCGCCCAGGAGCTGCTGGACCGGCTCATCTCCAGCGGCGCGTCCCGCCAGACCCCGAGAACGCCGCCGCCGCGGCATACGCAGGCGCCCCCGCACACGCAGGCGCCGGCCTCCTCGCCGACGCCGCCTCCGGGCTTGTCATCCACGCCGCCGCCTCCGGGTCCGGCGCCCGCGCTGGCCGAGGGGGAGGCGCAGGCGCTCGTCGAGCGGCAGTACCGGCAGGCCGCGCAGGCGGGTGACCCGGCCGCGATGCGGAACCTGGCCGTCCTGCTCAGCCAGCAGGGGCGTACCGCCGAGGCCGAGACGTGGAACCAGTACGCCAACGCCGTCGCGGCCCGCGCCTACCCGCAGAGCACCGGCTACGGCGGGTACGCGCCCCAGACCCAGCCCGCGCACCCGGCGCCGCCCCCGCAGGCGCACCCGCACCTCAAGAACCCGCACGCCAAGCCGCCCTACAACCACGCGGCGATCTACTCGCTGTCGTTCGGGCTGGTCGGGCTGATCACGTGCGGGCTGCCGTCCATTCCGGCGATCATCGCGGGCCACATCGCCTGGGTGAAGATGCGGCGGACGGGCGAGCGCGGCGCGGGCATGGCGGTCACCGGGATCGCGCTCGGCTGGGTCATGGTCGCGTTCTGGGCGCTGGTCGCCTTCGGCATGTCGCTGCCGGACGAGCCCACCCCCTGAGCCGACGAACAAATGGGTTGCCCGGGGCGCCCCCGTCCTGGCACCGTGGACTGCGTCGGCCCGTCCAGGACGGGCCCGCGAGACCCTGAGAGGAGGACCGGCCATGGAACGTCTCCGCTATCGACTGCGACTGCGACTTCCCGAGGCGTCGCACGCCCGCCCCGGCCGGTATCCCCTCTCCTAGAGGCCCTGGCCGAGCCGCCGCGAGTGACGCCTTGTCGAGCGACCTTGCGGCTCTACCCCAACCGGCAGAGGGACCACTCTCAGGAAGTGGACGCTCCGGGTTCGAATCCCGGGAGCCGCACGCATGCCCCTGTAGTCCAACGGCAGAGACGGCAGCATGAGGTGCTGTGCGATGCGGGTTCGAATCCTGCCAGGGGTACGACGCGGGTCCCAGGTGGGCCTGTGCGCGGGGCGGCGCCGACGCGGGAGAGTCGGGCCTGGCTGTAACCCAGGTGCTTCGGCTGAGCGGGTTCGAATCCCACCCGCCCCACCACGTTCACCTCCTCCGGTTTGGTGCTGTGACCTGGGGGCACTCCGAAGGCGCATGCGCTGTGTCGGCCTGTGATGACGGGGGGCGACCATGGGCCCTGGACGATGGCACGCGCTCGGGGGAGCGGCGGTCCTGTGCTGCGCGGTGGCGTGCGGGGGCGGCGGAGGCGGTCCGAAGAGCACATCGCTGCCGTTGCAGCAGAGCGGCCTGGCCGTGGGCGGCGACGCCCAGTCCCAGGCGACGGACGTGGCCCAGACCCGCCTCTCCGACCGGCAGCTCCGGAAGATCGCGGCCGCGTGCCGCAAGGCGGTGGAGATCACCGACCCCGGCTCCGACCCGTGCGCCCGCGCCATCCACGACGTGATGCGGCACCGGAAGAAGTGCGTGCCGAGTATCGCCTGCGGGACGATGAAGCTCGCCGCGGACAAGAAGAGCAACCCCGCGGGGTTCTTCACGGTCCACGCCCCTCGGTGCGGGAAGAAGCCATGTCTCCTGGTCGGCGTGCAGAAGAAGGAGGAGCTTTTCGCGGTCGCCGCGACCACCCCGCCGCCGGAGCACGGGCCGTCGGGGGATGAGTCGTCGACGGAGACGGCGGGGCCGTCCGGGGCGCCGACGGAGTCGGACACGGAGGAGGCTCCGAGCGGGCCGGGTCCCTCCGGCGGGACGACGCACGAGGAGAACCCCGGAGACGGCGGCGAGCCCGAGCACAACGGGCCGGGCCCGGACACGAGCCCCTGACCGGTGGCGGTCGGAGCCGCCGGTGAGCCCGGCGACGACAGGGCGATCGGCCGGCTGGTCGAGATCGCCGGGCGGGTGCTGGCGTCCACCGGCGTGCTCACGGCGATCCTGTACTACTTCGGGTACGTGCGCGAGCAGGCCCTGTTCGCCTACTTCGGGATCGACCTCGGCACGGTCGGGTTCACCACGACCGACTACCTCGTGCTGAGCGCGGGCCCGGTGTTCTCGCCGCTGGCGACGGTGATGGTCGCCGGGATCGGGGCGCTGATCCTCCATCATCTACTCGTCCACCTGCTGCGGGACGCGGGGGCGCGGGCGCGCCTGGCGGTGTGCGTGGGGCTGACGGTCCTCGCGTTCACGCTGCTGACGATCGGCGCCGTCAGCCTGCGCCGGCACGCCGACAACGCCGTCAGCGGCCCCTACCTGTCGCCCGCCGCGCTCGGCGCCGGGACGCTCCTGCTGGAGTACGTCGCGGAGGCCGCGACGCGGTACGGCGTCGCGCGGGGCGGATGGTCGGAGACGCTCGCGGTGACACGGGCGGTCCGCCGCCTGCTGCTGATCGCGCTCGCGCTGATCGCGGCGTTCTGGGCCACGGCCAACGCGGCGCAGCAGCACGGCCTCGACGCCGCGCGCGCCGTCGAGTTGTCGCTGCCGACCCGTCCGCAGGCGGTGGTGTACGCCAGGAACCGGCTGCACATCACCGGACCGGGCGTCGCCGTGGTGCGGCTGGGCGGCACCGACGCCTCGTTCGGGTACCGCTACAACGGCCTGCGGACGCTCGCGCACACGAAGGGGCGCTGGTTCCTTCTCCCGGCCGGATGGACGCGCGACAACGGGGCGACGGTCGTGCTGCTGTCGGACTCCGCCGACGGCGTCCGCGTGGACCTGGCGCCCTGAGACGATCGCCGCCCGAGGGTCAGATCTGGCCCTCGGGCTTGGTCGGGATCGTCGAGGTGATCGCGCCGCTCAGCTCGATCAGCACGTCCCCGGCCGGGTTGTACTTCGCCGGGACCGTCACCTCCACGTACGCCTGCCGCGCGACGGCGGTGAACGTCACGGGGCGGCCGGTCGGCTGCCCGAACCAGGAGATGCCGTTGATGTCGACGAGCTGCGACTCCGGGTGCAGCGCGGCGGGCCTGCCGACGCCGCAGCGCAGCGCGATCGCGGGGGAGCCCCACGCGGCCGTGAGCGGGGAGTCGGGGGAGGCGTCGCGGCGGGACAGCCCGTGGACCTTCTCCGGGAGCCGGAGCCCCTCGCACAGGCGCGCGGTCGCCGCGTCCGGCTTGGGGACGGGGATCTCGACCGCGCCGTCGCCGCAGGCCGCCGCCAGCAGCCCGGTCCCGGCCAGCAGCGCAGCCCGGGGCGCGGCCCTAGATATGAACGATCGGACAGGTGAGGGTGCGGGTGATCCCCTCGACCGACTGGATCTGCGCCACGACGAGCTTGCCCAGCTCGTCCACATTCCGCGCCTCCGCTCGGACGATCACGTCGTAAGGGCCCGTGACGTCCTCCGCCAGGGTGACACCGGTGACGCCGGCGATCTCACCGGCGACCTCGGCCGCCTTGCCCACTTCGGTCTGGATGAGGATGTAGGCCTGCACCATCACGTCCTCCCCGGGCGGAGAATTAGCCGTCGAACGGTCACCGTATCGTGTTACCCGCCACCGCGGGCGCCCGGGGTACCGGACACTTTCCGGAGCGCCGTCGGGGGCCGCGAACAGAACGGAACCGGACGTCCGGGAGCGCGGGCGGTGGGACGGCACGGGGAGTCGGGGCGGATGGGCACCATCGGGGAGCTGGGCGAGTTCGGGCTGGTCGGCCGGCTGACGCGGCGGCTGCCGCAGGGGCCGGACGTGCTGCTCGGGCCCGGTGACGACGCGGCGGTGGTGGCGGCGCCCGACGCGCGCGTCGTCGCCACCACCGACCTGCTCGTCGAGGGGCGGCACTTCCGCCGCGACTGGTCCGGTCCCTACGACATCGGGCGCAAGGCCGCCGCGCAGAACCTCGCGGACGTCGTCGCGATGGGCGCGCGGCCCACGGCGCTGCTCGTCGGGCTCGCGGCCCCGCTCGACACCGGCGCGGACTGGGCCGAGCGCCTCTACGACGGGCTCGCCGACGAGTGCGCCGCCGCGGGCGCCTCGGTCGCGGGCGGCGACGTCGTCGGCGCGAGCGAGATCACACTCGCGGTCACCGCGCTCGGCGACCTGGGCGGGGCGCCGCCGCTCACCAGGTCCGGCGCGCGCCCGGGCGACGTCGTCGCGGTGCGGGGGAGGCTCGGCTGGTCCGCCGCCGGGCTGGCGCTGCTCGCCGCCGGAGGCGGCGGCCCGGCCGAGCTGATCGCCGCGCACCGCCGTCCGGCGCCCCCCTACGAGGCGGGCGCGCAGGCGCGGGACCTCGGCGCGACCGCGCTGCTCGACGTCAGCGACGGGCTCGTCCAGGACCTCGGGCACATCGCCGCCGCGAGCGGGGTGCGGATCGAGATCGGGTCGGCGGCGCTGCCGGTCCCGGAGATCCTCGGCCCGGACGGGACGCGCCACGTCCTCACCGGAGGGGAGGACCACGCGTTCGCCGGAACGTTCCCCGCGGAGGCCGTCCTGCCGTCATCCTGGAGTGCGGTGGGGGTCGTCACCGAGGGGGCGGGGGTGCTGGTGGACGGGCGCGATCCGGGTCCCGGAGGCTGGGACCACTTCCGCGTGTGAAGCCATGGGAAACCGCCGGTGTCGGCCGGTGCACGTTCCCGCATCTGGTAGGCATGTTCGGTACTGCTTTGGTATACATCCTGTGATCGAAGAGGAATGGGATGGGACGACACACCAAGCTCGACCAACCGGACGACGAGCCCGTACCGGACGCGCGAGCGTCCGCCGGACCGTTCTTCGGTGCTCCCCCGGGTTCGTCCTACGACGCCTTCTCCGGTCCGGCCGACGACCAGGTGTTCGTGACCTCCTACGACCGCCCCGCCGCCGAGAGCCCGGCACCGGCACCGGCCGCCCCCGTCCTCCCCGAGGCCGAGCCGTCGGCCAAGGGGCGCGCGGCCCGGATGCTCGCGGTGATGCCCGTCCCGCTGCTGCCGATCGTCGCGCTCGTCGTCGCGGTCGGCGTCGTCGCCTACGCGCTCAGCACGCAGCAGATCTCCCTCAACTTCGCCGGCGGCGCCCCCAAGGAGTCGGCCCACGGCCCCCGTGACAGCCCGGTCTCCCAGCGCGGCCCGGGGCAGCGCGCCAGCCGGGGCGCGGGGCGGCCCGACGGCGTCGTCGTCGCGTTCCGCGTCCAGTCCCGGACGGCGCGCACCTTCAAGGCCACCGCCACGGTCACCAACAAGGGCCAGGCGGCCGTCCCGCGCTGGGCGCTGGCCTTCAAGATCCCGAACGTGTCGGTCCGCGCGGTGAGCGGGGCGACCGTCGTGCGGACCGGGGCGTCCCCGTTCGTGCGCGGCCGCGGCACGATCGCGCCCGGCGAGTCCGTCCGGATCGTCTTCACCGCGACCGGCACCGCCAGGAAGCCGACCTACTGCGTGCTCAACCGGCTGGCCTGCACGCTCGTCTAGGGACGATCCGCCATAAGCTGGACGGCATGCAGCAGAACCCGCCGCCGTCGCGCCCGCAGGCCCCGCCGCTCGTCCTCACGATCGCGGGCTCGGACTCGGGCGGCGGCGCCGGGATCCAGGCCGACCTGAAGACCATGCTCGCGCTCGGCGTGCACGGGATGAGCGTCGTCGCCGCCGTCACCGCGCAGAACTCGCTCGGCGTCCAGGGCTACTGGGAGCTCCCGCCCGAGGCGGTCCGCGCGCAGCTCGACTCCGTGCTGTCCGACATCGGCGTCCACGCGCTGAAGACCGGCATGCTCGCCTCCTCCGCCCTCGTGGAGATCGTCGCCGAGGCGCTGGAGGGCAGCGACGCCCCCTCCGTGGTCGACCCGGTCGGCGTCTCCAAGCACGGCGACTCCCTGCTCGCCCCGGACGCGGTCGCCGCCGTCCGCTCCGCCCTGCTGCCGGCCGCGACCGTCGTCACCCCGAACCTGTACGAGGTCGAGCAGCTCACCGGCGTCAAGGTCGTGGACGAGTCGGGCCTGCGCGAGGCCGCCGAGGCGGTGAAGGCGCTCGGCCCCGACTGGGTCCTGATCAAGGGCGGCCACCTCCCGGGCGAGGCCGCCGACCTGCTGTTCGACGGCGAGCACGAGCACCGCTTCACCGCGCCCCGCCACGACAACCGGCACACCCACGGCACCGGCTGCACGCTCGCGTCCGCGATCGCCTCCCACCTCGCCCAGGGCGACGACGTCCCCACGGCCGTCGGCCGTGCCAAGGACTACGTCACCGGCGCGATCGCCGCCGGATTCCCCCTCGGCGCGGGCATCGGCCCGGTGCACCACGGCTGGAGGATGTGGTGACCGCGACCGTTTCGCGCATGTTTCGCGCATGCGAAAGTCGGCCCATCGGGAAGGTCCGATGAGCCGACGGGGTGCCCCGCTCAGACGGTGGGCTTGACGATCTTGCCGGCCTTGATGCAGGACGTGCAGGCGTTGATCCGCTTGGTGCTGCCGTTCACGACGGCGCGCACGCGCTGGATGTTGGGGTTCCAGCGGCGCGGGGTGCGGCGGTGCGAGTGGGAGACGCGCATGCCGAAACCGGGTCCCTTGCCGCAGACGTCGCAGACGGAAGCCACGGGAAACTCCAAGTGGGTGTCGATGCTCTGAACCGGAGCGCAGCCGCCCGAGCGGGCCGGGGCGTCATGGGCGCTCACTGATGGCGCCCCAGGACGAGGCGCACGAATCAGAGTAGCCGACCGTCCACCACGTAGGCGAATCGGTCCGTGCCTCCGGTCCGGCTCGTCCGGCCACGGGATTCCCGTCCGTGCCATGGGCTAGAAAAGGGGGCGTGGCGAATCTCGACGAGCCGTTGCGCAAGGTTCTCGGCGACAAGACGGCCAAGGTGCTGGAGAAGGGCCTCGATCTGGCGACGGTCGGCGACCTCCTGCACCACTATCCGCGCCGCTACGCCCACCGGGGCGAGCTGACCCCGCTGAGCGGCCTGGCCGACGGCGAGCACGTCACGGTGATGGCCGAGGTCGTGAAGGTCCAGGGCCGCACGCTCACCCGCAACCCCGGCTACGTCCTGGAGATCACCGTCACCGACGGCACCGGGCAGCTCAAGCTGAGCTTCTTCGGGCGCAAGGGCTCCTACCGCCCCGAGAAGGAGCTGGCGCCCGGCACCCGGGGCCTGTTCGCCGGGAAGATCAGCACCTACGTGCCGCGCGGCGGGAACGTGCAGCGGCAGCTCACGCATCCGCAGTACAAGGTCGTCGAGGAGAAGAGCGCCGAGCGGGCCGCGCAGGAGTGGGCCGACGAGATCATCCCGATCTACCCGTCCACCAAGGGGCTGGCGATCGAGACGATCGGCACGTCGGTCGGGATGGTGCTGGACCAGCTCGACCTGCCCGCCGACCCGATGCCCGAGGCGCTGCTGCGCCGCCGCCACCTGATCGGGCTGCGCGAGGCGTACGAGGGCATCCACCGCCCGAAGTCCTGGGAGGAGCTGGGCCGCGCGCGGGCCCGGCTGAAGTGGGACGAGGCGTTCGTCGTCCAGACCGCGCTGGCCCAGCGGCGGCTGGCGGCGGCGGCGCTTCCCGCGACACCGCGCCCGCCCTCGTTCGGCGGCGTGCTCGCCGAGTTCGACGCGCGGCTGCCGTTCGAGCTGACCAAGGGGCAGCGCGAGGTGGGCGAGGAGATCGCGGCCGACCTCGCGTTGGAGCACCCCATGCACCGGCTTCTCCAGGGCGATGTCGGCGCGGGCAAGGCCCAGCCTCTGGACGCGCGGGTATTGACGCCGCGCGGATTCCGGAGAATGGGGGAGATCTCCACGGGAGACGAGGTGATCACGCCCGGGGGCGAGGTCACGGTCGTCACGGGCGTCTTCCCCCAGGGGGAGCGCGATGTCTATCGCCTCGTCTTCTCCGACGGCACTGCGGCGGAATGCGACGACGAGCACCTGTGGGCGGTCGAAAGCGATGGCGGGCGGCGGGTGGTGACGACGCGCGAGCTGCGCGGCGGCCTTCTCGGAGAACGCACGTGGTACCTGCCCGCCATTGAGGCGCCCGAGCTGGATTCGTTGCAGGACCGCCCCGACGATCCCTACGAGCTGGGGGTCCGGCTCGCCGGGGCGGGGCGGGAGGGCGTGCCGCCGTGCTGTCTGGTCGCCCCGGTCAAGGAGCGCCGCGCGCTGCTGCGAGGGCTGCTGGACGCGGGCGCCACGACGCACGGGCCCGAAATCGCCTTCGTCTCCGCGTCCGAACGGCTGGCGGAGGACGTCGCGTGGCTCGCGCGGTCGCTCGGCGGTCACGCGCGCTGCCGTCCCGCGGCGGAGGCGGGCCATTGGACGACCGAGGTCACGCCGAGAGGGCGCGAGCCGAAACGCAAGAGCGTCGACGCGATCGAGTACGTGGGGCGCGAGCACGTCCAGTGCATCTCGGTCGCCCATCCCGGCCGCCTCTACGTGACCGACGGCTGGACGCCCACCCACAACACCGTCGTCGCGCTGCGGGCGATGCTGCAGGTCGTGGACGGCGGCGGGCAGGCCGCCCTGCTGGCGCCCACCGAGGTCCTCGCGCAGCAGCACCACCGGTCGATCACGGCGATGCTCGGCGACCTCGCGCAGGCGGGGCAGATCGGCGGCGCCGAGCACGCGACGCGGGTCGCGTTGCTGACCGGCTCCCAGGGGGCGAAGACGCGCAAGGCCGCCCTGCTGGACGCGGCGTCCGGCGGCGCCGGGATCGTCGTCGGGACGCACGCGCTGCTCCAGGAGAGCGTCCAGTTCGCCGACCTCGGCCTCGTCGTCGTGGACGAGCAGCACCGGTTCGGCGTCGAGCAGCGGGACGCGCTGCGGGAGAAGACCGGCGGCGGGCGCCCGCACGTCCTGGTCATGACCGCCACGCCGATCCCCCGCACGGTCGCGATGACGGTCTTCGGCGACCTGGAGACCTCCGTGCTGGGCCAGCTCCCGGCGGGCCGGTCGGAGATCAGGACGCATGTGGTGCCGCCCGAGCGCCCGGCGTTCCTCGCGCGCACCTGGGAGCGCATCCGCGAGGAGGCGGCCGAGGGGCGGCAGGTCTACATCGTCTGCCCGCGCATCGGCGGGCAGGAGGGCGACGAGGGCGACGGCGAGCCGGTCGAGCAGGAGCCGGACCGCCGCTCCCCGCTCGGCATCATGGAGCTGCTGCCGAGGCTGGAGGAGCTGCTGGCGGGGCTGCGCGTCGGCGTCCTGCACGGCAAGCTGCACCCCGACGAGAAGGACGCGGTCATGCGCCGCTTCACCGACGGCGACCTCGACGTCCTGCTGGCGACCACGGTCATCGAGGTCGGCGTGGACGTGCCGAACGCGACCGTCATGGTGATCATGGACGCGGACCGGTTCGGCGTCTCCCAGCTCCACCAGCTGCGCGGCCGGGTCGGGCGCGGCTCGCTGCACGGCCTGTGCCTGCTGGTGACCGACGCCGAGCCGGGCAGCAAGGCCAGGGAGCGGCTGGACGCGGTGGCCTCCACGACCGACGGGTTCCGACTGTCGCGGCTCGACCTGGAGCAGCGCCGCGAGGGCGACGTGCTCGGCGCGGCGCAGGCGGGGCGGGCGTCCAGCCTGCGGCTGCTCACGCTCCAGAAGGACGAGGACGTCATCCGCGACGCCCGCGAGGAGGCGACCGCGCTGGTCGAGGCCGACCCCGGGCTGGAGGCCCATCCGGGCCTCGCCGCCGTCCTGGACGCGCTGCTCGACGAGGACCGCGCCGGATTCCTGGAGAAGGGCTGACGCGCCGCGCGGCGATGGCGCGGCCGAAAGCTTCCGATATTTCCGATTGATTAAGTTGACTTATGTCGCGGCCAGGGTGAGGATTGACCGCGTGAAGCCGAGTGAGTCCCTGACCCACCGCCGCCACGTCGATCTCCGGCGCCAGGCGAGCGCCCTGTGTTCGCGTCGCTGATCCCGACCCTTTCTCAGGATCCGACGGCGCACAGGAGGCCGCACATGACGATCACACAGGGGCCCGGGCCGACCGCCCGCGTCCTCGAAGTCCATCGCATCAAGAGTCCCGCACTGGACGACGTGGAGCTGTACCTCCGCGACACCGAGCCCGAGGTCCGCGCCGCCGCGCTGAAGGTCCTCACCGGCGAGGCGCGCAAGGGCGGCGCGCCGCACGGCACCGGCGACACGCTCGCCTGGGCCCTCGCCGACGAGCACGAGGACGTCCGCCGCGTCGCCGCCGACGCGCTGCGCGGGCTGCCGGAGCTGTTCCTCGGCGACGACGGCGTCGCCGCGCTCCAGCTCGCCGCCGCGCGCGGCCGGGACGCCTTCGTCCGCGAGACGGCCGCCGACCTGCTGGAGATCCTCGTCCGGGGCGCCGCCGAGCTGTACGCCCAGGGCCTCCAGGAGGACGAGCCGCACGTCAGGATCCAGGCCGTGCTCGGGCTCGTCGCGCTGCGCGCGGTGGCCGAGGTCGCCGCCGCCGCCGACGACCCGTCGCGGGAGGTGCGGGTCGCGGTGGCCGAGGGCCTCGCCCGGCTGCCCCGCCCCGCGAGCCTCGACGCGCTGGAGGTCCTGCTCGCCGACCACGACCCCGTCGTGCGGATGGCCGCCCTCGACACCGCCGCCGAGCTGGGCGTCCCGCCGCAGCTGGAGGGGCGGGTGATCACCTCGACCGCGCACACGGGCTGGCAGGTGCGCCGGCGCGCCGTGCTGGCGCTGGCCGCGGCCGGGCCCGAGGTGGCCGTCGAGCCGCTCGTCCGGGCCCTGCGCGACCGGACCGTGGACGTGCGGCGCGCCGCCGTCCAGGCCCTTGAGCAGTGGGCGGGCGACCACCCCGAGGTGGTCACCGCGCTCACCGAGGCGCTCACCGATCCGGACCCGGGCGTGCGCACCCAGGTCCGCTGGGCCCTCGCCTGACGACCTTCCTCTGGTACCTCGCTGGTTCGGGTACCGCGCTGGGTGCGGGTCGCCGGTGGTTTGGGCTGGGGCACCGGCGGCCCGCGGCGCGGATTCGGTCAGGATCGAGTATTTCGGTCAAGTCCGGATTATTTCGGCCAAAAAGGTAACGCAGGATAGAACTCAGAAAACTCACCGTAATTCAGCAACGGAGAACACTCGGTCGATCACGGACGTCTAACGAGTGCCGGGCGGAGGGAGCCCCCGGTGCTCGCGCGGGTAGGGAGCCCGTGGCGGGTCCGCGCGCGACGGAGGTGTGCCCGATGGCGGCCGTTGGCCCCCTGCTGCCGGACGACCCGGCGCGGCTCGGCCGCTACGCGCTGGTCGGACGGCTCGGCGAGGGCGGCCAGAGCATCGTCTACCTGGGGCGCCGCGACGACGGCGGGCAGGCGGCGGTCAAGCTGCTGCGCGCCCGGTTCAGCCGGAGCCCGCAGTGGCGGGCCCGGTTCGAGCGCGAGATGAAGGTCATCGGACGCGTGGCGGGGTTCTGCACCGCGCAGGTCATCGACGCCGACTTCTCCGGCGACCTCCCCTACGTCGTCAGCGAGTACGTCCCCGGGCCCTCCCTCACCGGCCTGGTCGCCGAGCGGGGCCCGCGCACCGGCACCGACCTCGACCGGCTGGCGATCGGCACCATCACCGCGCTGGCCGCGATCCACCGCGCCGGGATCCTGCACCGCGACTTCAAGCCGTCCAACGTGCTGATGGGCCCGGACGGCCCGCGCGTCATCGACTTCGGCATCGCGCGCGTGCTCGGCCCGGCCGCGACGCGGGGCAGCGGCGTGGTCGGCACCCCCTCCTACATGGCGCCCGAGCAGGTCGCCGACGGCGAGCTCGGCACCGGCGTCGACCTGTTCGCCTGGGGCGCGACGCTGCTGTTCGCCGCGACCGGGCGGCACCCGTTCGGCAACGACACGATCTCCGCGGTCTTCCACCGCGTGCTGCACTACGAGCCCGACATGTCCGCGCTGCCGGAGTCGCTGCGCGGCGTCGTCGCGGCGTCGCTGGAGAAGGACCCGGCGCGCCGTCCGCAGGCGCAGCAGGTGCTCCTGGACCTGCTCGGACGCCAGGCACCGTTCGCGCCCGAGGACGAGGGGGCGCTGAGCACCGGCGCGCACCTCGCCGATCCCGCGGTCGCGGGCCCCACCGGTCCGGCCGCCGACCCGCGCACCTCGCGCACCGCGCCGACCGCCGGGCGGGCGGGCGGCGGCGGGGCACCGGCGGGGGAGGCGACCGTCGCGCCGGGGCTGCGCCGGTTCCCGCGCCGGTTCCCGCGGCGGATCGCCGCGGTCGCGGCGCCGCTGCTGCTGGTCGCCGCCGCCGGGACGGCCTTCGGGCTGATGGCGGGCGGCTCGTCCGGCGACCCGCGCCCGCCGCGGGTGCCCCCGGTGGCGCCGCCCGCCTCGGCCGCCGCCGCCGTCGCGCCCGCCGCCACCGCGATCACGGCCGTGCTCAGCTTCGACCACACCGCGGTCGAGCGGGACGTCGCGGCGGCTCACCGGCTGTCCACGCCCCGGTTCGGCGCCGACTACGACCGGCAGCTCGCCACCCGCGACTACCTGGACCAGCTCCGCGACAAGCGGGGCTCGGTCGCCGCCACCGTCGTGGACTCCGCCGTCGTGTCCGCCGGGGGCGACCGCGTCACCGTCCTGTCGTACGTGCGGCGGACCGTCCGGGCGCGGGACGCGCGGCCGGGCGAGCTCCAGAACCCGATGCGGGCGACGATGGTCCGGCAGGGCGGCGGCTGGCTCCTCGACTCGCTCTACACGCTCAAGGCGGGCTCGGCGCGGGCCGACACGGCGGGCACCGCGTGGCCGGACGGCCCGGCGCGCGGCGCGCTGGACGCCGTGGCGCGCGACACCTCGCTCGCGGCGGTGACGCCGGTGGAGGAGGGGCTGCGCGCCGGACCGTCCCCCGACCAGGCCGTCGCGCTGGTCACCGTCGGCGAGTGCGCGCGGGGCGCCTGCGACGACGGGGACGCGGTGAGCTTCCGCCGCCTCACCCTGCGGCGCGACGGCTCCGGCTGGAAGGTCGTGGCCTCGCGCCGGCTGTGAGGAAAGGCGACGGGGCGCCCCCGCCCCGGGGACGCCCCGTCGCCGGGCGCGCGGCGCCGGTCAGGACTCGCGGACGCGCCGCCTGCGGGTCGCGGCGACCGCCGCGCCGCCCGCGAGCACCGACGCGAGGCCGAGCGCGGCGAGCGGGAGCGCGCCGGTGCCGGTGAACGGCAGGGCACCGGGCCGCGCGATCGTCCCGGCGGCGGCCGGTGCCGAGCCCATCGCCGGGGAGGGCAGCTCGGGCAGCGGCGGCGAGGAGGAGGGCGGCAGGCCCGGCGGCACCGGGGCCGGGCCGGGCGGTGTCGGCCCCGGCGGGGTCGGGCCCGGGGGCGTCGGCGGGGTCGGCGGTGTGGGAGGCGTCGGGGGAGTGGGGGGCGTCGGGGCCTGCGCGCAGCCCGAGCCGACGCACGCGTCGGCCGCGAGGTTCACCGACAGCGGCGCACCGCCCGCGGGCTGGACGCGGACGCCCGCCCCGACGTTGGCCGACAGCAGCGGCTCGCTGGCGGCCAGGGGCGTCGCCTTCCCGCCGCCGGACGGGACGGAGAGGGCCGCGCCCGCGTTGAGCCGCGCGCCGAGCCCGCCGCCCGGTGTGTCGAGGCCCGCCCCCACGTCGAGGCCCAGGCCCGTGGTCCTGGTCCGCTCGCCGTGGCCCAGCGCCAGGCGGAGGCGGAGGTCGAGCAGGGGAGCGGCGGCCTTCGGCTTCGCGGTCGCACGCCTGACCGGCGCCGCCCTCTTCGCCGCCTTCTTCGGCGCGGCGGTCGGCCTCGCCTTCGCCTTCGCGCCGGTGATGCGCGCGGACGTCGTCCTGGCGGGCTCGGTCCTGGCGGGCTCGGTCTTGGCGGGGGTCTCGGGCGCGAGCAGCGCACGGACGGCCGGCAGCGGCCGATCGGCGGACCGCTCGGCGCCCGGCCGGGACGCCTCGGCGTGTGAGACGCCGCTCATCGCGGCGACGCCGAGAACCGTCGCGCCGGCGGTCACCGCCAGTCTCCTGCCTTGGGGCACGAGGGGCTCCTGAGGATAGTGGGTGCACAACCTGCGAGCACGTTGACACGACTGGTAGTCGAGGTAAACAGCGGCCGCCGCATTTGGGCTGAGATTCACGACGAACACCGATCGGTTTTGTCGAGGTTTCTCCGAAGTTCCTGCTTGTATGGAGCCGTGGCTAAACGATCATGGTGTCGCCGGGCGGGCGCCGCCGGGATACTTGAGGCATGACGAGGGTCATCGCGGGCAGTGCGGGCGGGCGGCGGCTGGCCGTCCCGGCGGGGCGGGACACGAGGCCGACCAGCGACCGCGCGCGGGAGGGCCTGTTCTCCACCGTCCTCGCCCTCCTCGGCCCGCTGGAGGGGCTGCGCGTCGCCGACCTCTACGCCGGGTCCGGAGCCGTCGGCCTGGAGGCGCTGTCGCGCGGCGCCGCGCACGCCCTGCTGGTCGAGTCGCACCCCCGCGCGCTGAAGGTCGTCCGGCAGAACGTCGGCGCGCTGGGGCTGCCCGGCGCGGTGCCGAGCGGCGACAGGGTCGAGCGGCTCGTCCGCCGCCCGCCCGACCTGCCCTACGACCTGGTCTTCGCCGATCCGCCGTACGCGCTGCCGGACGCGGAGGTCACCCTGCTGCTGGAGAACCTGCGCGACCACGGCTGGACGGCGCCGGACGCGCTCGTCGCCGTCGAGCGCGCCGCCCGGGGCCCCGCGCTGCGCTGGCCGGACGGCTACACCCCCGAACGCGACCGCCGCTACGGGGAGGCGGTCTTCTGGTACGGGCGCGCGACGGGTCACCGCGCCGCGGACGGGTAGGAGTCGCGCATGAGGCCGGGCGTCGACCGTGCCGTGGGGCGCACCTGGATCATCTCGATCCTGATGATCATCGCGCTGCTGGCCAACATCACCTATGTGCAGGGCTTCCAGGCGCAGGACCTGCGGGACGACTCGCTCAACGCGCGCCAGTTCGAGGACCGCAACAAGATCGAGCGCGGCCCGATCGTCGCCGACGGCCAGCGGCTCGCCTGGTCCGAGCCCGTCGGCGGCGACGACAGGAAGTACCAGCGGCACTACAAGCAGAGCGAGGTGTTCGCGCCGATCACCGGGTACTTCTCGCCGTTCTCCCAGACGGGCCTGGAGAACGCGGCGAACCACGTCCTGGACGGCACCGACGCGCGCCTGGCCACCACCAGCTTCGTCGACAAGCTGCTCGGCAAACACGTCCCCGGCGGCACGGTCGAGGCCACGATCGACGTCCGGGCCCAGCAGGCCGCCTACGCGGCGCTCCAGGGCTCCGGCGCCCGCCGCGGCGCCGCCGTCGCGCTGGACGCCAGGACCGGCGCGATCCTGGTCATGGCCTCCACCCCGTCCTATGACGCCAACGACGTCTCCGTCCTGGACGGGAAGCAGGCCGGGAGGGTCTTCGAGCGGCTCAACCGCGAGCGGCTGAAGCCGCTGCTGAACAAGGCGACGAGCGAGCTGTTCCCGCCGGGGTCCACGTTCAAGACCGTGGTCGCCGCGTCCGCGCTCGCGAACGGCGTGGACGCCGGGACGGGGGTGCGGGCCGGGCGCTCCTACCGGCCGCCGGGCGCCGGGCAGGCGATCAACAACGACGCCGGCGACATCGGGGGCCAGTGCGACCTGCCCGAGATCCCCCTGATCGACGCCTACGCCCAGTCGTGCAACACCACGTTCGCCTACATGGGCGCGCAGGAGCCGGGCAATGACGCCGTCCACGAGCGCGCCGCCGCCTTCGGCTTCGGCAGGGGGGTCGAGATCGAGCCCGGGATGCGGAGCGCCGCCAGCTCGTTCCCCGAGACCGACCAGCCCTCGCTCAGCGCGCTCGGCTCCATCGGCCAGGGCAGCACGGTCGCCACCCCGCTCCAGATGGCCATGGTCGCCGCCGGGGTCGCCAACGGCGGGAAGGTGATGCGGCCCTACCTGATCGCCAAGGAGAAGGCGGCCGACGGGCAGGAGATCGGACGCGGCGCGCCGAAGCGGCTGGCCACCGCGCTGACCTCCGAGCAGGCCGACCAGGCGCAGGAGATGATGAGGGCCGTCGTGCAGAAGGGCACCGGCAAGTCGCTGCGCGGCTCGTCCGTCCTCGGCGGCAAGACCGGGACCGCCGACGTGGAGGGCGCCCCCTACAACGACCGCTGGTTCATCGGCTTCGGGCCGCGCCCGGATGCCCGGTACGCCGTCGCGGTGATGACCGAGGCGGACGGCTACGGCATCGAGTCCGGGCCGATCGCCGCCAGGATCATCGACGCGCTGGGGGACTGAGCCTCCCGGCGGAGGGCCGGGTGTGGGGCGCGCCCACCCGGTTTGGTACGTTCGCGCCGCAGGTCAGAAACCGGGACCGAAGGGGTTCACCTCGTGCGCCGTGTCGTCTGTCCGGGATCGTTCGACCCCGTCACCAATGGGCACCTCGACATCATCAGCCGAGCCTCCCGCCTCTACGACGAGGTGGTCGTCGCCGTGCTGATCAACAAGAGCAAGAAGAGCCTGTTCACCGTCGAGGAGCGGGCCGAGATGATCGCCGAGGTGACCGCGGAGTACGGCAACGTCACGGTGGACACCTTCTACGGCCTCACCGTGGACTACTGCCGCGAGCAGGACATTCCCGTGATCGTCCGGGGGCTGCGGGCCGTCAGCGACTACGAGTACGAGTTGCAGATGGCGCAGATGAACCACCGGATCGCCGGGGTCGAGACGCTGTTCATGGCGACCAATCCCGAGTACGCGTTCCTGTCCTCCAGCCTGATGAAGGAGGTCGTCAGGTTCGGCGGCGACATCTCCGGGCTGGTCCCCGACAGCGTGCACGACCGCCTGGTGGCGCGCCTGCGCGAACGGGACTGAGGGCCCCCGGCCCCGGAACGGACTGGTCAGTGGGGCGCGAGTTGGGCCATCGGCGCGCGTTCGGTACCCTGGGACATCGGCCATCACCGGCGGCCGCCGTCCGCCGTGCCTCACGAAAGCAGGATTCCGCTGTCTCGCCTCGACCCCAAGGCCCCGCTCGTGCTCGACACCCGAGCTCTCAGCAGGCAACCCGGGTCGTCGAAGGACAAGCGCCTGTCCGTGCCGGCACCGGAGGACTTCGGCGTCGAGATGGTGGGCGTCCCCGAGGGCGCCGCGATCGAGCTGGATCTGCGGTTCGAAGCGGTGCTGGAGGGGGTGCTCGTCACCGGCACGGCGACGGTCCCCCTGGAGGGGGAGTGCGCCCGCTGCCTCGACCCGATCGCCTCGACGTTCGAGGCGCGCTTCCAGGAGCTCTTCGTCTATCCTGACACCCGCTCCGGCGGGCACGCCGGAGACGACGAGCTCCAACTAGAGGACGACCTGGTCGACCTCGAACCGGTGCTCCGGGACGCGGTTCTGCTCACGCTGCCGCTGTCGCCACTGTGCCGGGACGACTGTCCCGGCCTGTGCCCCGACTGCGGCGTCCGGCTCGCGGACGCCGGGCCGGATCACCACCACGAGACCGCCGACCCCCGGTGGGCGGCGTTGCAGGGCCTGGCCGGCGGCGTGGCGCCGGCGCCCCCGGAGGGGGGACGCGGCGACGCCGGGTCCAGCGGTTCAACCGACCGACGAGAAGGAAAGCAGGAGGGCTGACGTGGCCGTCCCGAAGCGCAAGAAGTCGCGCAGCAACACGCGGCACCGTCGTTCCCAGTGGAAGGCCACCGCGCCGACCCTGGTCGACTGCCCGACGTGCCGCGACAAGAAGCTGCCGCACACCGCGTGCGCGTCGTGCGGCACCTACGACCGGCGGCAGGTCATCGCTCCGTCGGCCTGAGCTTTTCGCATCCCGGGGGCGGATCCGCGCGAACGGCGCGGCCCGCCCCTTGAGGTGCGCGGGCACCCGACCACCCCGGCGCGTGACGTCGGCGTGGTGACCGGCGCGGCGACCTGCGCCCGGAGCCGTGGTGCACGCCGGGATCAACCGACCGGCGCGCACCTCGTCTTCGCGGAGCCGGCGTCCCGGGGCTGACCCCGGACGTCGCGGCCCGAGCCCGGCGGCTCCCGTCTCGGGGGCCACCGGTCTCCGGCCCGTTCCCGTGCCCGTCCGTCCTCGCCGCAGCGGCCGAACCGGCCGCACGCGCCACAACGGCGACCGCGCCCGAGCGCGGCGCCACGGCCTGCGAGGAGGGCCTGTGAGCGGAAAGAAGAGCGACCCCACGCGCGACCGCGCGGAACTGACCCGCGCGCTCGGTGTCGAGGTCACCGCCGAGCTGCTCGAACGCGCGCTGACGCACCGTTCGTACGCCTACGAGAACGGCGGCCTGCCCACCAACGAGCGCCTGGAGTTCCTCGGCGACTCGGTGCTCGGGCTCGTCGTCACCGACACCCTGTTCCGGGGCCACCCCGACCTGCCCGAGGGGCAGCTCGCCAAGCTGCGCGCCGCCGTGGTGAACATGCGGGCGCTCGCGGGCGTCGCCCGCGCGCTCGGCGTCGGCGCGCACATCCGGCTCGGCCGGGGCGAGGAGGGCACCGGCGGCCGGGACAAGGCCTCGATCCTCGCCGACACGCTGGAGGCGCTGATCGGCGCGGTCTACCTCGACCGCGGCCTGGACGAGGCGTCCGCGCTGGTGCACCGGCTGTTCGACGCGCTGATCGACCGTTCGGCGGGGCTCGGCGCCGGGCTGGACTGGAAGACCTCGCTGCAGGAGCTGACGGCCGTCGAGGAACTCGGCGTCCCCGAGTACCACGTCGCCGAGAGCGGCCCCGACCACCAGAAGACGTTCCGCGCGTCCGTCCGGGTCGGCGGGACCACCTACGGGGCGGGGGAGGGCCGCAGCAAGAAGGAGGCCGAGCAGCACGCCGCCGAGGCCGCCTGGAACGCGATCCGCGAGATCGTCGTCCAGCGCGCCCCGGAGGCGCCGCGGCACGGGGCGGCCGCCGCGCCGGCCGCCCCGCCCGCCGCTCCGTCCAGTGCCCCGTCCAGTGCCCCGTCCAGCGCGCCGCCGGGCGCTCCGGCGGGGGACGCGCCGTCCGGGAACTCGCGGCCCGCCGGGCTCGCCGGTGCCTGAGCTTCCCGAGGTCGAGGTCGTCCGGCGCGGGCTGGAGCGCTGGACGACCGGGCGGACCGCCGCCTCCGCCGAGGTGCTGCATCCGCGGGCGGTCCGCAGGCACGCGGCGGGCCCGGCCGACTTCGCCGGGCGCCTCGCCGGGCGCACGATGTTGGCGCCGCGCCGCCGGGGCAAGTACATGTGGCTGCCGCTCCAGGACGCCTCGTCCGAGGCGGCGCCGGGTGAGGCGCTGCTGGCGCACCTCGGCATGAGCGGGCAGCTGCTCATCGGCGACCCCGGGCGCGAGCGCGAGAAGCACCTGCGGGTCCGCGTCGCGTTCGCCGACGGCGGCCGCGACCTGCGGTTCGTCGACCAGCGGACGTTCGGCCACCTCATGGTCTGCGACCTCGTGCCGGACGCGTTCGGCGGGCGCGAGGGGGGCGCCCCGGCCCTGGTCCCCGAGCCGGTCGCGCACATCGCCGCCGACCCGCTGGAGGACGCCTTCGACGCGGAGGCGTTCTTCCGCGCCCTGCGCCGCCGCAGGACCGGGATCAAGCGGGCGCTGCTCGACCAGTCGCTGATCAGCGGGGTCGGCAACATCTACGCCGACGAGGCGCTGTGGCGGGCGAGGCTGCACTGGGCGCGGCCGACCGAGACCCTGACCCGGGCGGAGGCCGCGCGCGTCCTGGAGGGCGCCAGGGAGGTCATGGGCGCCGCCCTGGCCGTCGGCGGCACCTCCTTCGACAGCCACTACGTCGACGTGAACGGCGACAGCGGCTACTTCGAGCGGTCGCTGGACGCCTACGGCCGCCGGGACGAGCCGTGCCGCCGCTGCGGCACCCCGATCCGCCGGGACGTGTTCATGAACCGGTCGTCCTACAGCTGCCCGACGTGCCAGCCCCGCCCGCGCCGGGCAAGGTACTAGCGCGAGGGGACGCGGCGGGGAACGGTGACCGGGGGAGCGATGGACGAACGACACGATGAGACCGAGACCGAGACCGAGGCCGAGGTTGTGCGGCTGACGGCCTGGGTCCGGGGCCGCGTGCAGGGCGTGGGGTTCCGCTGGTGGGTGCGGGCGCGGGCGCTGGAGCTGGGCCTGGCGGGCAGCGCGACGAACCTGCGGGACGGACGGGTGGAAGTGGTCGCCGAGGGCCCGAGGCCGGCCTGCCGGCGGCTCCTGGACCTGCTCAGCGCGGACATGAGCGCCGAGGCGGCCGCCGGCACCCCGCCCGCCCCCGTCGTGTCGCGGGACCGCCCCCTCCGCCCGGGGCGGGTGAGCGGGGTCACCGAGCGCTGGAGCGCGGCGCGCGGCGGCGTCGCCGGATTCCAGGAACGGTGATCGGGTAGGGATTTCCGGTTTGTACCTGCTAAACTAGAGGAGACAGGTTGTTACCGGCCTGTGATGTGCGTCTTGACCAGGACAGCGGCCGGTGCGACTCTAGACGATACGCGCACCGGCTTCAGTTGCTTCTTGTGCGCGATCCCTGCTGGTTACTCAGCGTGGAGGACCCTTAGTCATGGCGAAGGCTCTACTCGGCCACGTCGGCGGTCCCGACCCCCGGATGGTCGCGGAGATGCGGCGCCTTCAGCAGCGCGTACGCGACCTGGAGGCCGAACTCGTACGGCTCCAGGCGGAGAACGACGCGCTGGCGACGGCGACGGACGACGACGTGATGTCGCTTGCGGTGAAGGACCGTGAACCGGCGCTGACCTGATCGGCGCCTTCTTCTCGAAAGTGGACAGGGACGCCCTGACAAGGCGTCCCTTCTGTTTGCCGTCGCCGCCCTCGCGCGGTGGCGGACTCTCGTCCTCGGACACATAACGTGACCCCGGAATCCGGAGCCGCGCACCTTCTCGCGGCCCGTCGCCGTCCCCGGGCGGCGCGAACCTTCAGGCTTCGGTCAAACCTCGGTCCGGTTTCAGTCTGTCCGATTCTGAGAGCCTTGTGGTAATTGTCGGTATTTGGGGCCTACCGGGGCCCCAGACCCTCCGTGCCCCGAATCCTGCCCCCGGCCGCGCGTCCTGTACCCGCTCCCGCCGGAGGCCGGGGTATAACGGAACATTGCCCGTCGACCGGCGACCGTCCGCCGACCGGCGGGGGCGCCGCGAGGAGGGAGGACACGCTTGTACCTGAAGAACCTGACGCTCCGCGGGTTCAAGTCCTTCGCGTCCTCCACCACGCTGCGGTTCGAGCCGGGGATCACCGCCGTGGTCGGGCCCAACGGGTCGGGCAAGTCCAACGTCGTCGACGCGCTGGCGTGGGTGATGGGGGAGCAGGGCGCCAAGTCGCTGCGCGGCGGGAAGATGGAGGACGTCATCTTCGCCGGCACCGCCAGCCGGGCGCCGCTCGGCCGCGCCGAGGTCGTGCTGACGATCGACAACTCCGACGGCGCGCTGCCCATCGACTACACCGAGGTGACGATCAGCCGGCTGATGTTCCGGTCCGGGTCGAGCGAGTACGCGATCAACGGCGACTCCTGCCGGCTGCTGGACATCCAGGAGCTCCTGTCGGACTCGGGCATCGGCCGCGAGATGCACGTGATCATCGGGCAGGGGCAGCTCGACCGCGTCCTGCACTCGGGGCCCGAGGGCCGCCGCGCGGTGATCGAGGAGGCCGCGGGCGTCCTCAAGCACCGCAAGCGCAAGGAGAAGGCGCTCCGCAAGCTGGACGCGATGCAGGGCAACCTGACCCGCGTCCAGGACCTCACCGGCGAGCTGCGCCGCCAGCTCAAGCCGCTCGGCAGGCAGGCCGAGATCGCCCGCCGCGCCGCCGTCATCCAGGCCGACCTGCGCGACGCCCGGCTGCGGCTGCTCGCCGACGACCTGGTCACGTTGCGGACCCGGCTGGAGCAGGAGGCCGCCGACGAGGCGGCGGTCCGCGCGCGGCGCACCGAGACCGAGCGGGCGCTCGGCGAGGGCCAGCGGCGCGAGGCGGTGCTGGAGGCCGAGGAGGCCGAGGAGGCGCCGAAGCTCGCGCTGGTCCAGGACACCTGGTTCCGGCTCTCGGCGCTGAAGGAGCGGCTGCGGGGCGTCGCCGACCTCGCCGCCGAGCGGCACCGCAACGCCGCCGAGGCGCGCGAGGAGGAGCGGCGCGGCCGCGACCCCGAGGACATGGAGCGCGAGGCCGCCGAGATCCGCGAGCAGGAGGAGATGCTCCGCGCCGCCCTGGAGGAGGCGCAGGACGGGCTGTCGCGGGCCGTGGAGGAGCGCTCCTCCGCCGAGGACGCCCTGGCCGGCGAGGAGCGCCGGCTCCAGGCCGCCGCGCGCGCCGCCGCCGACCGCCGCGAGGAGCTGGCCCGGCTGCGCGGCCGGGTCGAGGCGCTGCGCAGCAAGGCGCAGGCGGGCCGGTCGGAGATCGGGCGGCTGGCGGACGCGCGGGACGAGGCCGAGCAGCGCGCCGACGCGGCGCGCAGCGATTTCGAGGCGTTCGAGGCCGAGGTCGTCGAGGACCCGGCGCTCGCCGCCGAGCACGAGCGGGCGCAGGAGGCGCTCGCGCTCGCCAAGGACGCCGCCGAGCAGGCCCGCGCGGCCGTGGACGGCCCGCGCGGCGCGCTGAAGGAGGCGCGGTCGGCGGTCGGCGCGGCGCGCTCGGCCGACCAGGGCGCGCAGAAGCGGGTCACCGCGCTCCAGGCGCGGATCGAGGCGCTGAACCTCACGCTGGCGAGCGCGGCCGACGGCGGCGAGGCGCTGCTGGCGGCGGGCGCCGACGGGTCGCTCGGCGGGGTGCTCGGCACGGTCGCCTCGCTGCTGAGCGTCCGGCCGGGATACGAGGCGGCGGTCGCCGCCGCGCTCGGCGACGCCGCCGAGGCCATCGCGGTCGGCTCCCTGGACACCGCCGAGGCGGCGCTGGCGCTGCTGCGGGCCCGCGAGGCCGGCCGCGCCGGGCTGGTCGTCGGCGGGGGGCCGGCGCGGGACGCCGGCCGCGTCCCGGGGATCGACTACGCGGTCGACGCGGTGAGCGTCCCGGAGGAGGTCCGCCCGGCGCTGGGCCATCTGCTGGGCGACGTCGCCGTGGTCGAGGACGTCCCGGCGGCCGTGGCGCTCGTCCGGCGCGAGCCGTCGCTGCGGGCCGTCACCCGCGACGGGGAACTCGTCGGCGCGCACTGGGCGCGGGGCGGCGACGCGGGCGGCGGGCAGAGCCCGCTGCGGATGCGCGCCACCCTCGACGAGGCCACCGAGGACCTCGCCGCGGCCGAGACCGCGGCCGTCGCCGCGGCCGAGGGCCTCGCGGCGGCGATGGAGTCCGAGCAGTCGGCGCAGACCGCGCTGGACGCGGCGCAGGCCGCCGCCAACCAGGCCCAGACCGGGGTGAACCAGGCGCAGGGCGACCTCGACCGCGTCCGCGCGCGGGTGCGCGAGTTCGACGCGCGGGCGGCGCAGGAGGCCAAGCGCGCCGCGCGGCTGGAGGCCGACGTCCGCGCCGCGCGGGGCGAGGCCGAGCGGCTGACCAAGGCCCTGGACGCGGCGAACGAGTCCCTGGAGCGCGACACGCAGGCCGCCGAGGAGCTGGCGCTGCGGCTCGCCGAGTCCGAGGAGGCGGCCGAGGTCGCCGACGAGGCGGGTGAGGACACCGAGGCGCGCGACGAGCTGGGCGCGCGCTGCCAGGAGCTGCGGTCGGCCGAGATGGAGGCGCGGCTCACCGTCCGCACGGCGGAGGAGCGCGTCCAGGCCATCGCCGGGCGCGCCGACGCCCTCGAACGCGGCGCCCACCGCGAGCGGGAGGAGCGCGCCCGCGCCGCCCAGCGCCGCGCCCGCCGCGAGCGGGAGGCGCGGGTCGCCAAGGCCGCCCTGAAGGGCGCGCGGGCCGCCCTGGAGCGCATCGAGCTGTCGCTGGCCGCCGCCGTCCGGCGCCGGGAGGCCGCCGAGCAGGCCCGCGCCGCGCGCGAGGCCGAGCTGAAGGTCGTGCGCGGCCAGGTCCGCGAGCTGTCGGCCACGCTGGAGCGGCTGGTGAACGTCGTCCACGGCAACGAGGTCGCCCGCGCCGAGCAGCGGCTGCGCCTGGAGCAGCTCGAACAGCGCGCGCTGGAGGAGTTCGGGCTGGAGGTCGACTCGCTGGTCAACGAGTACGGGCCCGACCAGCTCGTCCCGCCCGACCCGGAGAAGGGCGAGGACGCGAAGCCCGCCCCCTACGAGCGGGCGGTGCAGGAGAAGCGCGCCAAGGCCGCCGAGCGGCAGCTCAACCAGCTCGGCAAGGTCAACCCGCTGGCGCTGGAGGAGTTCGCCGCGCTGGAGGAACGGCACGCCTTCCTCACCTCGCAGCTGGAGGACCTGAAGAAGACCCAGCGGGAGCTGCTCGGCCTCGTCAAGGAGGTGGACGACCGGGTCCAGCAGGTGTTCGCCTCCGCCTACGACGACACCGCCCGCGAGTTCGAGCGGATCTTCGCGCGGCTGTTCCCCGGCGGCGAGGGCAGCCTGTCGCTGACCGAGCCCGGCGACATGCTCGCGACCGGCGTGGAGGTCGCCGCCCGCCCGCCCGGCAAGAAGGTCAAGCGGCTGTCGCTGCTGTCGGGCGGCGAGCGCTCGCTCGTCGCGATCGCCTTCCTCGTCGCGGTGTTCAAGGCGCGGCCGTCCCCGTTCTACGTACTGGACGAGGTCGAGGCCGCGCTCGACGACACCAACACCCAGCGGCTGATCACCGTGTTCGAGGAGCTGCGCGAGTCGTCGCAGCTCATCGTCATCACCCACCAGAAGCGGACGATGGAGGGCGCCGACGCGCTCTACGGCGTCAGCATGCGCGGCGACGGCGTCACCCAGGTCGTCAGCCAGCGCCTCCGCGAGCACGAGCCCGCCTGAGCGCCGCCGGGCCGCCGGGGCCGGGGGTCAGTCCGCCGAGGGGGGCGCGGCGGCGGGCGTGAACAGGAAGCCGTCGACGTCGGTCCGGCCGCAGGCGCTGTGGATCGCGTACGCGCCGCCGGTGGCGCCGAGGTCGATGCCCACGCACATGCCGTTCGCGCGCGTCACCTCCGGCACGAGCCGGTAGAGCTGCCCGGCCTTGACCTGCCGCTTCGCCGGGTCGAGCCGGAACCGCTGGAGCCGGTCGACGCCGCACCCGCGCATGTGCAGCGCGGCCCGCTCGTCCACGGTGTCCAGCGTGACGCAGCGCAGGTGGCCCTGCGTCGTCCACGCCCGGAGCTGGAGGAGGTCGCTGCCCTGGACCTCGGCGACCTCGACGCGCTGGTAGCGGTCGTCGGGCGCGCATCTGTCCCGCGCGAGCTGCGGGTCCAGATGGTCGTCGGGCAGGATCGACAGGCACTGGCCGTCCGGCTCGCCGCCGGTCACCGGCATGATCGAGTACCAGCCGGGACGCGGCGGCGGGATGCGGTCCGCCGCGCCCGACGCCTCTCCCGACCGCTCGTGCCGCGACTCGCCGCCGAACGCGCCGAGCAACGTCGAGCCCACCACCGCGATCGTGATGAACGCGGGCGCCGCCACCAGCAGCGACAACGGCCGCTTCGACCCGCCGCTCCCACCCGGCCCGGCGCCCTTGCCCGGCCTGCCGCCGCGCCCGCCCGTCTTGCGGTGGCGCGGGCGGGCCGCCGCCTGCTCCGGCTTCGCGGACGCCTCGCGGCCGGTGTGCCGGCCGTGCCGCGCCCCCGTGGGCCGGGTGGCGCCGGGAGGCGGCGCCATGTTCGACGCGGGCCTGCCGACGAGCAGTTCGTCCCCCTCGGCGGCGGGAGGCTGTGCCTGGAGGCCGCCGATCGGAATGGGCATCGTGTCGGGGTTCGCGCCCGGCGCGGATGCGGAACTGATGCGCGCGTGCGCTTGAGCCCACCGCTCGCGGTCCTCGGGGACGAGACCGCATGCGGTCACGAAGGCCACGACGACCTCGCGGGACGGCAGCACGTCGCCCCCGAGCAATCCGGCCATCCCGCCGGGAACCAGCACCCCGGCCGCCCAGACCCGTTCCTCGACCTCGGAAACGCGCAGGCCGGACCATTCCTGGAGGCGGCGCAGCAGCACGAGGAACTCCGCTGGACCGCCGGCGTCGTCCGGCTGGGGAACCACCCTGTTGACCGACACTGGTGTCCTTCCGCGAACGGGGACGCGTGATTTCGTGGGCATCGTAGCGATCTCCTCGGCCGAAGTGACTAATGTTCGCTATGCGGTCTCTTGACTTGATTCATTGCTCTTGGCTTGATTCATGGCGCCAAGACCTACGGCGCTCGTCCGATGGAGGGCACTCGCGATGTCGCGCTCCGGCGACCCGTCCCCGCGGGCCCTGAGGCGTTCCGTCGAGACCCGGATCGGCACCACGTTCGTGCTGCTGATGCAGATGCGCGTGCTCATCGTCGGCGCGACCGTCCTCGCCGACGACGAGGTGCGCGCCGACCCGTGGGCGCTGTGCGTGCTGGCGGTGGCGGCGCTGCTGTCGGGCGTGGTGCTCGCGGGCTGGGAGCGCGTCGTGCTGCGGCTGTTCGAGCAGCCCGCGCTGCTGGCCTTCGACGTGCTCATCGGCTACGCGGTGCTGCGGGTCGGCGGGATCTTCGGCCCGTACTTCCTGCTCACGGTGGTCGCGGCGGGCCTCGCGGGGCTGCTGTACCGGTGGCAGGTCACCGCGCTGCTGTGCCTCCAGCAGACCGCCCTGTACTACACGGCGCTCTACCAGAGCGGGCAGGGCGAGACCGGCGCCGCCCTGCCGCTGCTCGTCGCGCTGCCCGCCTTCTACGTGAGCGGCGCGCTGGTCGGGACCGTGCTGCGGCGGCTGTTCGACGAGCACGCCGCCGCCGAGGAGGCCCGCTGGCGGATGGAGGCACAGGCGATGGCGGCCGAGGAACGCTCCAGGCTGGCCAGGGAGATGCACGACTCGCTGACCGCGACGCTCGCCGGGATCGCGCTGTCGGCGACCGGCCTGCCCGCCTGGGTGCGCAGGTCGCCCGAGCGCGCCGAGACCGAGGCGCGCCGCATCGCCACCGCCGCGCAGGTCGCGACCCGCGAGGCGCGCTCGCTCATCGCCGACCTGCGCGACGACGCCGTCCAGCGGCCGCTCGGCGAGGCGGTGGCCGAGCTCGCGACCGAGTGGGAGAGCGTCGCCGGGATCCCCGTCCGGGTGGACGCCGAACCCGGCGCCGACCTGCCGCTCAGGACGCGGTACGAGATGGTCACGATCGTGCGGGAGGCGCTGGAGAACGTCCGGCGGCACGCGCACGCGTCCCGCGTCGAGCTGACGGTGGCCTCCGTGGAGGACGCGGACGACGGCATGGCGGACGACGGCGTGCGGGACGGCGCCGAGGGCGGCCTGGAGGTGCGCGTGTGCGACGACGGCCGCGGCCTGCCCGTCCGGCCCGGCGGCGACGGCTGGCTGGACGCGCTCGCCCGCGACGGCCACTACGGCCTCGTCGGCATGCACGAGCGGGCCCGCCGCGCGGGCGGGAGGCTGGAGGTGGTCTCGACGCCGGGCGCCGGGACCGTGATCATGGTGCGGATGCCGGCGGCGGACACGGGGTCCGGGACCGCCCCGGCCGCGGCGGGGAGGCAGTGATGGCGGACGTGGCCGGGCGCTACCGGGTCCTGATCGTGGACGACAACGCCTTCATCAGGGCCGGGCTCACCTCCGCGCTGGAGGCGACCGACGACATCGAGGTGGTGGGCGAGGCGGGGGACGGGCACCAGGCGCAGGAGCTGGCCTGGCGGCTGATGCCCGACGTCGTCCTGCTGGACGTGCGGATGCCGCGCACCGACGGGGTCAGCGCCGCCGCCGCGCTGAGCCGCGTCAGCCGGGTGATCATGCTGACGCAGGTGGAGGAGCCCGAGGTGGTGCTGTCGGCCGTCCGCAACGGCGCGGTCGGCTACCTCGTGCACAACACCTTCACGGTGGACGAGCTCGCCGAGGCGATCCGGAACACGGTGCGGCACCGCGCCCACCCCCTCTCGCACGCGGCCAGCGCCGCGCTCATCGACGCCGCGCGGACGGACCGGGCCGCCGCGCCCGCCGCCGATCCGGCGGAGCGGCGCGCGCGGTTCGGCCTTTCGGCCCGCGAGGTCCAGGTCATGGATCTCATCGTGCGCGGTCATGCGAATCAGGACATCGCGGCCAAACTATTTCTTACCGAGAAGACCGTCAAGAACTATATCAATCGCATTTACGCGAAGCTCGGCGCGCCGAACCGGGCGACGGCCATCGTCACCTGGCTCGGAATGTCGCCGCAGGGCTGATCGGCGTCTTCGTATTGGGGCCCCGCGCGGCTCCGGGTAGGGCCCTAGGGCCCTACGGCCGCCTGTCGCGGCTCCGTAGCGTTCCCGGCGAAGGAACGGAAGGCAAGGCCCGCCCATTCTCTTCCGGGCCGCCGTGTATATCCCTTGTCTGGAGCCCCCCATGCATTTCCTGAACCAGAACAGAATGGCGCTGCTGACCGGCGGGATATTGGCGGCGAGTGTATCCGCGGCGGCCGCCGTGCAGGGCGGGGCGGCGGACCCGGAGCGATCCGCGGTGCCGGCCGGGGCGCTGGAGCACGCGGTCCCCGCCGTCACGGTCGCGAAGCCGGGCGCCCGGTCCCACGAGGACGCCTGGGACTCGGCGCGGCGCGGGCCGGCCACCGCCGCGCGACGGTACGGGTGGGGCCGTCCCGTCGCCTCCGACGACTTCCGCCGCCTCGACCCGCGGGACTGGGAGGTCTACGAGGGCAAGGGCAACGGCGGGCTCGGCAGGCGCGTGCGGAGCGCGGTGGCCGTGCGGAACGGGATGCTGCGGATCACGGGGAGGAAGAACGGCGACACCGGCGGCGTCGCCTGGCTGCGGGGGGCGCGGAAGCTGGGGCGTTGGGAGGCCCGCGTCCGGATGAACCGCGCCTGCGCCTGCTACAACGCCAACCTGCTGCTGTGGCCGGTCGGGGGCGGCGGCGGCACCGACCCGCAGGGGGGCGGCGGCGAGATCGACTACATGGAGACCTACGGCGACGACGGCCTGCGCAAGGGCACCAACTTCTTCCTCCACTACGGGCCCGAGAAGCACGCCGACCGCCTGGACTCGCACGTGAAGACGGACCTGCGGAAATGGCACGCGTTCGCGGTCGAGTGGACGGCGGCGTCCATGACCGCGTACATCGACGGCCGCGTCTGGTTCAGGACCCGGAACCGCAAGGCGCTGCCGCCCGGGAAGATGGGCCAGGCCATTCAGCTCGACTGGTTCCCGAGCCTGCGGAAGCGCACCGCGCGCGGCGTCGGCAGGACCGCTCCCGCGACCCTTGAGGTCGACTGGATCCGCATGTACGCGCTCGGCGGGAAGTGAGCGCCAGGACCATTACCGAGGCGCCGGGACCACTCCGGAGATGCCGCCCCCTCGGACTCCCTTCCCCGAGGGGGCGGCCACACCTCTCCCGGGCGCGTCGTCCGGTCAGCGGTAGATCTGCCAGTTCTCGTCGTCGCGCCGCAGGGTGAACCTCGGCTGGAGCGTGCTCTCCTCCATGCTCCCGGCCGTCCAGCGCAGCGCGGAGAACGGGATGACGGCCTCCTCGCCCTTGAGCCTGCCGCCGGTCACGACCACCGTCCGCAGAGCCTGCCGCTCCTGCGGGCGCAGGAGGTGCGGGATGTTCCTGACCCCGATCGTGCAGTCGCCCCCGATCGGCGGGCCCTTGAAGAACGGGCTGTCCGGCGCGACGTAGCGGCAGACGGCCGCGTCGCCCGCCGCCTGCCCGCGCAGGAACGTCTGCAGCGCGGCCCGCGCCCCCTCGATGCCCTCCCGCGCGGCCGGGTCGGGCGCCGCCGCCGTGGGCGTGGCCTTCGGCGAGGGCGGGGGCGTGTACACCTCGGCCTTGTCGGACCCGTCACCGCCGCACGCGGCCGCGAGCAGTGCCACCGCGAGTGAGACACAGGCGGGGCGGACCAGGGATGGATGTGCCATGGCGAGCCTTCCTCAGGCGGGGTTTCCGCACGCGCTTCGAGACCGGACCAACGCCGCGTACATGATTCGCCACGGCATGATCAGGCGGCCTTGCGAACATTAACGCCCTTCGGGGTGGTTGACCAGGGCCGAAATGAGGCCCGGACCGCCTCCGGACGGAGAACGCCGCGCCGCCGATCGGAGTAGGCGCGCCGAACGGCCGGAGTAGGCGCCGTGACCGGCCCGAACGGCATTCCGGCGGGTGGGGTCCCCCATTCGCCGACATGGGGTCCTAGGGCCCTACGGACGCGAATTGCGGATCTGTAGCGTTCGGTTGCGAGGGCGAACGGGGAACGCGCCCTTCCTGGGGAAACACCCGGATGACTTCGCAGATCGAAGGCCGGTCCGCCGTGAGGGCGCGCCGATGGGGGGCGGGGTTCGCGCATGGGGGAGAACACCGGTCATCCGGGACGAGGGGACGGCGGGTGGCCGCGCTTTTCGGTCACCCGCCGGGGCCCCGATCGGGGTCCGGCCCGGTGCCTCCGGCCGGGGGCGGGCACCGGACCGGGCCGTCGCGGGGGCGTCCCCGCACACCCGCCGGGACGGGCCCGGCCCCCGGCCGGGGTGGGCCCGGTGGCCCACCGGAGCCGGGGTCCCGGCGCCCCCGGGACAGGACCGTTCCGGTGCCCGCCCGGCGGGACCGTTCCGGCGCCGAAGCGGTGAAACAAGGGCGGGAAATGTCGATTCCGGCGCCCCGGCAACATCGCAGGCCGAACTGATTCGGATGTACCCAACGTAATTATCCGGCGACGGTGGCGGACTTGTGTGTGATCATGCGATCCACTACGCATGTGCACCGTGGTTCTCGGGCTCCTTCCGTACCGGCCACCCCGCCCGGCATGGAGAACCACATGAGAGGTGTGCCATGGATCCGCAGCGACTGAAGCGCAACTTCGAGCAGGTCGGCGGCAACGGAATTGACGTCGCCGAATACTTCTACGCCGATCTGTTCGGCCGGGAGCCGCAGCTCAGGCCGCTGTTCCCCGCCGCGATGACAAAGCAGCACGAAAAACTTCTGAGCGCGTTGTCGCATATCGTGTCGATGGTCGACGATCCGCAGGGCCTCGCTCCGTTCCTGTCGGAGCTCGGGCGGCGGCACAGCGGTTTCGGCGTCCACCGCGAGCACTACCCGCAGGTCGGCGCGAGCCTGATCGCCACCCTGGCGTTCTTCAGCGGGCCCGACTGGGACGAGGACCTGGAGCGCGACTGGCAGGCCGCCTACGGCCTGGTCGCCCAGGTGATGTCCGAGGCCGCCGCCGAGCCCGTCGCCTGACCGGTCGTGGACGCCCAGCGCCTGAAGGCGAGCTTCGCCCGCGTCGCCGAGCAGGGCGACGCCGTCGCCATGTTCTTCTACGCCGACCTGTTCGTCCGCAACCCGCACCTGCGCGACATGTTCCCCGTCGGCATGAGCGGCCAGCGCGACAAGCTGCTGCGCGCCCTCGGGCACATCGTCTCCCGGGTGGACGACCTGCCGAACCTGCTGCCGTTCGTCCAGCAGCTCGGCCGCGACCACCGCCGCTTCGGGATCGTCGCCGAGCACTACCCGCAGGTCGGCGCCAGCCTCGTCGCCACCCTCCGGCACTTCTCCGGGGCCGACTGGAGCGAGGAGCTGGCCGCGGACTGGCAGGCCGCCTACGGCCTGGTCGCCAAGGTCATGCAGGAGGCCGCCGACGAGGACGCGCTGACCAGCCCCGCCTGGTGGAACGGCCAGGTCGTGGGCGTCGAGCGGCGGCGCTTCGACATCGCGGTCCTGCGCGTCCAGCCCGATCGGCCGCTGCCCTACCTGCCCGGCCAGTCGGTCGCCGTGGAGGTCCCGGCGCGGCTGCGGCACTGGCGCTACTACTCGATGGCGAACGCGCCGCGTCCCGACAACACCGTGGACTTCCACGTCAAGCTGGTGGACGGCGGCCCGGTCAGCACCGTCCTGGTCCGCTCGACCCAGACCGGCGACCGGATCCGGATGGGCGCCCCCATCGGCACGCTCACGCTGGACGAGTCGTCCCGGCGCGACGTCCTGCTGGTCGCGGGGAGCACCGGGCTGGCGCCGCTCAAGGCGATCCTCGAACAGCTCGTGCGGCGCCCCGCCCCGCCGCGCGTGCACCTGTTCTTCGGCGCCCGCGACCGCGACGCCCTCTACGACCTGGAGGACCTGACCAAGCTCGCCCAGCGGCATCCCTGGCTCACGGTCGTGCCCGCCGTGTCGGACGAGTCGGCGGGGCACGGCTTCTCCGCGCTCCTGCAGTCCGGCGGCGGCGAGGTCGAGCACGGGAACCTTCCCGACGTCGTGGCCCGGCGCGGCCCCTGGGACGACCACGACACCTACGTGTGCGGCTCGCCCGAGATGGTCGGGCGGACCGCCGAGCGGCTCACGCGGCTCGGCGTCGACCGCGCGCGCGTCCGGCTGGAAACCTACGCAGACGCCCAGAGGTGAGCGCGATGAACTCCCCGAACCTTCCCGTCGTGCCCGACGGCTCCCGGTTGACGCCGGGCGAGCTCCAGGCGGTCGTGTTCGCGCGGGCCGCCCTCGGCCGGCGCGGCTACGACGAGGACGAGGTCCGCGGCTTCCTGCAGTACGTGGAGCGGGAACTCGTCCAGATCCTCAACGAGCGGTCCTCGCTGGCGGAGGAGGTGGACCGGCTGCGCACCCAGCTCTCCAAGGGCGGGCCCGGGGTGATGGCGCCCGAGGACGCGCACTTCCAGGCCGTCCGGATCCTGTCGCAGGCCCAGCAGACCGCCGACCTCTACGTCGCCGACGCCGAGCGCTACACCCGCGAGCTGGCGCACGAGGCCCGGCTGCACCGCGAGGCGATCCTGACCGACGCCAAGGGGCGCGCCGAGCACCTCCTGGAGGACGCGCACCGCCGCGCCGCCGAGGTCGCCGACGCGGCGGTCCGCTCGGGGCCGCCCGCGCCCGTCCCGGCCGACGCGCCCGGCACGCCCGTGCTCGCGGGAGCGGGCGCCCCGGCGCCCTCGCGGCTGCCCGAGGAGGAGCGCCGCCGGATGGAACAGGAGATCACCTACCTGCGCACCTACAGCGACGTCTACCGCACCCACCTGCGCTCCTACCTGGAGGCCCTGCTGCGCAACGTCGACGAGTGGGAGGACTCGGAGCGCTCGTCCCTCCCCCCGGCACCGCGGCGACCCTGACGGCGCGCCGGCCCCGGGGAAGGGGACGTCCTCGGGACCCGCCGTCGCCGCCGCCTCGTGAGCCGAGGACCCGGGACGTCGCGATAGTGTCGCGATCGCGTGCGACGCCGGTGATCGCCGCAGCGCCCGCCGAAGGGGGGCGCTCACCGCCCGGCGCCGAGGGCGCTGCGAGGAGACAGGGGGCGCTATGGAGTACTTGATCGTCATCGCGGGGCTGGTCGCCGTCGCCCTGGTCGTCGGCGGCGCCGTGTTCCTGCGGCCCGGCCGCCGGGCGCAGCGGCCGCCGGTCGAGCCGGGGCCCGCGCGCGGCGGCGGCGCGACCGCCGTCGACGAGGCGGAGGCCGCCGCGCCGACCATCGAGCGCGCGCCGTCCGTCGAGGCGCCGCCGCCGGTCGTCGAGATCGAGCAGCCGCCGCCGGGCGCCGGACGCCTCGTCCGGCTGCGGGCCCGCCTCGCCCGCTCCCAGAACGCCTTCGGCAAGACCCTCCTCGGCCTCCTGTCGCGCGAGACGCTCGACGACGACGCCTGGGAGGAGCTGGAGGACACCCTGATCACCGCGGACATGGGCGCCGCCGTCGCCCGCCAGGTCACCGACGACCTGCGCACCCGCGTGCAGGTGCTCGGCACCCGCGACCCCGCGCAGGTCCGCGAGCTACTGAAGGACGAGCTGGTCAAGCAGATCGGCGCCGACCTCGACCGCTCCCTCGCGACCGAGCCGCACGGCAACCGCCCGGCCGTCCTCCTGGTCGTCGGCGTCAACGGCACCGGCAAGACCACCACCTGCGGCAAGCTCGCGCGGGTCCTGGTCGGCGACGGGCGCACCGTGCTGCTCGGCGCCGCCGACACCTTCCGCGCCGCCGCCGCCGAGCAGCTGGAGACCTGGGGCTCGCGGGTGGGCGCGCAGGTCGTCCGCAAGGACGAGGGCACCGACCCCGCGAGCGTCGCCTTCGACGCCGTCCGGCAGGGCATCGAGAGCAAGGTCGACACGGTGATCATCGACACCGCCGGTCGGCTGCACACCAAGACCGGCCTGATGGACGAGCTGGGCAAGGTCAAGCGCGTCGTGGAGAAGCAGGCCGACGTGGACGAGGTGCTGCTCGTCCTCGACGCGACCACGGGGCAGAACGGCATGCAGCAGGCCCGCGTGTTCGCCGAGGTCGTCAACATCACCGGCGTCGTGCTGACCAAGCTGGACGGCACCGCCAAGGGCGGCATCGTCGTCCAGGTCCAGCGGGAGCTGGGCGTCCCGGTGAAGCTGGTCGGCCTGGGCGAGGGCCCCGACGACCTGGCCCCGTTCGAGCCCGAGGCGTTCGTGGACGCGATCCTCGGCGACTGATCCCGTCGGCTTCGACCGCCGCCGCGCCCCGCGACCGCCCGCCGGCCGCGGGGCGCCCGCGTGCGGTGGATCACCGGGGGTGATCGGTTCGAAACACCGGTGAAACATCGGCGGGCGCTGTTTCACAAACACGAAACATGGGAGGTGTCCGGGCGAAACGGCCGCGCGGGAATCTGCTGAGCATTCCACGGATTCCCGGCCGAGAAGGGCACCGCCCGCGATGAAGATCGATACAGGCGCGACCGCCTGGCTGCTCACGGCCACGGCGATGGTGCTGCTCATGACGCCCGGCCTCGCCTTCTTCTACGGGGGCATGACACGGGCCAAGAGCGTCCTCAACATGATGATGATGTCCTTCGGGAGCATCGTCACCGTGACCGTCCTCTGGGTCCTCTACGGGTACTCGGTCGCGTTCACCGACGGCTCCTTCGCCGACGGGTTCGCCGGAGGGCTCGGCGCGGTCGGGCTCAGGGGCGTCGCGACCCAGGTGTCCGAGGGGCTCCTGCCCGACCAGAGCGACAACGTCCCGACGATGGTGTTCTCGGCGTTCCAGCTGACCTTCGCCATCATCACGGTCGCGCTGATCAGCGGCGCCGTCGCGGACCGCGCCAGGTTCGGCGCCTGGACGGTCTTCAGCGTCGCCTGGGCGACGCTCGTCTACTTCCCGGTCGCGCACTGGGTGTGGGGGACCGGCTGGCTCAACGACCTCGGCATCGAGGACTTCGCGGGCGGCACGGTCGTGCACGTCAACGCGGGCGCCGCCGGGCTGGCGCTCGCGCTCGTCCTCGGCCGGCGGCGCGGCTGGCCGAAGGAGCCGATGCGCCCGCACAACCTCCCGTTCGTCCTGCTCGGGGTGGGGCTGCTGTGGTTCGGCTGGTTCGGCTTCAACGCCGGGTCCGAGCTGGCCGTGGACGGCACGACCGGTCTCGCGTTCATGAACACGCAGGTCGCGGCCGCCGTCGCCGCGGGCGCCTGGCTGCTCGTGGAGCGCTTCCGCGACGGCCACGCGACCACCCTGGGCGTCGCGTCCGGCGCGGTCGCGGGGCTCGTCGCGGTCACCCCGGCCGCCGGGTTCGTCGACCCGTGGGCCTGCGTCGTGCTGGGCGCGGTCGCCGGGGTCGCCTGCGCCTACGCGGTCGGGCTGAAGTACCGGCTCGGGTTCGACGACTCGCTCGACGTCGTCGGCGTCCACCTCGTCGGCGGCGCGATCGGCGCGCTGTCGCTCGGCCTCCTCGCCGCCTATCCGGCGCTGCCCGGCCAGCACAAGGGCCTGCTCTACGGGGGCGGCGTCCACCAGCTCGGCCTCCAGGCGCTCGGACCGGCCGTCGTCGGCCTGTACTCCTTCGGCATGGCCTGGATCATCGGCAAGGCCATCGACCGGACCATCGGCTTCCGGCTCGCCGAGGAGGACGAGGCGACCGGCATCGATGTCACCGCCCACGCCGAGACCGCCTACGACCTGGCGCTCGCGGGCGGCGGCGCGACCCGCGCCCCGCTCCTCGGAACCGCCGCCGACCCCGCGCGGAAAGCGGCGGCCGACCGGAAAGGCGGGGCCGAGCGGGAGGCGGACGCCGAGCGGAAAGTGGAGGCCGACGCGTGAAGCTGATCACCGCCGTCATCAAGCCGTTCAAGCTGGACGAGGTCAGGGCGGCCCTGGAGTCCTTCGGGGTCGAGGGCATGACCGTCAGCGAGGCCAGCGGATACGGCCGCCAGAAGGGCCACACCGAGGTCTACCGGGGCGCCGAGTACACCGTGGACCTCGTCCCCAAGCTGCGCGTCGAGGTCCTCGTGGACGCCGCGGACGCCGACGACATCATCGACGTGATCGTCAAGGCCGCCCGCACCGGGAAGATCGGCGACGGCAAGGTCTGGGCCGTCCCGGTGGACACCGCCGTCCGCGTCCGCACCGGCGAGACCGGCCCAGACGCGCTCTGATGCCCGCGCAGCCGGGGCGCGCCGGCCTGGCGGCGGCGCGGGTGTCCCGCGCCGCCGCCCTGGACGCGTGGCTGGCGCCCCTCCTGGACGGCCGGTCCGCCGGCGTCGCGCTGGTCGCGGTGGGCAGCCACGCCCGCCGCGAGCTGACGCCCGGCGGCGACCTGGACCTCGTCCTCCTGCACCGCGGACGGCCGGACATCGCCGGGGTCGCCGACCGAGTCTGGTACCCCGTCTGGGACTCCGGCCTCCGCCTTGACCACTCCGTCCGCACGCCGGACGAGGCCCGTTCCGTCGCCCGCGCCGACCTGAAGGCGGCCCTCGGGCTGATCTCCGCGCGCCATGTCGCGGGGGATCACGACCTGGCGAACGAGCTGCGCGCGGCCGTCCTCGCGGACTGGCGTGCCGATGCTCCGGCCCGGCTGCCGGAACTGTCCGCGCTGTGCCGCCGGCGGTGGAAGGCCCACGGCGAGCTGGCGTTCCTCCTGGAGCCCGACCTGAAGGAGGCGCGCGGCGGGCTGCGCGACGTCCACGCGATGCGGGCGGCCGCCGCGTCCTGGGCCGCCTCGGCCTCCGGCCCCGGGGTGAGCGACGCCTACGAGCTGCTGCTGGACGTCCGCCACGCGCTCCACGAGGTCACCGGCCGCTCGGCCGACCGCCTCGTCCTCCAGGAGCAGGACGCCGTCGCCCGCGCCCTCGGCATGCCGGACGCCGACGCGCTCCTGCGGGCCACCGCCGAGGCGGCCCGCACCATCGCCTACGCCGCCGACCACCTCTGGCGGCACGTGTCCCGCCGCCCCGCCCCGCCCGACGGCGCGGCCCGGGGCGTCGTCCGGCGGCCGGTCGGGGACGGGGCGGTCGAGCACGGGGGAGAGGTGGTGCTCGCGCGCGGCGCCGACCTCCGGGACCCCGCGCTGATCCTGCGGGTGGCGGCATCGGCCGCGCAGGCGGGGCTGCCGCTCGCGCCCGCCACCGTGGCGCGGCTGGCCGAGCAGGCCGCCCTACCGCCGGACCCCTGGCCTCCGCCGGTCCGGGACGCGCTGGTGTCGCTGCTGGGCGCCGGGCCCCCGGCGATCCCGGTGTGGGAGGCGCTCGACCAGGCGGGGCTGATCGTCCGGCTGCTGCCGGAGTGGGAGCGGGTCCGGAACCGGCCGCAGCGCGACCCCGTCCACCGCTTCACCGTGGACCGGCACCTGGTCGAGACCGCGGCCGGCGCCGCCGCCCGCACCCGCGAGGTCGCCCGCCCCGACCTGCTGCTCGTCGGCGCGCTGCTGCACGACATCGGGAAGGGCCAGGGCGGCGACCATTCGGTCACCGGTGCCGCCCTCGCGCGGGGCGTCGCGGCGCGGATGGGCTTCCCCGAGGACGATGCCGCCGTCCTGGAGACCGTCGTCCGGCGGCACCTGCTCCTCCCCGAGACCGCGACGCGCCGCGACATCGACGACCCGGTCACCGTGCAGTCCGTGGTGGACGCCGTGTCGGCCGTGCCGGGCCGCGAGCGCGACGTCCTCGACATCCTGGCCGCCCTCGCGATCGCCGACGGGCACGCCACCGGGCCCGCCGCCTGGGGGACGTGGAAGGCCGGGCTCGTCGCCGACCTGGCCCGCAGGGCCGCGGCCGCGCTGTCGGGCGGGACGCCGCCCGCCCCCGGACGCGGGCACCTCGCGCTCGCCCGGCACGACGGCGCGGCCGTGCGGGTCGCCGGGGCCCGCGTGACGATCGCCGCTCCCGACCGTCCCGGACTGCTCTGGGGCGCCGCCGGGATCCTCGCCCTGCACCGGCTGGCCGTCCGCACGGCCCGCGTGGTCTCCGGGGACGCCGGGACCGCCGTCCTGGACTTCACCGCCGTCCCCGAGTACGGCACCCCGCCGGACCCGGCCACCCTGGAGGCGGACCTGCGCCGGATGCTCGCCGACCGGCTGGACGTGGCGGCGCGGCTCGCACGGCGGGAGCGCGCGGTGCGCGTCCGTCCGGGCGTGGCCGTCCCGCCGCCCCGGGTGCGGGTGGTGGACGAGGCGTCCGCGACCGCCACCGTCGTCGAGGTGCGCGCCCACGACCGTCCCGGGCTGCTGTGGCGGATCGGCCGAGCCCTCGGCGCATGCGGCCTGGACGTCCGCGCCGCCCGCGTCGACACCCTCGGCGCCGAGGCCGTCGACGTCTTCTACGTCGTGGACGCCGCGGGCCGCCCTCTCACCGATCCGGCGGAGCTGTCGTCGGTCCGCGCGCGCGTCCTCGAAGCGCTCCGCTGAGCGCGGCGACGAAGACGGGAGGCGCGACGGGGCGGGAGGTGGCCGGCGACCCGATACGCTGATAGGCGATCCCAGAAGCTTTCCAAGGACGGTCCAGACACGTGTTCGAGACGCTCTCCGACCGGTTGACGACGGTCTTCTCGTCGCTGCGCAGCAAGGGCCGGCTCTCCGAGGCCGACATCAACGCGACGGCCCGCGAGATCCGCGTCGCTCTGCTTGAGGCCGACGTCGCGCTGCCCGTGGTCAAGGACTTCATCGCGCGGGTCAAGGAGCGGGCGCGGGGGGAGGAGGTCTCCCAGGCCCTGAACCCCGCCCAGCAGGTCGTCAAGATCGTCAATGACGAGCTGATCAACATCCTCGGCGGCGAGACGCGCCGGATCCGCTTCGCCAAGAACCCGCCCACCGTGATCATGCTGGCGGGCCTCCAGGGCGCCGGCAAGACGACGCTGGCGGGCAAGCTGGCCCGGTGGCTGAAGGCCGAGGGCCACGCGCCGATGCTCGTGGCCGCCGACCTCCAGCGCCCGAACGCCGTCCAGCAGCTGCAGGTGGTCGGCGAGCGCGCCGGGGTGCCGGTATTCGCGCCCGAGCCCGGCAGCGGCGTCGGCGACCCCGTGGACGTCGCGCGCCGCTCCCTTGAGCAGGCAAAACACGCCCAGCACGACGTCGTCGTCATCGACACCGCCGGCCGCCTCGGCATCGACACCGAGATGATGCGGCAGGCGATCGACATCCGCGACGCGGTCAGCCCCGACGACGTGCTGTTCGTCGTGGACGCCATGGTCGGCCAGGACGCGGTCAACACCGCCCAGGCGTTCATGGACGGCGTCGGCTTCGACGGGGTCGTCCTCACCAAGCTCGACGGCGACGCCCGCGGCGGCGCGGCGCTCTCGGTGCGGCACATCACCGGCCGCCCGATCATGTTCGCCTCGACGGGCGAGAAGCTGGAGGACTTCAGCGTCTTCCACCCGGACCGCATGGCGGGCCGGATCCTCGACATGGGCGACGTCCTCACCCTGATCGAGCAGGCCGAGCAGGCGTTCGACGCCGAGCAGGCCGAGAAGATGACCAGCAAGTTCGCCTCGGGTGAGGACTTCACCCTGGAGGACTTCCTTGAGCAGATGATGATGATCCGCAAGCTCGGACCCATCGGCAACCTGCTCGGGATGATGCCCGGCATGGGCCAGGTCCGGGACCAGATCAGCCAGATCGACGACAAGGACCTCGACCGGGTCGCCGCGATCATCCGCTCGATGACCCCGCAGGAGCGCTCCCAGCCCAAGATCATCAACGGCTCCCGCCGGGCCCGCATCGCCCGCGGCTCCGGCGTCAGCGTCGGCGAGGTGAGCAGCCTGGTCACCCGGTTCTTCGACGCGCAGAAGATGATGCGCCAGATGGCCGGGGGCATGGGCATCCCCGGCATGCCGGGCGGCGGACGCCGCAAGGCGGTCAAGGCGCCCAAGAAGAAGAAGGGCAAGCAGCGCAGCGGCGACCCCCGCAAGCGCGCCGCCGGACGGCAGCCCGAGGAGCAGCCCGCCACCGACGCCGCGCCGCAGGGGCTCCCGCCCGGCCTGGGCGGCGGCCAGGGCGGCCTGCCCCCCGGCCTCGGCGGACAGCTGCCCCCCGGCTTCCAGATGCCCGACCTGGGCAAGCTCCAGGGCCGCAAGAAGAAGTAGCGCCACAGCGGGCGACCGGCCGTGCGCGCACAGGAAACGCCGCGTGTCACGCCACGATTGCGCGTTCACGCCGTTCGTCTGGCAGAATGGCTGGCTGGAAACCCCGGAATCGCCAGGCGCCCTCTCTCGTCCTGTGCGCCCGGAGTCCATCGAGCGGCCGTGAGCCGGTGTTCCCCACCTGGTACGGGCCGCTCACCTCGTCATGAAGTCTGGAGTACACCACACCCGTGGCAGTCAAGATCAAGCTCAAGCGTCTGGGGAAGATCCGGAACCCGCAGTACCGGATCGTCGTGGCCGACGCGCGCACCAAGCGCGACGGCCGTGCCATCGAGGAGATCGGGCTCTACCAGCCCAAGCAGGAGCCGTCGCTCATCAAGATCGACTCTGAGCGCGCGCAGTACTGGCTCGGCGTCGGCGCGCAGCCGACCGAGCCCGTCCTGAACCTGCTGAAGATCACCGGCGACTGGCAGAAGTTCAAGGGCGAGCCGGGTGCCGAGGGCACCCTGCGGGTCGCCGAGCCCAAGGCCGACAAGAAGGCCGTGTTCGAGGCCGCGGTCAAGGAGTCGCTCGGCGACGACGAGCCCGCGGGCCCCGCCACCCGGGCTAAGAAGAAGGCCGAGCCGAAGAAGTCCGAGGCCAAGGCCGCCGAGACAACCGAAGTCAAGAGCGAGGGCTGACGTGCTCGAAGAAGCGCTCGAGCACCTGGTCCGCGGGATCGTGGAGAACCCGGACGACGTCCGGGTCCGCGCCCGCCGGATCAGGGGCGGCCGGGTCCTTGAGGTGCGCGTGCACCCCGAGGACCTCGGCAAGGTCATCGGCCGAAGCGGTCGCACCGCCAAGGCCCTCCGCACGGTGATCAGCGCCCTCTCCGGAGGCCGCTACGTGCGCGTGGACCTGCTCGACGTCAACGAGGTCCGCTGAGTGCGCCCCTGGCATCACGCATGCCGGGGGCCTCTCGGTACCCGGGGGACCACACCCCACCCCCTCGGCCTTGGCACGCCCACCCCGCCCCACCCAGCGTCCAGGCCCCAGGCCCCGGGCACCAGAACCCAGCTCCCCGTGCCGACGGCCGCAGCCCACCCCCGCCCAAGCCTGACGCAGCGAATCCCGGCCAACACCGCCAAATCACAGCTCCCTGTGCCGACGGCCGCAACCCGCCACCAGCCGAGCCTGGCGCAGCGGCCCCCGGCCCCCAAATCACAATCCCCCGTGCGGACGGCCGCAGCTCCCCGCCGGCCGAGTCTTGCGCGGCGTATCCCAGCTAACACCGCCGAGTCACAGCTCCCCGGGCGGACCATTGCACGCCACTCCCAGCTAAGCCTCGCGCAGCGGCCCCCGGCCTCCACCGCCGAGTCACAGCCCCCCGGGCCGATCACTGCACACCACTCCCAGCCGAGCCCGGCGCAGTGGCCCCCGGCCCCCACCGCCAAATCGCAGCCTCCCGTGCGGACGGCCGCAGCTCCCCGCCAGCCGAGCCTTGTGCGGCGGATCCCGGCTAACACCGCCGAGTCACAGCTTCCCGGGCGGACCATTGCGCGCCACTCCCAGCTAAGCCTGGCGCAGCGACTCCCGGCGATCATCGCCGAATCGCAGCCTCCCGTGCGGACGGCCGCAGCTCACCGCCGGCCAAGCCTTGTGCGGCGGATCCCGGCCGACACCGCCGAGTCACAGCCCCCCGGGCCGATCACTGCACACCACTCCCAGCCGAGCCGGGCACCCTGGGTTCCAACCCTCACCACATCGCGGAACCCTGGGCCGACGGCCGCAGGGAGCCCTCTCGCCTGGCCCAGTCGGCCACGCACCCCACTCAGCGCCTGCACCCTTCACACTGAGCCGCAGCGCGGCATGGCATGCGGTGTCGCCGCGTACGCGGGCCCCCACGAGCACGCCACCGCCCCTCACACCAGGACGCACCCCGTCCCGGTCATCGCATCGCGCGCCCGCTCCTTCCGCCCGGACGGTGCAGTCCGCGCGATCCGCATCGCCGCCACCGGCGCTGCGGGCGGCGCGTCCGAGGCGGGAAGCAGGGGCCGGGAATGGATGGAGCGGTCCCGATGAGCGAGAAGATCGTGGTGGGACGGATCGGACGCCCGCACGGAATCCGCGGCGAGGTGACCATCGACGTCCGCACCGACGAGCCCGACACCCGGTTCGCGGCGGGCACCGAGATCGCCACCGACCCCGCCGACGCCGGGCCCCTCACCATCGAGCGCGCCCGCTGGCACTCGGGCCGGCTCCTCCTGCGCTTCGCGCGGGTCGATGACCGCGACCGCGCGGAGGAACTGCGCGGCACGTGGCTGGTCGTCGATCAGGACGACATCGCGCCGTCCTCCGACCCGGACTCCTTCCACGACCAGGAGCTGATCGGGCTCGCCGTCGTCACCACCGACGGGACCGGAATCGGCCAGGTCGCCGAGGTCCTCCACCACGGCCAGGACCTCCTGGTCGTGCGCGGCGCCGGAGGCGAGAAGCTGGTCCCGTTCGTGTCCGCGCTCGTCCCCGAGGTGGACGTGGCGGGCGGGCGGCTCGTCATCAACCCGCCCCCCGGCCTGCTCGACGAATCATGAAACTCGACATCCTCACGATCTTCCCCGAGTACTTCGCGCCCCTGGACGTCTCGCTCCTCGGCAAGGCCCGGCGCAACGGGCTCCTGAACGTCCATGTCCACGATCTGCGCGACTGGACGCACGACCGGCACCGCACCGTGGACGACACCCCCTACGGCGGGGGCCCCGGGATGGTGATGAAGCCGGAGCCGTGGGGTGAGGCAATTGACTCCATCGCGCCACACGGCCCGGTGCCCCGGATGATCGTCCCCACCCCCAGCGGCCGCCCCTTCACGCAGGCCCTCGCGGTCGAGTACGCCGCCGAGCCCTGGCTGCTCTTCGCCTGCGGACGGTACGAGGGCATCGACTCCCGCGTCGTCGAGGAGACCCGCGCCCGCATGACCGTGGACGAGATCAGCCTCGGTGACTTCGTCCTGGCGGGAGGGGAGGTCGCCGTCCTGGTCATGGTCGAGGCCATCGGGCGGCTCCTGCCCGGTGTCCTCGGCAACGCCGACTCCGTCGCCGACGACTCCTTCGCCCCCGGCGCCATGGAGTCGCTCCTGGAGGGTCCCGTCTATACCAAGCCCCCGATCTGGCGCGAGCGGCCCGTCCCGGACGTTCTTCTGTCAGGGCATCACGGCGCGATCGCCCGATGGCGCCGTGACGAGGCACTGCGACGCACGGCCCGGAACCGGCCCGAACTCCTTGCCCGCCTGGACCCCGGCTCCCTGGACGGGCGTGATCGGGACGTCCTGCGCGAGGCCGGTTTTCCGGTTGACGCGGATGATGTGGCAGACTAGAGCGTCCGTGCCCATGAGACCGCACGGGCACCCTAAGACCGCTTCCCGCGGCGCGACGCCCCCACGAAAGACCCATCGGGGCCTCTCGGCGCCCGCGTTCGACCATGAGGAACCGCTGCGATGCACACGCTGATCCAGGAGATCGAGAAGGCCGCGATGCGCGCCGACGTCCCGGACTTCCGTCCGGGCGACACGCTGAAGGTGCACGTCCGCGTCACCGAAGGCAACCGGAGCCGTATCCAGGTCTTCCAGGGCGTGGTGATCCGGCGCCAGGGCGGCGGCGCCCGCGAGACCTTCACCGTCCGCAAGGTCAGCTACAGCGTCGGCGTCGAGCGGACCTTCCCGCTCAACAGCCCCTCGATCGACAAGATCGAGGTCGTCACGCGCGGCGACGTCCGCCGCGCCAAGCTGTACTACCTGCGCAACCTCCGCGGGAAGGCCGCCCGCATCAAGGAGAAGCGCGACTTCTGAGCCATGGCTTTCTCAACGCCCCGGGAACCGCGCGCGGTCACCGGGGCGTTGCCCGTTTCGGACGAAGATGAACGGCACTGTCCCGGCGACACGCCAAGGGGTGGGGCTCCTGGGCCCCGGCGCCGCTAGGCTTTCGCTCTGATGACTGACGAGGACGATCGGAGAGACGTGCGATCCGAAGCCGAGGGCGCGGTGCCCGAAGATGAGCAGACCGTGACCTCCGCCGAGGAGGCCGAGGAGACGGCCGAGGACGAGTCCTCCGAAGAGGGCGAACCCAAAAAGAAGAAGCCGGGCTCGTTCTGGAAGGAACTCCCGGTCCTCATCGTGGTCGCCGTCGTCCTCGCACTGGTCATCAAGGCGTTCGCCGTGCAGGCCTTCTACATCCCGTCGGGCTCGATGCAGAACACCCTCCAGGTCGGCGACCGCGTCCTCGTCAACAAGATCGTCTATCACACCCGCGACATCGCGCGGGGCGACGTGGTGGTCTTCAACGGCCTCGACTCCTGGGACCCCGAGACCCAGGTCAAAGAGCCCGGCAACCCCGTCTCCAAGGCCCTGCACGCCGTCGGCAGCGCCTTCGGTGTAGCCCCCAACGAGAAGGACTACATCAAGCGGGTCATCGGCATCCCCGGCGACCACGTCAAATGCTGCGACGCCCAAGGACGGATCACCGTCAACGACGTCCCGCTTGACGAGAAGTCCTACCTTTTCACCGACCCGATCACCCACGAGCAGAACAAGCCGTCCAACGACCCCTTCGACGTCACAGTCAAGGAGGGACAGCTCTGGGTCATGGGCGACCACCGGGAACTGTCCTACGACTCCCGCTCCCATCGCGGCGACCCCGGCGGCGGCACCATCCCCACCGACCGCGTCATCGGCCGCGCGTTCGTCATCGTCTGGCCCCTGAACCGCCTGGACACGCTCCCGATCCCCAAGACGTTCAAACAGGCCGGCTTCAAGGCCAGCGCGATGGCCCTCCCCGCCGCCCCTCTGGCCCTGGGCATGGTAGGCGCCTTCCCCGTCACCTACCTCCTACGTCGCCGCCGCCTCAGATAACCCCCCTGAGGCCGCACCCACAACGCCGAAAGCCTCGCCCACAATCGACCCGCCCGGCGCCCCCACAGCGCAGGCCCGGCCGCTACCCAACCACGCCCCTTCCCAGTAGCCGGACAACAACCCCGCCAGCAGGGCCACCCCCACCAGGCCCCCACCCTGCGCCCCCACGCATCCAGGGGACACCCTTCACGCCCAAGAGCCCGCCCCTCCCCACCACCAATCGCGCCCGCCGCCTCAAAGGCGGCCCCAACCAGCGCCCCCACAAGCAGGCAGCCGGGCGGCCCCACCGGGCGGCCTCACCGGGCGGCGCGGTTACCCCTCTGAGTGTCTGGGCGAACCTCCTGCCAGCTGTTATCTGGGCTGAGTTTGTAGACGGGCGGACGGGTGCCGCTGGTCCCGTTTGCTGATCGGCAGGCTTCCGATATCCGCCTCACAACCTGGCGACCGGCGGGTTCGGCGGTGGTGGGCGCGGGGGAGGGGGACGCGGAGGGATTGGGCGTGATCGTTGACATGTCGGAGAAGGCGGGAATCGGGAGCAGCTTGGGCTTCCGGCGACGTACGCTGCGGAGCATGAAAGGACGTCCGCTTCGCTTCACGCCGCGCCGAGACGCCGGTCTGCATGGCTACGAGCGCGCCTTGCAGCATGCCGGTTTCAGTCCCGTGGCCGGAGTGGACGAGGCGGGGCGGGGCGCGTGCGCCGGGCCGATGGTCATCGGCGCGGTGATCCTGCAGGGGGGACGCGGGAGGATCGAGGGGCTCAGCGACTCCAAGCTCCTGACCCCGGCTCGGCGCGAGGAGCTGTACGCCGAGATCACCGAACGCGCGTACGCGTGGAGCGCCGTCGTGGTCCCCTGCTACGACATCGACCGGATCGGTCTCCATCGCTGCAACATCACAGGGATGCGGAGGGCGCTGGCCGCCCTCGACAAGCGCCCGGCCTACGTGTTGAGCGACGGCTTTCCGGTGCCTGGGCTGGAGGTCCCCAGCCTCGCGATGATCAAGGGCGACCAGGTGGCGGCATGCGTGGCGGCCGCCTCGATCATCGCGAAGGTCACCCGAGACCGCATCATGGTGGACCTCCATGACCGATACCCCGCATACGGCTTCGACGTCCACAAGGGTTATGTGACCAAAGCGCACGGTGCGGCACTCGTTGAACACGGACCGTGTCCTGAACATCGCTTCTCCTACGTCAATGTGCGTGCCTTGCGTAACAATGGAGCCGTGGCCTTGGTGGAGGAGACCGACGGGGAGGTCTCAGGCGAAGGCCGTACGGAAGGGGCACGAGCGTGAGCGCCGAGGATCTGGAGAAGTACGAGACCGAGATGGAGCTGCAGCTCTATCGCGAGTATCGGGACGTCGTCGGGCTTTTCACCTATGTCGTCGAGACCGAGCGAAGGTTCTACCTGACCAACTCGGTCGATCTGCAGGTGCGCAGCGCCGACAACGGTGAGATCTACTTCGAGGTCACGATGCAGGACGCCTGGGTCTGGGACATGTATCGCCCTGCTCGCTTCGTCAAGAACGTGCGTGTGGTCACGTTCAAGGACGTCAACGTCGAAGAACTGGCCAAGAGCGACTTCGAACTCCCTTCGGATCAGTAAGTCGGGCGCGGCCCCCAGAACTTGATCTTCCGCTGTTGCCGTAGGACGGCTGTCCTCGACCTGCTTTGAGTGAGTCTTGAGAAGTCGCGCGTAGGTGCAGGCGGTTGCGACGCTGGCCGCTGACAGTTGGTGACCGGCAAGCCCAGTTCAGCCGGATGCCTCGTTCGGGTGGACGGCCGGATCCCGTCGGCCAGGCGTGGCGAAGACTGGTGGGTCGCTTGACGTCTCGGAGGTGCTCGCGGGACTTCGTTCGTTGGCGGGCGAGTCTGCATGGCTGTGAGCATGTCGGCGGTGGTCGGTTGGTCCGGCGGCGGTTGTGTCCGGCCAGAAGGTGGGCGGAGTCAGTGACTTCGGTGGTTTCGCCTTTGGCTCAGGTCGCCTCCTTGGCTCTGTCTGCGGATGGTGCGTGTTCCTGCGGGGTGTGTTGTCGCTCCCAGTGGAGGGAAGCGGCGGTTGAACCAGGCGCCTTGTTACGTAGTGGTGCGTCGGGGTCGGTCTGGGGGGCGGGGGGCGGAGTAGCTGTGTGCCGCGTACGTCCAAGTTGCTGTGGGGCTGTCAGGCGGCGGCACGTTGGGGGCCGAGGTTCTGGGAGGAGTCGTTTCGATGTCTGTGAGAGTTCTCAGGTGGGGTTGAGAGCTACTTGGGTGATCTGGCTTGTTTCGTCAGGCGCCAGCCGGCTTCGGCGCGTTCGACGAAGCCCGAGGCGGCCAGGAGGCCCAGCTTGGCGTTGACGATGTGGGGGCCGACGCCCACCTTCGCGGCCAGTTGTGAGGGGCCGGTGGAGCCGCGGGTGGGCATCGCCTCCAGCACCGAGCGGGTGAGCGGTTCCAGACGGTCCCGGGGGAGGACGGGTGTGTGCGGTGGTGGGGCGAGGTCGGTGCCGATGAGGCCGACGGCCTCGATGACCTCTTCGGGCCGGGTGACCAGGACCGTGCCCTCTTCCCGCAGGAGTTTGTGAACGCCGACCGAGGTGCGTGAGGTGATCGGGCCCGGGACGGCCATGACGACGCGGCCGAGTCTGCGTGCCCAGGTGGCGGTGTTCAGCGCGCCGCTGCGGGCCTCGGCCTCGACGATGACGCTGCCTCGGGAGAGGGCGGCGATCACGCGATTGCGGACGAGGAAGCGCAGCCGGTTCGGCGGTGCGCCCGGCGGGGACTCGCTCACCAGGAGGGAGCGTTTGGCCATCTCGGCGAACAGGCCCTCGTTGGAGGCGGGGTAGGGGACGTCGACGCCGTTCGCGAAGATCGCGACGGTGGCACCGTCGGCGGCCAGGGCGCCGCGGTGGGCGGCGGCGTCGATGCCGAGGGCTCCGCCGGAGATGACCGTCCAGCCCTGGTCGGTCAGGTCGGACGCCAGGTCGGCGGCGGTGCGCAGGCCGTAGGGGGACGCGGCGCGGGACCCGACGATGGCGACCGACCGCAGGCAGGCGAAGCGGAGGTTCTCGGGGCCGCGAAGCCACAGGGCGTAGGGGCGGTGGTCGGCGAGGTCGTCCAGCGTGGTGGGCCATTCGGGGTCTCCCGGGCAGATGAGGCGGCCTCCGAAGCGGTCGCAGACGGCGAGGTCCTGGTCGGGGTCGACGGTCGCCAGCCGGACGCGCCACTGGTCGAGCCGCTGGAACTCCTTGGCGGTGACGGTCAGGTCGTGGGGGTTCCGGGCGGTGCGGATGATGTCGAGGGCCTTCTCGGCACCGGAGTGGTCGATGATCCGGTTGAGGAACGGTTCGCCTGGTTCCGCGATCGCGGTGAGGGCCGCGCGAGTGGTTCGTTCGGCGTTCATGGGCGTGACCACAGGGCGAGGGCGCCGCCGACGTCGTCCGCGTCGGGTTCGTCGTGGCCGGACAGGTCGGCGATCGTCCAGGCGACCCGGAGGATGCGGTCGAGGCCGCGGGCGCTGAGGGTGCCCCGCTGGAGGGCGTCGTCGGCCGCGTGCATCGCCTCGGGGCGGGGGGTGAAGCGTCGGCGCAGCTCCGGCCCGGGGATCTCGGAGTTGGAGCGCCAAGGGGTGTCGCCCAGGCGTTTGGTGGTTCTCTCTCTGGCGAGCAGTACGCGTTCCGCGACGACCTTGCTGGACTCCGCGAACTCCAGGTCGTAGCGGAGTTCGGCTCGGCTGGCGGGGGACAGTTCGAGCTTGAGGTCGATCCGGTCGAGGAGCGGGCCGGAGAGCTGCGAGGTGTACTTGCGGCGGATGCCGGGGGCGCAGGAGCAGTCGATCTGCTTGGCTGCGGCGCAGGGGCAGGGGTTCGCCGCGAGCACGAGCGTGAAGCGGGCCGGGAAGGTGGATGTGCCCCCTGCCCTGGAGATCCTCACCTTTCCCTCTTCGAGGGGCTGGCGCAGCGCGTCGAGCGTTCCGTGCTGGAACTCGGGAGCCTCATCCAGAAAGAGGGCGCCTCGGTGGGCCAGTGAGACGGCTCCTGGCTGGAGGGTGCGGCCGGAGCCGCCGCCGACCATGGAAGCGCGGGTGGCGGTGTGGTGCGGCGCGTGGAAGGGCGGATGGGTGATCAGGGGTTGCCCGGGTGGGAGTGTTCCCGCGACGGAGTGGATGGCCGTGACCTCCAGCGCGGTGTCGGGCTCCAGGGGCGGCATCAGCGTCGGCAGGCGTTCGGCCAGCATCGTCTTGCCGCATCCGGGAGGCCCGGTGAAGAACAGGTGGTGCCCTCCGGCCGCGCTGATCTCCAGCGCGCGGCGCGCCTCGGCCTGCCCTCGGACGTCGGCGAGGTCCATGTCGGGACGGGTGTCGGGCCGCCGCGCGGCCAGGCCCTCGGACGGGGTGGAGAACAGGTCGGGCTCCTCGTCCTCGACGGGCGGCGGCTCGTCGCGCAGGATGCACAGGAGGCCGCGCAGGGTGCCCGCGGAGATCACCTGCATGTCGGGGACGAGTTCGGCCTCGGCGGCGTTCGCGCGGGGCACGACCACCGTGCGGCAGCCGGCGTTGGAGGCCGCCAGGACGGCGGGCAGGACACCGGAGATCGGGCGGAGCCGACCGTCCAGGCCGAGCTCGCCGATCAGCACCAGGCCCGCGCAGGACTGGACGGGCACGGCCTCCGCGGCGGCGAGGAGCGCCACCGCGATGGCGACGTCGAAAGTCGAGCCCCTTTTGGGCATGCTGGCGGGGCACAGGGACACCGTGACGTGTCGGTTGGGATAGTCCTCTCCGGAATTGAAGATCGCGGCGCGGACCCGGTCGCGGGCCTCGCTGAGCGCGGTGTCGGGCAGGCCGACCAGATGCAGGCCGGGCACCCCGCTGGTGATGGCGGCCTCGACGTCCACGACGGAGCCGTCCACACCCACCAGGGACACCGAGCGTGTCTTGGCGAGCGTCATCTAGCACACCTCCTTCAGGTGGTCGACCGAGAAGCCGTCGCCCTCGGAGACCAGACCCAGGACGTCCACCCGGATGAGGGTGCGGCCGACGCCGTGGCTCGTGGCCCACTGCCAGGCGAGCAGCCTTAACCGCGCGGCCTTGGCCGGGGTGATCGCCTCCAGCGGGTCGCCGTAGCGCGCGGAGCTGCGCGTCTTCACCTCGAAGACGACGTGCCGGACGCCGTCGTAGGCGACGATGTCGAGTTCGCCCTGACCGCAGCGCCAGTTGCGGTCGAGGATCGTCCAGCCGAGCTCGGTCAGGTAGTCGACCGCCGCGTCCTCACCGCGGCGACCGAGGCTGATGTGGGTGTTCATGACCTCACCTCCGGCCTTCGACGGTGCCGCAGCGGCGGACAGCCCGGAAGTAGAACGGCATTCTGTGGATAGAGCGGGTGAACAATCGCGGCGGATCAGCCCAAACCGGCGTTGGGTGCTTGCTTCGGCCGCGTGGTTGCCGCAGCGTGGCGGCTGTGAGCAACCCCTTGGAGGAGGCCGTCCTGGAGTTCGGCCGTCACCTGCGCGCCGAACGTGACGTGTCACCCCACACGCTGCGCGCCTACCTCGGCGACCTGAACGACCTGTGCGGTTTCGCGGGCGATGTCGGGGTGACGGAGCCCGCGGAACTCGACGTCTCGGTCCTGCGTGCCTGGCTCGCCCGCCAGCACGCCCTCGGGCGCTCCCGCGCGACGCTCGCCCGCCGTACCGCCGCCGTCCGGACGTTCACCCGGCACCTGCACCGGCGCGGTCTCCTGGAGAACGATCCGGGACTGCTCCTGGGCACTCCCAAGCGCGCGCGAGACCTGCCCGGGGTCCTCACCCAGGACCACGCGGCGCGGCTCCTGGACGAGATGGACGTTCAAGGGCCCGTCGGCCTGCGGGACCTGGCCGTGCTGGAGACCCTTTACGGCACGGGCGTCCGGGTCAGCGAACTCTGCGGGTTGGACATCGACGACCTGGACACCGAGCGCCGCACCCTCCGCGTCCTGGGGAAGGGCGGGCGTGAACGCACCGTCCCGATAGGGGAACCCGCCGCCCGCGCCGTCCAGGACTGGGTGCGTGCCGGCCGGCCCCGGCTGGCCAATGAGAACAGCGGGCCGGCTCTCTTCCTGGGCACTCGCGGGAGACGCCTTCATCCGACGACCGCCCGCAGGGTCGTCCACGCTCGGATCGCCGAGGTCGGCGAGGTGCCTGATCTGAGCCCGCACGGTCTGCGGCACAGCGCGGCCACCCATCTGCTGGAGGGCGGCGCGGACCTGCGCAGCGTCCAGGAGATCCTCGGCCACGCCTCCTTGCAGACCACCCAGCTCTACACGCACGTATCGGCTGAGCGGCTCAAGCAGGTTCACCGGCAGGCGCATCCACGCGGGCAGAAAGAGCCCTGATCGGGCATGGCGCCGCCTCCCTGACACACGGCTGTGGCGCCAGGTCGCCCGCACGGAGGCCGCCCCAGATTTGGCGCCCGGAGGACGGTTGCCCGGCGTGCCCTTGTTGCGCGCTTGCTGGCCTGCCGTCGGACGAGTGCGCGACGGCAGGCCGGCGCTCAAGATTCGACTGCGGGCTCCTGCTCAAGGATCGAGGGCGGGCTTGACGGCGCGAGGGCCTCGTCGGCTAGGGGGTTCGGCGCAGGCGGCGTTCCCGGGCCAGGTCTATGACGCCGGGCGGCGGACGGTGCGGACGGCGGCGCCCAGGACGAATCCGGGCCCGACGCCATGCGAACGCGACGCTGTACGTCAGGACGATCCCCGTGAGAGCGCCGCCCGTGGCCGTCGTGGCGTCCCGGAGGCCCAGCCTGGGTTCCTGGTCGGGCGGGCGGTCAGGCTCCGGCTGCGGTGAGGGCGTGGGAGCCGCGGCAGGCGGCGACCAGTAGGGCAGCAGGCGGACGCGGCGCATGACCAGGCTGAGCGGGTTCAGATAGACGCGCCCCTGGAGCAGACCCCAGTGCAAGCAGGCGACCGGGCAATGGAACGGGCCGTCCTCCAGCACGCCGATACGTGCCCCAAGCGGCACCTGACGGCCGACCTGGACCTCGGGACGAACAGGAAGGTACGTCGTGCGCAGCGGCCCATGGGTGATCGCGACCACGCCCTGCCCCGCGAGCCGTCCCGCATACGAGACCCGGCCCGCACCAGCGGCGCGGACCTGCTGGCCCGGACTCGCGGCGAGATCCACACCGCGATGCCCGGCCGCCCACGGAGCCGGAGGCGGAGAGAAGGGCCGCAGGACGCGCGGAGCGGGCGGGCCTAAGGGCCAGCGCCACGTATCCACCCCCCTCCTTGATGCCGCCGGTAGCAGCGTGATCGGCGGTGCCGAAGGGAGCGTTGGTACCGATGTGATCAGAGCCCGACGCCCCACATCAGCATTAACCGCGTTCGGTTTCAGGAAGGGCGCGTTCAGGTTCGCGGGCGCTTCGGAGGGCCTCGTCGCCCTCGCGCGGTCCATCCCCGAAGGCACGGAAGGGCCCGAGAAAGGGGAAGCTGCGACGATCATGCAGGTGAGCAGCAGGGTGAGCAGGGTCATGTCCGGGAGCCTGCCCGCCGCCGGCGCCGCCCGTCGAGGGGGAGCGCGAACTGTGGATAACTGCCCCGATCGTTGATTCCCGGAGGTGTCCGCGCCCTGATAATCTGTGACAGTGCCCGGAAGGACACCGGCCAGGCCAGGCCGTCGCCGATCCACCACCACGGGTGGTGAGGCGAGAAGCCGCTCCCGGTGAGCGGAAGGGCCGGACTCGGGAACGGCTCCGGGTCACAGCCGCCTGGGGTTACTCCGGCGGCTGATTTCACGCGTCCGCATGCCACCGCAGACATGGTGGGGCGCTGTCCCTCGGTCCGTCGCTCATGGGCGACGGTGGGGCGGTGCCCGGGCGCAGGCAGACAACCAAATGCGGCCCGTCAGGGCCAGAGAAGGAGAACACGGGCAATGGCACCCGTCGTCACCATGCGGCAGCTCCTTGAGAGCGGCGTCCACTTCGGTCACCAGACCCGCCGGTGGAACCCGAAGATGAAGCGCTTCATCCTCACCGAGCGCAACGGCATCTACATCATCGACCTGCAGCAGTCGCTGTCCTACATCGACCGCGCCTTCGAGTTCGTGAAGGCCACGGTCGCGCACGGCGGCACGATCCTGTTCGTCGGCACCAAGAAGCAGGCCCAGGAGTCCATCGCCGAGCAGGCGACCCGGGTCGGCATGCCCTACGTGAACCAGCGCTGGCTGGGCGGCATGCTCACCAACTTCTCCACCGTCCACAAGCGGCTCACCCGGCTCAAGGAGCTGGAGGAGATCAACTACGACGACGTGGCCGGCTCCGGCATGACGAAGAAGGAGCTGCTCGGCCTGCGCCGTGAGAAGGACAAGCTGGAGCGCACCCTCGGCGGTATCCGCGACATGGCGAAGGTTCCGAGCGCCATCTGGATCGTGGACACCAAGAAGGAGCACATCGCGGTCAACGAGGCCAAGAAGCTCGGCATCCCGGTCGTCGCGATCCTGGACACCAACTGCGACCCCGACGAGGTCGACTACCCCGTCCCCGGCAACGACGACGCCATCCGCAGCGTCAGCCTGCTCACGCGCGTGGTCGCCGACTCCGTCGCCGACGGGCTGATCGCCCGCGCCGGCGCCGCCTCGGGCGGGGACGAGAAGCCCGCCGAGGGCGCCGCCTCCGGTGCCGCCGAGCCGCTGGCCGAGTGGGAGCGCGACCTGCTGGAGGGCAAGCAGGACGGCGCCGCCGCTCCTGCCGACGCCCCCGCCGAGGCCCCCGCCGCCGACGCGCCGGACGCCTCCGGCGCGGAGGCCGCCGCCCCCGAGAGCGACAAGGCCGAGGCCGAGCCGGCCGGCGACCAGCCCGAGCAGGCCGCCGACGCGCCGGAAGGCGCCGACGCCCCCGCCGAGGCGAAGGCCGAGTCCGAGCAGGCTTGATCCCGCGGTCCCGGCGGCCTCCCGAGGGGGCCGCCGGGAACGTCGCGGGTCCTACGACCAACGACGAGAGAAGCGAAGAGAGCGATGGCTAACTTCACCGCCGCTGACGTCAAGCGGCTTCGCGAGCTGACCGGCTCCGGCATGATGGCCGTCAAGAACGCCCTGACGGAGGCGGACGGCGACTTCGAGAAGGCCACCGAGCTGCTGCGCCTCAAGGGCGCCAAGGACGTGGGCAAGCGCGCCGAGCGCACCACCGCGAACGGCCTGGTCGCCGAGCACTTCGACGGCACCGGCGACGGCGCGCTGCTGGAGCTCAACTGCGAGACCGACTTCGTCGCCAAGAACGCGCAGTTCATCGAGCTGGCCCAGCGGGTCGTCACGTTCGCCGCGGGCAGCGGTGTCACCGACGCCGCCGCGCTGCTGGCCGCCGAGATCGAGCCGGGCAAGACCGTCCAGGCCCTGATCGAGGAGAACAGCGCCAAGATCGGCGAGAAGCTGGAGCTGCGCCGCTTCGCCCACTTCCAGGGCGCCTACGTGGCCAGCTACCTGCACAAGTCCGACCCGTCCCTGCCGCCGACCACCGGCGTGCTGGTCGAGCTGGACGCGGAGAACCCCGCGGTCGCCAGGGACGTCGCCCAGCAGATCGCGGCGATGGCCCCCAAGTACCTCACCCGCGAGGAGATCCCCGCCGAGGCGGTCGAGAAGGAGCGGGCGCTCGCCGAGCAGCTCACCCGTGACGAGGGCAAGCCCGAGCAGGCCATCCCCAAGATCGTCGAGGGCCGCGTGAACGCCTACTTCCGCGACTTCGTGCTGGTGGAGCAGGCGTTCGTCAAGGACAACAAGAAGACGATCGCCAAGGTCCTGGACGAGGCCGGGGTGAAGGTCGTCCGCTTCGCCCGCTTCAAGGTCGGGCAGGCGTAGGGGCACCCTGGAGGCAGGGACCCGAGATTTCGCGACGCAACGAGGAGGCCGCCGACGTGCCGGAGAAGACGACCACTAGCGCGACGGCGGCCTCGTCGTCGGACCCGAACGACCAGCACGCGCCGCGCGAGGGCTGGAAGCGCGTCCTGCTGAAGCTGTCGGGCGAGGCGTTCGCCGGGCGCGAGCCCCTCGGTATCGACCCCGAGGTCGTGCAGCACGTGGCCGAGGCCATCTCCGAGGCCGTCCGGGACGGCGTGCAGGTGGCGGTGGTGTGCGGCGGGGGGAACATGTTCCGCGGCGCCCAACTCGCCGCCCGCGGCATGGACCGGGGCCGCGGCGACTACATGGGGATGATCGGGACCGTCATCAACTGCCTCGCCCTCCAGGACTTCCTGGAGAAGCTCGGCATGGACACCCGTGTCCAGACGGCCATCACGATGAGCCAGGTGGCCGAACCCTACATCCCCCGGCGCGCCATCCGGCACCTGGAGAAGGGCCGTGTGGTCATCTTCGGCGCGGGCCTCGGCCAGCCGTTCTTCTCCACCGACACCACCGCCGCGCAGCGCGCGCTGGAGATCGGCGCGGAGGCCGTCCTGAAGGCCACTCAGGTGGACGGGGTCTACGACGCCGATCCCCGAAAGAATCCAGACGCGGTCAAGTTCGACCGTTTGGATTACGGTGAAGTCCTACAGCGGGGACTGAAGGTCATGGACGCCACGGCCATCAGCCTCTGCATGGACAACGTGCTTCCCATCGTGGTCTTCGACCTCATGGGGCAGGGCAACATCGTCCGGGCCGTCCGGGGTGAGAAGATCGGCACGCTGGTCAGCCCGGCGCAGGGCTGACCGCAGCCCGGACATCCGGTGCGGAACCGCACCGACCAGGGCCGACCAGATGACACGGGAGTCACAGTGATCGACGAGACCCTCCTCGAAGCCGAGGAGAAGATGGAGAAGGCGGTCGCGGTCGCCAAGGAGGACTTCCAGGCCATCCGCACCGGCCGGGTCACCCCCGCCATGTTCAACAAGATCACGGCGGAGTACTACGGCACGCCGACGCCGATCAACCAGCTCGCCTCGTTCACGCTGCCGGAACCGCGGATGGTCATCGTCCAGGTCTTCGACAAGTCGTCCGCGCAGGCGGTCGAGAAGGCGATCCGCGACAGCGACCTCGGCGTGAACCCCACCAACGACGGCAACGTCATCCGGGTGGTCTTCCCCGAGCTGTCGGAGGAGCGCCGCAGGGAGTTCATCAAGGTCGCCGGCGGCAAGGCCGAGGACAGCAAGATCTCCATCCGCAACATCCGCAGGCGCGCCAAGGACACCCTCGACAAGCTCGTCAAGGACGGCGAGGCAGGCGAGGACGAGGTCCGCCGTGCCGAGAAGGAGCTCGACGACACCACGCACCGGTACGTGGCGCAGATCGACGAGCTGCTTGAGCACAAGAAGGCCGAACTGCTTGAGGTTTGATGAGACTCGACGACGCCGGGGAGCCTGCGGGCTCCCCGGACGAGCCGGTGGCCGGCCCGTCCGGCTCACCGTCCGGGCGGACGCACGTCTCGTCCCTGGACGAGGCCCTCGACGGCACCTCCGAGGTGACAGGTTCGCTGGACGGGACGCCGGGCACTGACCCCGGCGGGGCGTCGCTTGCGGGCGAGTCGTCCGGCCCGGGACGCGCGGAAGCAAAGCGCCATGGAAAGACCGGCCGGAACCTCCCGCTCGCCATCGGCGTGGGCAGCGCCCTGGGTGCGCTGGTCCTGCTGTCGCTCTACACGGTCAAGGAGATCTTCCTTGGCGTGATGGTCGTCTTCCTGTTCCTCGGCATGCGCGAGCTGACCGAGGCGTTCAGGAGCCGCGACATCCAGGTGCCGTTCATCCCGCTCGCCACCGGCATGGTCGCCACGCCCGTGGTGGCGTATGTGTGGGGTTCGACGGCCGTCATCGCGTCGGTGTCGCTGACCGTCCTCGCCGTCCTGATGACCCGGATGACCGAGGGCGCCGACGGGTACGTGCGGGACGTCACCGCGGGCCTGTTCGTCGCGGGCTACCTGGTGCTGGTCGGCGGCCTCGTCGCGCTCACCATGCGCCCGGACGACGGCGACCACCGCATCGTCATCTTCATCGCGACCACCGTGGCCAGCGACATCGGCGGCTACTTCGCCGGGTCGTTCCTCGGGAAGCACAGGATGGCGCCGACGATCAGCCCGAAGAAGACCTGGGAGGGCTTCACCGGGTCGGCCCTGACCTGCATGCTCGTCGGCGGCTGGCTGGTGTGGTGGCTGCTGGAGGACGGTCGCGTCTGGCAGGGCGTCCTGATCGGCCTCGCCGCCGTCGTCACCGCGACCGTCGGCGACCTCATCGAGTCGATGATGAAGCGGGATCTCGGCATCAAGGACATGGGGACGCTGCTGCCCGGCCACGGCGGCGTCATGGACCGCCTCGACTCGCTGGTCGCGACGGCCCCGGTCGTCTGGCTGCTCCTGGAGCTGTTCCACCCGACCTGACCGGCGCGGGTGCGCGGGCTAGGAGACCACCCAGGAGCGGCCCTGCTGCGCCAGGCGGCGTACCAGGGCGTCCGAGCCGTCGCTCTTGGCGAAGCGGTGCTCCTCCCCGGTGATGGGGACGAGCCACAGCCACCGCACCGGATCGCCCTGCACCGTCAACCCGGTCAGGGCGGGGGCGGACGGCCCCGCGAGTCGTGTCGGATCCTCCAGCAGCAGGACGCCCTCCCAGGCGCTCTCACCGTTGCCGAGGGGGAACGTGCGCGCCTCGTGGTACCACTTCACGACGTCCCCGGGGGCGAACCAGGTCACCGACCGCCATGGATACTGCGCGAGCCAGGGGAAGATGCTGCCCGCGCGCTGGCTGGGCAGGGTGCTCGCCACGGCGAGTTCGATCCTGGCGTACGGCGCGACGTCGTCCTCGTACAGTTCGACGGTGGGCATGCGCTGGCGGCTCATCCCCACGGTGCTCAGCACCGTGAACTCACGTCCGCCTCTTGGGGGGCGCTCCGACACGCCCACGGTCGGGGCCACGCTCGGCCGTCCGCCCGCCAGTTGCCGTCCCACGTCGTGCCAGTAGTGGCCGCCCGGCCCGAGCCGTTGCAGCAGGTGGCCGAGCACGGACTGCTGGAACTCCGCCCAGGAGCCGTCCGCCCGGCAGGTCTTCCAGTGCTCGCGTGCGCGGTCGATCCTCGGCGCGAAGTCGTCGATCTCCTCCGCCAGCGGGAAGACGAACGGGCTCTGCGCCGTGGCGTCCCTGCCGTAGCCGGGGATGCCGCGTCCCATGTCGGACCATCCCGGAATGACGAACAGGGGGTCGCCCGCCTCCAGGACGGCGACCCCGTCGCCCTCCTCGAACCACACGACCTCCAGGGAGTCGGCGTCCAGCGCCTCGCGCCCCTGCGGGTGGCCCACGTGGGACCGCGGCAGGAGGGGCGCGCTGCCCGAGTTCAGCCGGGACCGGTCGAGCTCCTCCGGGGCCTGACCGTGGTTGGCCACCCAGACCGCGCCGACGACCGAGTCCCTCGCGTCCTTCAGGTAGGCGGCGGTGACGTCCCCGTCGGTCTCGATGATGAGCCGACGGCTGCCGTAGGGGCTGGCCTCCGCGTGGACCACCGTGGAGGCAGGGCTTCCGGGGGACACGGTGCCCCTGCGCAATACCGACATGATCGGCACCTTAGTCGCGAACAAGGTCATGTGCAGGGAAGTCGCGTCTCGCTTGTGTCCCGGGCGGGAAACCGGGCCCGCGTCGGGCGGACGAGGCATCGGCCGGGGTTTGCGACACTGGTAGCACCATGTCTGCCACCCCTGATGCCACGAAGACCCCGGCGAAGCTCGTCTTCGCCGCGCCGCGCCGGGGCAAGCCGCCACGGCACCTCGCCGACCTCACCTCCGCCGAACGGCGCGAGGCGGTGGTCGCGCTCGGGGAGAAGCCGTTCCGCGCCGATCAGCTGTCGCGGCACTATTTCACCCGGTTGATCGACGATCCGGCTGAGATGACCGACCTGCCCGCCGCGGTCCGCGAGCGCCTGGTGGCGGAGCTGCTGCCCGACCTCCTCAGCCCCGTCCGCGAGCTGGACTGCGACGGCGGCAGGACGCTGAAGACCGTCTGGAAGGCGTTCGACGGCGTGCTGTTCGAGTCGGTGCTGATGCGCTACCCGGACCGGGCCACGATGTGCGTCTCGTCCCAGGCGGGATGCGGTATGAACTGCCCCTTCTGCGCGACGGGACAGGCGGGCCTCACCCGCAACCTCTCCACGGCCGAGATCGTCGAGCAGGTCGCGGCGGGCGCGCGGGCGATGGCGCGCGGACGCATCCCGGGCGGACCTGGACGCGTCTCCAACATCGTGTTCATGGGCATGGGCGAGCCCCTGGCCAACTACAAGGCCGTCATCGGCGCCGTGCGCCGCATCACCGATCCGGCGCCCGCCGGGCTGGGGATCTCCCAACGCTCGGTGACGGTCTCCACGGTGGGGCTGGTTCCGGCGATCGAGAAGCTCGCCGCCGAGGACATGTCCGTACGCCTGGCCCTCTCCCTGCACGCGCCCGACGACGAGCTCCGCGACGAACTCGTGCCGGTCAACAACCGGTGGAAGGTCGCCGAGGTGCTGGACGCCGCCTGGGCCTACGCGGACCGGAGCGGGCGCCGCGTCTCGATCGAATACGCCCTCATCAAGGACGTCAACGACCAGGCGTGGCGGGCCGATCTTCTCGGCAGGCTCTTGCGCGGGCACCTCGTACACGTCAATCTGATCCCGTTGAACCCGACGCCGGGTTCCAAGTGGACCGCCTCCCGGCCCGAGGACGAGCGCGAGTTCGTCCGGCGGCTGGAGGCCCACGGGGTTCCGGTCACGGTGCGCGACACTCGGGGCAGGGAGATCGACGGGGCCTGCGGACAGCTGGCCGCGGCGACCAGGGACTAGCGCGCCGCGGGCGTGCTCGTCGCGCTCCGCGCGCGCGGGGGGAGCACGGGTGGCGGTGAGGGCGGGTACGCGGCTGCCGGTGGCGCTGCGGGGCTATGACCGGGGGCAGGTGGACGGCCTGCTGGGCCGGATCTCACGGGCGCTGAACGGCGGCCCGCCGGTGTCGGTGGACGAGGTGCGCGCGATCCGGTTCGACGTCGTCCTGCGCGGCTACGAGCAACGCGCGGTGGACGAGCTGGTCCGCGAGTGCATCAGGGAGCTCCAGAGCACCGCGCCCTACGACGAGCGGGCCGGGCGCCCCCGCGTGCACCCCGGCTGGCTGATCAACTGGATCCAGAACGCGCGCTTCGCGGGCGCCGGGCTGCGCACGGGCTACGACGTCCGCGACGTCGACGCGTTCTTGGACCGTGTCATCGCGGGCCTGCGCGGGACCGCCCCGCCGGTGACGGCCCGCGACGTGCGGGAAAGTGCGTTCCGCGTCGTCCGGTTCGGATCGGGTTACGACGAGCAGGAGGTCGACCGGTTCCTCGTCCAGCTCGCGGGGGCCCTCGAACGCCGCTGAGTTATCCACAGTTGTACGAGGGGCTGGCGCGTACGCACCGGGTCGCGCGACGCTTCGTACATGGATCAACTCGAAGCGCAACTACAACGGTTGCGCGCCCTGTTCGGCCTCTTCTTCGAGCCGGAGGTCGTCGCCGCGCTGCTGCCCCTGACCCGTCCCGCGCTGCGGCTGGGCGCCGAGAGCGCGGTCGGCGTCCGGCTCGGCGGCGCCCCGCTGCTCCCGGCCGGTGAACGCTGGCCCGAATGGGAGGGCCGCCCCCTCGACTTCCTCGGCGCGATCGACTTCGCCGGGTTAGCCGTGCTCGGCGAGATCCCCGGGCTGCCGGCCACGGGCACGGCCGCCTTCTACTACGCGAGCGAGGCGCCGCGTCCGTGGGGTGACTCCGCAGGCCAGCGCGACGGCTGGAGGATCTTCACGGGACACCTGCGGGAGACGGCCGCCCCGTCGGGAGCCTCCACATACCCCCGGTGCCGTCTGGGCGCCGCCCCGTACATCTCTCTCCCCTCTCCGCAGGAGCCCGTCGTCCGGAGACTGGAGCGGATCTACAGCGGCGTCGTGGCGGTCTACGAGCAGCTCTATGCCGCCTGGTCACAACATTCCTGGCCGGACGAGAGACCCGCCCACCAACTGGGCGGCTGGCCCGCCCTCGTCCAGCGCCCGGTCGGCCCCGACTGCATGTACGCCTCGTCCGGCCGCGACCTGGACTCCTTCAAGGCCGTCGCACTCTCCCCGGAAGAGGAGTCCGCCGCAGCCGAGTGGCGCCTGCTGCTGCAACTCGACTCCGACCACCGCCTCGGGTGGTTCTGGGGCGACCCAGGCCGCGTGTACTTCTGCGGCCGCCAGAACGAGCCTTTGGAACGAACATGGCTAACCGTCCAGGCCACCTGACCCCCACAAGCCACGACGCCCCCCCGCCGCATCCACAACCCCAGCCCCACAACCCAGCTCACACCCCTCCAGCCCACACCCTCCAGCCCACAACCCCAGCCCACACCCTCCGGTGCGCCGCCTGCGGCCCTGCATAGGCCGTCGCTCCACATGTCTCGCCAGTCCGGTCACGCCGGTTGGGTCGCGGCGGCTTCGTCGTGGGGGGCTCGGGCGGGTGCCGTCCAGCACGGTGCTGTTGCCTGGGAGCCGCCGTGTGCGCCTCAGGCAACGGTCTCAGCGGTGTGGGGTCAACGGCGGAAGCGGGGGGTGGCCATGTAGGCGGCGCCGACCACGGCCGTCCAGATGGCGAGGTGCAAGGCGATCGCCGGGAAGCCGGAGACCAGCTCATCCGGGCCGTCGTGGGCGACGCGGAGCCATTCGATCATGGGAATCGAGAGCCACGAGAGGCGGCCCAGTCCGATCAGGACGAGGCCCGCCGCACCGCCGAGCATTGCCAGAAGGGCGGCACCCGGAGCAGGTATGACCGCCCGGCTCGTCCACGCTCCCAGGAGGGTGCCGGCTGCGGCCACCAGCGGGGACAGCGCGAGCCCCGTCAGCACCGCCTGTGCGGGCGAGCCCACCGTGATCGCTTGGAAGAGAGGAACCAGTAGTGCGACGAGACCCAGGCAGAGGTTCACCCCGTACGCGGCGAGTATCCCGGCCCACAGGGTGGTGGACGTGCGTCCGACGGCGGTCGTCGACAGCGACCGTTGCTCATCCGGCTGGGTGTCGAGCAGGGCGCGGGCCGCCCACGCCCAGATCGGGAACATGAAGGCCGCCACGTCCCCGAAGCTCGCGACGCCGAGCTCGCGGGCGTCCGGTCCGCTCGGGCCGTTGAGGAGGACCAGGCAGACGATCAACGCGATCACGATCAGGGGGTGCAGCACGCGCAGGGAGCGCACATAACCCTCGACCTGGAACCGGGCGAGTGCGATCACTTCTCCGCCCTCCGCACGTCGTGGCCTTCAGCGCGCAGCCTGTTCTCCACGGCGTCGGCTTCGTCCTCCCTGACGATGACCGTCAGAACCGTCCACGCAGCCGCACCCTCACGCCCGTGCGGACCGCCGCTGCCCCCATCGTCTAACGCCCGCGCGCCCTCAGCGGCCCGTATGTGCTCCTGGAGTTCGGTGCCCTCTGCCGGCGCTGTGCGCCCGGAATGCTCGGGGTGCTCGGAGGCTTTCGTCGCCGTCGTGGGTTCGGCTTGGTGCGGGGGTCCGACCGCGGGGGTGGGCTCTGGCGAGCGCGGCATGGCGCTGGCCTGAAATACGGGCTCAGCCGCGCTGACGGGTTCGGCGGCGTCGGCGGGGTTAGCCGCGCTGGCGGGTTCGGCGGAGTTGGGGAGGGGCTCGGTGGACCTGAGGGGGTTGGTGGCGTGGCTGGGTTCTGAGTCTGGGGTGGGTGTGGCCTTATCGGGGCCGGTGGGGCTCGCTATGGCGGTGCCTTGCGTGGGCGCGGTGCTTTGCGCGGAGGCGGTGCTTTGCGCGGGCGCGGTGCCTTGTGTGGATGGGGTGCTTTGCGTGGGCGCGGTGCTTTGCGCGGGCGCGGTGCCTTGTGTGGATGGGGTGCTTTGCGTGGGCGCGGTGCTTTGCGTGGTGGCGGTGCTTTGCGTGGGGGCGGTGCTTTGCGTGGGCGCGGTGCCTTGTGTGGGGGCGGTGCCTTGTGTGGATGTGGCGGCGGTCGTGGTTGTGGCGGGGGAGGGGAGTTTCTCTTTGGCGGTCGAGTTGTGGGTCAGGAGGGGTGGGGTGGACGTTGGGGGAGCCGAAGGGCGGTGAACCACCTCGGCGTTGGCCACGCGTATGCGGCCTAGCTCGGGGAGCTTCTCGATGGTCCGCTGGTGATCGCTGACCACCACGGTGGTGCCTCCGGCGGCCAGTTCGGCGATCAGGGACGGGAGTGAGTCGCGGGTGGCGGCGTCGAGGCCGGCGAAGGGCTCGTCCAGGATCAGGAGACCGGGATCGTCCATGAGCGCCTGGACCAGGCCGACCTTCTGTGCGCTGCCCTTGGACAGCTCCGGCAGGCGCACGTTGAGCAGGTGTTCCAAGCCGAGCCGTTCCGTCCACGCGCTCACGGAGGAGGGAGGAACTCCACGCAGGGCTGACATGTGATTCAGGTAGGAGCGAACCTCGAACGGTTGGTCCACCGGGAAGCGTTCTGGTGCGTAACCCACACGGGTCGGCCGATCGTGAACGGCCCCCTTGTGGGGGCGGCGCAGCCCGGCGATCAGTCGGAGCAGCGTGGACTTTCCCGCTCCGTTGCGTCCGGTCACCTCGGTGACAGTGCCCGCGGGGAGCGTGAGGGTGACGTCCTTGAGTACCCAAGGGCCCCTACGGTGGTAGCGAAAGGCGACGCTCTCTAGCCGCATAGTCCACGGACCGTAGTGACCCGCCCGTAAGCGCGGCGTTAGCCCCGGACCGGCGGCGGCGCGGCCCTGCGCGGGCGGAGTTCTGTCTGCGGACGCTGCGGTTGAGGCGGTGTGTGGACCCTGTCGGGATGTGATTTTCTTGGGTCGCTGGTTGAGGGGCTGTGGTGATCGGAGGTCGTGCCGGTGGCGAGTGAGGGGTGCCTCTTCTGCGAGATCGTGAAGGGGGAGCGGCCGGCGCATGTCGTGCTGGACGTCCCGGATGCGATGGCGTTCCTCGATACGCGGCCGTTGTTCAAGGGGCACACGCTGCTGGTCCCACGGACGCATTACGAGACCTTGGGGGACCTGCCGCCCGAGTTCCTCGGGGAGTTCTTCGGGCACGCGCAGCGGCTGGCGGGGGCGATGGAGTCGGTGCTCGACGCGGCGGGTTCGTTCGTGGCCATGAACAACCGCATCAGCCAGAGCGTCCCTCACCTGCACGTCCACGTGGTCCCACGGAACAAGAAGGACGGCTTGCGCGGATTCTTCTGGCCGCGCCAGAAGTACGAGTCGGACGCCGAAGCCGCCGACTACGCGGCCCGCCTCGCAGCGAGTCTTTGAGCCGCGGTCATGCCCGGGGAGAGGGCGCCTGTGAGAGCGAGCGGGCCAGCCGGGTGGCGAGTGGCCTGCACGCCCTTGAGAGGTGACATTTCTGGCGTGGGTGGATGTGGCCCTGTGCCGGCTCTGTGCGTGGGCCCCGGGTGTGGTGTGGGTTGGTGGCTGCTGCGGCGCGAGGGGGTGTGGGTGCGGTTACTTTTTGGCGCCGCCGTGTGGCTTTGGTGGATGGCGGCGTCGTTGAGGTACGGGCGGAGTTGGGGTGCGGTTTGTGGAGGGAGGCTGAATGAGGGTGGTGGCGGGGTTTGGTGGGCGCGGCAGGGCTTGGTGGCCGGTGGGGAATGGCGGGGCTTTGGGGGGAGCCCCTTGAATCGGTGGGCTATGGAGGGCGTGCTCGTGTGAGTGTGGGGGTGGGTGGCAAGGCCCGGTTGGGGGCGGGCCTTGCCGGTGGGGTCAGCCCAGGGCCACGACGACGGCCACGTAGGGTTCTGCTGTTCCGGGATCGGGTGGGGGTGGTGTGGTGCCCGCTAGGGCTGCTGCGTGTTCGTAGAGGTCGCGTTCCGCGCGGTCCAGTGCCGCGGACAACACGTACTCGGGGACCGTCCAGCCGATCAGTTCGGCCGCCTTGCGGATGACGAGAGTCTGTTCCGCGGACGTCTGGAAACCGATGTGATCGATGGCGGGAAGGTCCTGGCGAACCGACTCAGACATGGCCGGTCTCCTTCCGTGCGGCATCTCAAAGTACGCCGGGAGGAGCGGCCGCGACATCCTCTGTAAGGACGATTATCGGGGCGAAGCCGGGGCTCAGCGGGTCCCCCAGGAGTAGGACTGTTTGCGGAGTCGGAGATAGACGAAACTCTCGGTCGACACGACGCCGGGGACGGCGCGGATGCGGCCGAGGAGCTCCAGGACGCGGTCGTCGTCCTCGCAGACGAGTTCGACGAGGATGTCGAGGGACCCGGCGGTGATGACGACGTGGTCGATCTCCTCGGCGGAGGCGAGCTCGTCGGCGATCCACTCCAGGTCGCCCTCGCAGCGGACGCCGACCATGAGGCGGCGGGAGAAGCCGAGCATGAGGGGGTCGGTGACGCCGACGATCTGCATGACGCCCGCGTCCAGGAGCTTCTGGACGCGCTGGCGGACGGCCGCCTCGGAGAGCCCGACCGCCTTGCCGATGGCCGCGTAGGAGCGCCGCCCGTCCTGCTGGAGCTGCTCGATGATGTGCTTGGCGGTGGCGTCGAGCGCGACGGCGGGGGTGCCTTGGCGGGCGGGCGGCTGGGCCGTCATCGTGATCTCCTATTTGCGGAGTCGGGGCTGCGCGGTATTTGTTTCAAGGGAATCAGTCGCCGAATTGGATCGTGACGAGCGGATCACTTGAATTGGGCGGGATCCTCTGTAAGGGTCGGGCCGACAAGAACGCATCAGACGAGGGTCCCCGGGAGGGATTGGATGAGCGGCGACCGGCTGCGCAACTTTATCGGCGGCGAGTACGTGGACGCGAAGGACGGGCGGACCCTGGAGGTCGTCGATCCGAGCACGGGCGAGCCGTACGCGCGGGCGCCGCTGTCGGGCGCCGCGGACGTCGACGCCGCGTTCCGGGCCGCCGAGGGGGCGTTCCCCGCGTGGCGGGACGCGACGCCGGGGGAGCGGAGCCTCGCGATGCTGCGGTTCGCGGACGCGGTCGAGGCGCGGGCCGAGGACCTCGTCAGGGCGGAGAGCCGTGACACCGGCAAGCCCTTGCAGCTGACCAGGGACGAGGAGGTGCCGCCGATGGTGGACAACCTCCGGTTCTTCGCGGGCGCGTCCCGCGTGCTGGAGGGGCGGGCGAGCGCCGAGTACATGGCCGACCACACCTCCACGATCAGGCGGGAGCCGATCGGGGTGTGCGCGCAGGTGACGCCCTGGAACTACCCCATGATGATGGCCGCCTGGAAGATCGGCCCGGCGCTGGCGTCGGGGAACACGGTCGTGCTGAAGCCGTCGGAGACCACGCCGGTCAGCACGCTGCTGCTGGCCGAGATCGCGGCGGAGTTCCTGCCGCCAGGGGTGTTCAACGTGCTGTGCGGCGACCGGGACACCGGGCGCGCGCTCGTCGACCACCCGACGCCGCAGATGGTGTCGATCACCGGCAGCGTGCGCGCGGGGATGGAGGTCGCGGCGGCGGCGGCGAAGGACCTCAAGCGGGTGCACCTGGAGCTCGGCGGCAAGGCGCCGGTCGTGGTCTTCGACGACGCGGACGTGGAGGCCGCGGCGGCGGGCATCGCCGAGGCCGGGTACTTCAACGCGGGGCAGGACTGCACGGCGGCCACGCGCGTGCTCGTCGCGGACGGGGTCCACGACGCCTTCGCCGAGGCGCTCACCGAGGCCGCCAAGGGGACGGCGGTGGGGCCGCCGAGCGACACCGGCGCCTACTACGGCCCCGTGAACAGCGCGGGGCAGTTGGAGCGCGTCCAGGGGTTCCTGGACCGGGCGCCCGGTCACGCGGAGGTCCTGACGGGGGGCGAGCGGATCGGGGACCGCGGGTACTTCTTCGCGCCGACCGTGGTCGGCGGGCTCCGGCAGGACGACGAGCTGGTGCAGGAGGAGGTGTTCGGCCCCGTCATCACCGTCCAGCGGTTCGCTGACGAGGGGCAGGCCGTCGAGTGGGCGAACGGCGTGCGGTACGGTCTGGCCGCCAGCGTGTGGACGCGTGACCACGGGCGGGCCATGCGCATGACCAGGGCGCTCGACTTCGGCGCGGTGTGGGTCAACACCCATATCCCGCTCGTGTCGGAGATGCCGCACGGCGGCTTCAAGCACTCCGGTTACGGCAAGGACCTGTCGATGTACGGGATCGAGGACTACACGCGCGTCAAGCACGTCATGCACTACATCGGCGGCTGACCGTCCGCCCGTCCGCGCGAAGGAACGCCCCATGACCTCGACCCCTCCCGGCGCCCCGGCGGACGGCGCGGGTCCCGCCATCGAGTTCGCCGGGGTCGAGAAGACCTACCACGCCCGCGGCGAGACGGTCGCCGCGGTTCGTGGTCTCGATCTGGAGATAGCGCGCGGGGAGTTCTTCTCGCTGCTGGGCCCTTCCGGTTGCGGCAAGACCACGACGTTGCGGTTGGCCGGGGGGTTCGAGGAGCCCACCGCGGGCGAGGTCTATCTGGACGGAGCCAGCGTCACCGGGGTCCCGGCCAGCAGACGCGACGTCAACACGGTGTTCCAGTCGTATGCGCTGTTCCCGCATATGAACGTCTTCGACAACGTGGCGTTCGGCCTGCGGCGCCGTGGCGTCCCCAAGGGGGAGGTCAAGGCGCGGGTGGGCGGGATGTTGGATCTCGTCGATCTCGCCGGACGGGAGCGCCGCCGCCCGGCGGAGCTGTCCGGCGGGCAGCAGCAGCGGGTCGCGCTGGCGCGGGCGCTGGTCAACCGCCCGCGCGCCCTGCTGCTGGACGAGCCGCTGGCCGCTCTCGACCTGAAGCTGCGCCAGGCCATGCAGGTGGAGCTGAAGCGCATCCAGCGGGAGGTCGGCATCACGTTCGTCTACGTGACGCACGACCAGGGCGAGGCCCTCTCCATGTCGGACCGCGTCGCCGTCATGGACGAGGGGCGCGTCGAGCAGCTCGGGACGCCGAGGGAGGTCTACGAGCGTCCGGCGACCCGGTTCGTCGCGGGGTTCATCGGGACCTCCAACCTGCTGGGCGGCGAGATCGCCGAGGCGGGGCCCGGGGCGGCGGTGATCTCCTACGGGCCGGACGGCCGGATCGAGGTGCCGGTCGGGGGCGCGGCCGAGGGCGGGAAGCTGGAGCTGACCGTCAGGCCGGAGAAGATCGGCATCGGACGGGACCGGCCGGCGGACGGCCTGTGCCGGATCCGCGGCACCGTGACCGAGGTCGTCTATCTCGGGACCTCCACCAACTACACCGTCGCCACGGCCGCCGGGGAGGACGTCGTCGTGTTCTCGCAGAACGTCACGTCCGGGGAGGACGTCGCCGCCCGCGGGGACGTCGTCTGGCTGTCGTGGGACCCCCGCCACTCGTACGCCCTAGGAGAACCCCGGTGAGCGACATCCGTCCCGAGCTCGTCCGCGGGCTCACGCGTCCGCGCGCGGCGGCCCCGCCGGCGCGCGTGGGGGTCTCGCGGCGCCGGGCGCTCCAGCTGATGGGGACCGGGCTCGTCCTGGCGGGCTGCGGCGTGGACGGGCAGGGCGGCAAGGCGGCGGTCGGGCGGAGCGACGTCCAGGAGTACTGGTCGGGCAGGTCCGGCAACGGCAGGCTGCGCTGGGCGAACTGGCCGGGCTACATGCAGGACGACCACGAGACGATCAAGGCGTTCGAGAAGGCCACCGGGATCGGCGTGACCTACCGGGAGGTCATCCAGGAGACCGGCCCGTGGTTCGGCAAGATCCAGGCGCCGCTGGCCGCCGGGCAGTCGATCGGGTTCGACCTGATGGTCATGACGAACGGGATCCAGCTGGAGAAGTGCCGCCAGCTCGGCTATCTGGCGCCGTTGGATCGGTCCCGCCTGCGGAACTTCGCGGCGAACGCGGGGCCGACCTACCGGAACCCGTCCTACGATCCGGGCAACGCGTTCACGGTGCCCTACCAGTCGGGCATCACCGGCATCGCCTACAACACCCGGTACGTCAAGGACGAGATCACCAGCATCGCCCAGCTCTTCGACCCGAAGTACAAGGGCAGGGTCGGCATGCTGGGCGACTCGCAGGAACTCGGCAGTTTCGGGATGTTCCTGCTCGGCGTCGATCCGGAGCGCTCGACCCCCGCCGACTGGGAGCGCGCCGCCGCGAGGCTGCGCGAGCAGCGGGACAGGGGGATCGTCCGCAAGTACTACACGCAGGACTACGTCGACGCGGTCAGCAAGGGCGACGTGTGGCTGACGATGGCGTGGTCCGGGGACGTGTACAGCCTCACCAGCCCCGACGTGAAATTCGTCGTGCCGGAGGAGGGCGGCACCCTCTGGACCGACAACCTGTGCATCCCGAGGACCGCCGAGAACCCGGTCGACGCGCTCACGCTCATCGACTGGCTGTACGTCCCGGCGAACAACGCGCCGCTGACCGAGTTCGTCAACTACATCACGCCCGTCCCGGCGGTGCGGGAGATCGTCGCGGCGGACGCGGCGAAGGCGACCGGCGCCGAGAGGAGGGAGCTGACCAGGCTGAGCACGAGCCCGCTGGTGTTCCCGTCCCAGGCCGACCTCGCGCGGTTGCGGCGCTACCGGCGGCTCACGCAGGCGGAGGAGACGCGGTACCAGCGGATCTTCGAGCCCATCGCCAAGGGCTCGTGAGGCGTGCGCGTGGGCGGTTCACGCCCTACCTGATGATCCTGCCGGGCGGCCTGTGGCTGGCGGCGTTCTTCGTCGTCCCGATGGCGCTGATGGTGTCGCTGTCGTTGCAGACCGGCAACCTCGTGGACGGGTTCCGGCAGACGTTCCACTGGCAGAACTACACCTACGCGCTGGACACCTACAGGGACGCCTTCCTGCGGTCGCTCTGGTACGGCCTGCTGGCGACGGCGGCGTGCGCGGCGCTGTCCTATCCGGCCGCCTACTGGATCGCGTTCCGCGCCGGTCGCCACAAGTCGACGTACCTGTTCCTCCTTCTGCTGCCGTACTTCGTCTCGTATGTGCTCCGGACGGTCTCGTGGAAGCTCGTCCTCACCGACAACGGCCCGCTGCTCGGGCCCCTGCGCGACCACGGCATCCTCCCGCAGGATTTCCACGTTCTGGATACAGGCTTCGCCGTCGTGTCGGGGCTGACCTACAACTTCCTCCCGTTCATGGTGCTGCCCATCTACGTCGCCCTGGAGCGGATCGACCCCCGCCTCGTGGAGGCCGCCCACGACCTGTACGCGAGCCGGGCGCAGGCGTTCGCGCGAGTGGTCCTGCCGCTGTCGCTCCCGGGCGTCCTCGCCGGGGTGATCATGACGTTCGCGCCCGCGTCGGCGGACTACGTCAACGCCGAGGTGCTCGGCGGTCCCCGCGACACCATGGTCGGCAATGTGATCCAGGCGGAGTACTTCGACAACGGCGCCTACCCGGTCGCGTCCGCGCTGTCGTTCGCGCTGATGGCGGTGCTGCTGCTCGGCGTCTTCGCCTACGCCCGCGCCCTCGGCGCCCGGGGGGCCCGGAGCGTGCTGGACGTGGCGGCCGGACGATGACGCCCCGCCCCCGCGAGGCCGTCTCCGGCCTGCGCGTCTACACGCTGCTGCTGATCGCCTGGCTGCTCCTGCCCGTCGCGGTCATGGTCGCGTTCGGGTTCAACGACGCCCACGGCAAGCAGAACTTCCGCTGGGAGGGCTTCACGCTCAGGTGGTACGCGCACCTGCTCGACAAGGGCGACCTCACCACGGCCGTGCTGAACTCGCTGACGATCGCGCTGCTCAGCACGCTGGTCAGCACGGTCATCGGGACGCTCGCGGGCATCGCGCTCGGCCGCCACCGGTTCCGCGGCGGCGGCGCGGCGAACCTGGTGCTGCTGATGGCGATCTCGTGCCCGGAGATCGTGATGGGCGCGTCGCTGCTGTCCATGTTCGTCACGTTCGGCGTGCCGCGCGGCTACCCGACGGTGCTCGCCGCGCACGTGATGTTCTCGATCGCGTTCGTGGCGGTGACCGTCCGCGCCCGCGTCGCGCGCCTCGACCCGGCGGTCGAGGAGGCCGCGCGGGACCTGGGCGCCGGGCCGTGGACGCGGTTCCGGCTCGTCACGCTCCCGATGATCAGGCCGGGGGTGGTCGCGGGCGCGCTGCTGGCGTTCACGCTGTCGGTCGACGACTTCGTGATCACCGGCTTCACCGGCGGGGCCACGGTCACGTTCCCGCTGTGGATCTACGGCTCGACGCGGACCGGGACGCCGCCGCAGGTCAACGTGATGGGCACGCTCATCTTCGCGTCCGGCGCGCTGATCGCCGCGGTCGTGGCGCGGCGGACCGCCGCCGCGGCGGGGCCTCAGGCGAGGGACCGGTAGACCGACGTCCAGAAGTCGTCGCGGACGGGAGAGGCGCCCGGCGGCATCGGACGCTGCGTCAGCAGGATCGCGGTCAGGTCCTCGGCGGGGTCGTTCGCCCAGGACGTCCCGAACCCGCCGTTCCAGCCGTACCGTCCGGGCGTCGCGTACGGCTCGTCGCGGCGCAGCACGACCGACACGCCGAACCCCCAGCCGCGCGCCTCGCCGAGCGCGTCCGCGTGCTGCCCGGGGGCGAGCTGGTCGGTGGTCATCAGCTCGACCGTCCGCCGCGACAGCAGCCGCTCCCCGCCGTGCGCGCCCCCGTGCGCGCCCCCGTGCGCGCCGCCGTGCGCGCCGCCGTCGGCCAGCATCCGGGCGAACGCGAGGTAGTCGTCCGCGCTCGACACCAGCCCGGCCCCGGCGTCGGGGAACGCGGGCGGACGGCTCCAGCGGCCGTCGGCGCCGTCGTACACGGTGAGCCGGCCGTCGGCGTCGTCCGGCGAGTAGGAGTCGGCGAGGCGCCCCCGGTCGGCGGCGGGGACGTGGAACCCGGTGTCGCGCATGCCGAGCGGCTCGAACAGGCGCTCGCGCAGGAACGCCTCCAGCGGACGCCCCGAGGCGCGCTCGATGAGGATGCCGAGGATGACGTACCCGGTGTTGTAGAGCCACCGCTCACCGGGCTGGCACTGGAGCGGCAGCGTCCCGACGAGCCCGAGCCACTCGTCGGCGGTGTGGGGCGCGTCCGGACGCGGCGGGCCGAACCCCATGAGGCCCAGCTCGCGGACGGCGTCGTCGAACGGCGTCCCGAAGAGGGAGCCGTCCAGCGCGATGCCGAGGCCGCAGCGGAAGGTGAGCAGGTCCCGCAGGGTGATGGGACGGGCGGCGGGCACGGTGTCCTCCAGCGGCCCCTCCGGGGCGCGCAGGACGCGGCGTCCCGCGAGCTCGGGCAGGAGGGCGTCCACCGGGTCGTCCAGGCGCAGCACGCCCTCCTCGACGAGCGTCAGCGCCGCCGCCGCAGCGATCGGCTTGGTCATCGAGGTGATCCGGAAGAGGGTGCCGCGGCTCATCGGGGGGCCGCCGACCGACGCGGCCCCGAGCGCCTCGACACGGGTCTCGCCGCGCCGGGACACGACCGTGACCAGACCCGGCAGCGCGCCCCGCTCGATGTGCCCGGCCATGGCGTCGCGCATCGCGTCGAGCGGCGCGGGGGAGAAGGCCATGGTCTCGCGCTCCATCCGTGGGTCGGGGCCGTGCCGCGTGTCAGCCGGGCGGCGCGTCAGTCGGGGGACTCGTCGATCGTGCCGAAGATGACCGACGACACCTCCAGGTAGAGCTGCTCCGGATACGGCATGAAACCCACGTTGCGCAGCGCCTGCTTCTGGCCCGCCGACTCCATCACGAACTCGCCGTACCCGAGCATCCGCCCGGCGACGGAGCGCTCCAGCGCGATGTCGGTGACCTTCGCCAGCGGCATCATCGCGACGTTGCGGTTGAGGATGCCGCTGACCAGCATCACGCGGTGCTCGGTGACCAGGAAGAACTCCACCGACCAGGCGATGAGCTTCCAGACCAGGTAGCCGATCGCGATCAGCCACAGGAACCAGAGCCACAGGACGCCCGAGACCGCGTAGGCGGCGCCGCACGCGATGAGCCCGCCGACCACCAGCGCCACGGGGAACAGCAGCACGGCGGGGTGGCGCCGCACGGCGATGACACGGCCCTCGTAGGCCATCAGATACTTGTCGACCGTCCGCGAGGAGTTGTCGCGGCGCACCATCATGTCCTGCAGATTCACGGTGGCGTCCTCGTCATGGTCTGGTGGGTCCAACCGTAGCCGAACGGGCGGCGCCGGTGCAGAGGCCGCGCGGTAAGGCCGCGGGGCGCCCGCGGGCCCGGCGAGGAGGCCCGGCGGTCCGGCCTTGTGCGCGCCGGATCGTCGGCTGATGATGATGGGCATGGACGGGGTGCGGGAGCCGGTGGGCGGGCCGGGCGACCGGCCGATGGACGGGCCGGGTGAGTCGGCGCGGGACGCCGGAGGTGCGCGGGGCGCGTTCGCGCCCGGCGTGACCGGACGGCCGATCTGGCGGCTGCTGCTGCGCGGGCTCGGCGTGTACCTGCCGGGCTGGGAGGCGCCGGCGGGCGCCCACCAGGTGGTGCGGCAGGCGGCGCCCGGCGGGCGGCGGGCCGCTCCCGTGTGGGTCGGGCCTCCCGCTTTCCTGGACGGCGAGGCCGGGTTCGGCCTGCACCTGCCCGAGCGGCGGCGGGGCCTGGAGCCCGACCGCGAGATCTACGTGCGCGGCCGCGAGAGCCCGAGCTTCGGACTGGTCGTCGCCGGTCCGAGCGCGGCGATCGGCACCCGGGTCGTGGACGCGGCGGCGCTGGTGCGGTTCGCGCGCAGGCTGACCTTCGAGGAGCTCCTCGACGCCGGCGACGCCGACTCGGTGCCGTATGCGGTGCGCGGCGCCCGCGCGGTGGAGAACGTCGTCTTCCTCGACCGCGCGGCCGGTGTCGGGCTGTGCGCCGAGGTGGAACCGACGACGCGCGCCGCCCGGTGCCCGGTGTACGTGCGCCTGGGGGATCCGGCGGAGCGCACCGTCCGCGCCTACGGGACCGTCCTCGCGGCCCCCTAGGACGTCGCGGCCCATGCGGTGAGGTCCCAGAGCTGGTGGGACGGCAGGCGCCGCAGCCGGACGGTCGCGGCGGCCGGGTCCCAGAAGACCTCGTCGCTCTCCAGCTCCAGCGACTGCGGCGCGGTCAGCACCGCGCACAGCAGCTCGTCCCGGGTCCGGACGGCCATCAGCGGGCCGATCTGCGCCACCGCCCCGGCGCTCTCGAACAGCGCGCGCAGCAGCGCCTTGAGCGCCGCCTCGTCCTCGGGCGGGCGGCTCGGCGCGACACCGGAGGGCAGGCCGGGCTCGACGCGGGCGAGGCCGCGCCGCCCGTCACCGGACGCCGGGCCGTTGCGGGGCAGGTCGGCGCCGGTCGAGATGAGCAGGGCGCTGAACGCCCCGGCGAGGTCCTCGGCATCCTGCCCGCCGAGGAAGTAGCGGTGCCGCGCGGAGGACCCCGTCGCGGGCCCCTCGCCGCCCTCGGCCGTGCGGAACCGGACGTCGAGCCGGTTCGCGTGGACGCACCGCTCGTACAGGTCGGTGAGGATGTCCTGGAGCTGCTCGTCGCGCGTCCACAGCCGTCCTGTGGCGGTGACGCCGGCGTCGGCGGCGGGGGAGCCGCTGAGCGCCCCCGCGGGCGGCTGGGGGCGGCCGGTCAGCGCGGCGGCGACGGTGTCGTCCAGCCTGCCCTCGGTGAAGCGGAGCAGCTCGGCGACGACGTCCTCGACGGTCTCCAGCGTCCGTGTGAGCGTGCGCTGGAGCACCAGGATCTCCGCGCCGCCGCGCTCCAGCTCGGCCAGCCGGTCCAGCGCGGCGTCGACCCTGCCCTCGACGGCGGCGGCGCCCGCGCCGGTCACCGCCCGCACCGTCGCCTCGACCTCGGTCAGCTTCCGGCGCAGCGCGGCGAGCGTGACCCGCTGCTGTTCGAGCTCCTGGAGCCGCGCGCCCTGCGTGCGCAGGTGGTCGTCGGCCTCGTGGACGCGCGCGGCCAGCTCGTCGACCTGCCCGCTGCTGTGCCGGAGCCGGTCGTCGAGCGCGGGCAGCACGTCCTGCTTCACCCGCGCCAGCTCGGCCGTGAGCTGCTCGCCGACCGTCACCAGCACGTTGTTCTGCTTGGTGACCTGCTGGTTCAGCTCCTCGATCCGGCGCGTGAACGCGTTCGCCTGGTCCTTGCTCTGCTTTCCGGCGTAGAGCTCCAGCGCCCCCACCACGACGCACATCACCACCAGGATGACCGTCGTCATGGCACTCCTCAGGCGGCCGTATTCCACCGGTTCGGGTTTTGTTCGCGACCATAACTTACGATCACGTGCGACGACCGGAACTTACGTAACCGACTGATCTCAGTGGCCATCCGGTCTCAACCGCGCCCCGAGCCCCCGTGGACGGCCCCGACGTCACGCCCCCGTCCTGCGCGGTCGCGGTCAGTCACAGCCCTCGAACTGCGGGACGGTCGTGGTCACCTTGAGGCTGGTGTCGCCGAACCACTTCGCCAGCAGGTCGCGCATCGTGGGGCCCTGGTACATCTCGGTGATCGCCTTGTTGACGGCCTCGCAGCCGTCGAGGTCGCCCTTGCGGATGCCGATGCCGTACGGCTCGTCCGAGAACGGTGCGTTCACGAACCGCGGCGGGCGGCCCCGCCCGTCCTTCGCCGCCTGCGCCGCGAGGCCCGCGAGGATCAGGTCGTCGGTGGACACCGCGTCCATCCGTCCGGCCGACATCTCGGCCACGCAGGCCGCGTAGCCGCCGGCCTCGACCGGCAGCGCGGCGACGCCCTTCTCGTCGTGCACGCGCGGGAACGAGACCGACCCCGGGACCTTGCACAGGCGCTTGCCCTTGAGGTCGTGCACGTCCTTGACGGAGGTGTCCGACGCGGGGACGAGGATGTCCTGGTGCGCGACGTAGTACGGGCCCGCGAACGTCACCCGTGTCTTGCGCTCGGGCGTGATGGAGTAGCTCGCCACGACGAGGTCGACCTTGCCCGACCGCAGCATCGAGTCGCGGGTCGCGTAGCCGACCTGCTTGAAGGTGAGGTTCTCCGGGGGCACACCGAGGCGGCGGGCGACCTCCTTCGCGACGTCGATGTCGAAGCCCTGGTGGCCGTCTCCGACGCGCTGGCCGACGCCGGGCTGGTCGGAGTTGACCCCGACGACGAGGCTGTCCTTCCTCGCGACGGAGCTCTCGCCCGCGTCGGCGACCCCGCAGGCGCCGGCCGCGAGGAGCGCCCCGGCCGCGAGCACCGCCCCCGCGCCGGCGCGCGGCGGCGCGCCCCGCCGCCGTACCGACCGTGCCGATCCCGACCGTGCCGATCCCGACCGTGCCGCCCTCGACCGTGCCGACCGTGCTGCGCCCATGACGCCCCCTCACCTAGACCATCGGTACTCCGCCAGCCGGGGGCGCACACCGATCAGCGTGAGCGCGATGATGATCACGCCGGCCACCGGCAGGACGCCGTACCAGCCCTCCGTGCCTCCCTCGCCGTCCGCGACCGCGGCGCGGAACGCGGCCTGGTGCGCCTCGATCAGCGACTGGAGGGACTTGTCGTAGCGGACGTAGTCGCCCGCGGCGGCGTCGTGCGCCGCGACCGCCTGGGCGCGCTGCCCGCCGTTCACGAGGTCCCGCATCCGGCGGTCGTTCGCCTGGAACCGCCGGTACTCCTCCAGCACCTTGACGAGCGCGCCGCGCTGCCTGCCGTCGGTCGAGCGCGACGCCTCGGTGCCGAAGAACCCGAGGAACGGCACCCGCCCCCGCTCGAAGTCCAGCCCCTTCTGTACCGCCTGGTTGTACTCGTTCAGGTTCCCGGCCTTCAGGTACAGGACGGTCTGGGACTTGCTCAGGAACACCTGCTCGTAGGAGTCCGCCCGGCCGGGGTCGATGAGGTACCGCGTCTCGTCGGCGTTCGCGCTGTTGCTGATGGCGCGGGCGCGCGACAGCGCCAGGATCGAGTCGAAACCGTCGTCCTTGGCGTCGCGCAGATGGTTCGCCTGCCCGGACAGCATCACCGCGCTCACCCCGGTCAGGACGAGCGTGAGGAGCGTGGCGAGGGCCAGCGCCGGGTTCAGCGTCCGCCGGAACCGGGCCGCCATGTACACCTGGAGACCGACCAGCACGACCAGGAGCGCCACGCCCGTGACGAGGATCAGCGTGCGCCCGTCCAGCACGTCGGACCGCCGGTCCTCGTAGGTGTGCCGGACGAGGGTGCCGTTGTCGAGCGTCAGGTTGTAGGCCTTGGGCAGCAGGTCCAGCTTCATCAGGTCGGTCGCGGCGCGGTACTGCAGCACGACGTTCTGCGGCGGCGCCCCGGAGGTGTGCCCGGCCCGCCGGTCGAGGTCGAGGGCCTGGGTGGCGAGCCGCTCGTACCGGCCGAGCGCGAACACCAGCTCGCGGGCGGTGGTGTCCTCGGTGTACTCGTCGGCGAGCTTGGCGGCCTGGAGCAGCGCCTCGCCGGCCTTCGCGCGGCTCCGGTCGTAGGCGGCGAGGGCCCGGTCACGGCCGCCGCCGGGGGCGCCGCCGATGAGCAGCGCGTCGGCGAGCTGCGCGTCCATCTCGGTGAGCTGGAAGTACAGGTCGCCGGTCGCGACGACCTGCGGGCCCGCGTCGTACCCGATCACCTGGACGCCCTCGCGGGCGCTCGCGACCGCCCACCACGCCGCGCCGAGCAGCCCGAGCAGCAGCGCGAGGGCGAGCGCCGTCAGCGTCCTGACGCGTCCCGCGACCGTGCGCGGCAGCGTCCGCGCGAGGCCCTTCCGCGCCGGCGGCGGGGTGCGCCTCGGCCGGATCGAGGACGGGCCGCGCCGGGCGGGCGGCGCGCCGGACGCGGTGGCGGCCGTCCCCGTCGCGGGCGTCTGCTGAACGGCGGTCATGTCGCCTCGCCTCGTGTGAGCGTGATGGTGGTCCAGGCGCCGATGTGGATGCGGTCGCCCTCGGAGAGCGGTACCTCGACGTTGAACGGGATCGGGGTGGTGGACCCGTTGAGGCAGGTCCGGTTGGTGGAGCCGGGGTCCACCAGCGTCCAGGTGCCGTCCGGCTTGGCGAGCAGGACCGCGTGGGTGTGCGAGACGCCGGGGTCCTCCGGGGGCTCGCGCAGGTCGATCTCGGGCGGCTCGGGCCGGGACGAGCTGCGCCGCCCGATGCGGACCTCCCGCTTGACGAGCGGGATGCGCCGTTCCGGGGCGTAGGGCGGGAAGGAGAGGGACGCCGAGTCCGGGCCCTCCTCGGCGATGACCGCGTTGTAGTAGTCGCGGTCGGCGATCACCACGGCCGTCCACGCCCCCGCGCCGTTCGGGGCGGGGGACGGAGCCGGGGGCGGCGCCGGATTTGGGACCGGCGCCGGAGCCGGGACCGGCGCCGGAGCCGGGGCGGGCGGCGGCGAGAGGGACGAGCTCGGGGCCGGGGCCGGGGCCGGCTGCGGAGGGGTCGGCCTGCCGCCGCCCGTGGCGAAGTCGTAGCCGCACGCCTCGCAGAACCGGTCGCTCGCGGGCGTCCCGCAGTCGGGGCACCGGGTGCCGCCGGGCGTGGGCATCGCCTGCGTCGGGACGCCCACCCCTCCGCCGCCGCCCGAGGGGACCGACGGGGCGGACGCGCCGGACGCCGCGCCGATGCGCTCGCCGCACAGGTCGCAGTAGTCGTCCGACTGCGAGGAGTGGCCGTTGGGGCAGGTCGGCATGCTCAGCCCTCGCCCCGCCGGGTGTGCACGGTCTCGTCCCGCCGCGTGTGGACCTCGTTGTGGCGCGTCCGCACGGTCTTGGACGAGCGGGTGTCGAGCTCCATCTCGTCGGCCTTGTCGATGTCGCGCTTGAGCCGGACGGTCCCGGTGGCGGGGTCGACGACGTCCACGACCTTGCGGAGCATCGAGGTGATCGCGTCGTTGCCCGCCTCGTCGGCCAGCACCACCGCGCGGCCCAGGCGCGCGGTGGCGGTGTCGAGGTCGCCGTCCTTGCGGGCCTGCAGCCCCTCCTGGATGACGGCGGCCAGCTCCGCCTGGCCGGTGTAGTGCGCGACCCGCGCGTTGATCCGGGTGGACTGCGCCTCGTCGTCGGTCCACTGCGCCAGCACGTTGCCGGTCGCCAGCGGCGCCGACTCGCCGCCGGAGGCGTCCGGCACGACCAGCTTCACCCACGCGGCCCGCAGCTCGCGCCCGATGTCGCCGGGCGGGACCTCCACGCACAGGTGGTAGTCGCGGCTCTCCGCGCCCCACGCGCCGAGGGGGTAGTCGCCCGCCTGCGGGCCGTTGTCGACGCGGCGGCCCGTCAGGTCCTCCACCGACGGCATGACCTGCTTGACGAACCGCAGCTTGGCGGTCTGCGGGGTCTGCACCCGCAGCACGACGTCGGCGACCGACTTGCCCATCGCCGCCCGCGTCATCGCCTCGAAGTCGGCGACCAGCCCGGCGGGGTCGGCGACGATGTCCACGCTGCCCAGCAGCGCCGAGGAGATCTTGCGCAGCTCGGCGACCTCCCAGTCGGTGCCGACGCCGCGGCAGTCGCACACGAACCGCCCGGCGCAGCGGAACAGGACCGAGTCCAGCTCCTCCGCCGTCTCGTGCTGGTTCTTGCCGTCGGTCAGCAGGATCGCGTGCCGGATGGCGCCCTGCCGGTCGTCGAACAGCTGGTCGGCCAGCCGCAGCCACGACCCGATCGCGGTACCGCCCGACGCCTTCAGCCTGCTCAGCGCGTGCTTGGCGAGGCGCCTGCTCTCCTCGCTCGCCGGGACCAGTCCCGGCTGCTGGGGGTACACCATCGCCGCCGAGTTCGACCCGGACACGACCGCGAACCGGACGCCGTCGCGCAGCGTGTCGATCGCGGTCTGCGCGGCGGCGATCGCCGCGCGCAGCTTGGTGTCGGGGTAGGACATCGACCCCGAGGTGTCGATGATGATGACCTCGGACGCGTCGGTGGCGGTGGGCGCGGCGGCGGCCGCCCCGTCGGCGGCGGTCGCCTCCACCGACACGATCGCGTGCACCTCGCGGCCGCCCTCGGGCAGGAACTTGTTCTGGTCGATCCTGATGCTGAACTGGGGGTGCTGGCTCATCGGCGCTGCTCCGTGCTCTGTGTCGGAAAGGCGGGCAGGACGGGGATCACGGCGACCGTGATGTTGTCGCGGCCCCCCGCGTCGAGGGCGCGGCGCACCAGCGTCCGGGCCGCGCGCAGCGGATCGGCGGTGGGGTCGGCGGCCGGGCCGCCGGCGGCGGAGGGCGCGGGGTCGGCGCCGGCGACGGCACCGGGGGCGGCACCGGGGGCGGCGCCGCCGGAGGCGGGTTCGCCGGTGTTCGACAGCAGCCCCGCGAGGTCCGCCGCCTGCGGGAAGTAGTTCCACAGGCCGTCGCTGCACACCAGCAGCGTGCCCGGCCCGGACGGGCGGAACGTCCGCACGTGCGGCCTGACCTCCTCGGCGTCCGCGCCGAGCCAGGCGGTGATGACGTGCGCGTTCGGGTGCGCCTCCGCCTCGGCCTCGGTCAGCGCGCCCTGCGCGACCATGATCGCGGCCCACGAGTCGTCGTCGGTGAGCTGCCGGGACCCGTCGAGGTCCACGACCTCGACCGCGTCGCCCCCGTCGGGCTGGGTGTCGCCGGTGTCGAGGTCGGCCAGGGCGAACTCGGCGGTGTCGGGCCCGTCGTCGCCGTCGCCCCCGGGCGGCGGGGGCTCCTGCGCGGCCAGCCAGTAGGCGCGGCTGTCGCCGACCCAGCCGACCGTGAGCGCCCCGTCCCGCGTCACCGCCGACACGTAGGTGCACGACGGCGCCTCGGACGGGGACTCGGCCAACGCCGCGACGGCCTCGGCCGCCTTCAGCGCCGCGGCGCGGGTGGCCTCGGCGGGGTCCTCGCCCGAGTCCAGGCGCGCGGCCAACTCGGCGGCGCCGGTGTCGGCCGCCGCGCGGGAGGCGTCCTCGGGGCGCTGGGAGGAGCCGACGCCGTCCGACACCACGGCCGCGATCCCGGCGGAGTGGGCGATCAGGGCGATGGCGTCCTCGTTGCGGGGGTAGCGCAGGCCGCGGTCGCTCGCGCCCGCCGCGACGAGCCGCCGGACCTCGGCGACGCCGTTGCCCGCGGCCCCGTTCGCGGTTCCGTTCGCGGGCGGCGCCGCGTCCCGGGCGGGGATCTCGATCTCGACATGGTCGCGGTCGACGGGCTGGCGGAGCCCGCACCGCTCGCAGTAGCCGTCCTCGTCGATCGCCGTCCCACCGCACTGCGCGCACGGCACCGCGGCCGGCGCGCGGCGGGCGCGCGGCGACGCCGAGCTCTGCTTGATCGTGGCGCCCGCGCGGGCGGCGGGGCTCAGCCCGTCCGGGCGGGGTTCGGGAGCACCGCCCGGCTCGGCGCCGTCCAGCCGGTGCCCGCACTCCTCGCAGAACTTCTCCCCGGCGTACACGATCTCGCCGCAGCTCGGGCACGCGAGCTCGGCCGACTTGGTGCTCGCCTGGTCATCGGTCACAGCAGCGTCCTCGGGCGTACGGTGTTGGCGGCGTCGATCAGCAAGCGGCTCTCCTCGCGGTCGCGGGTCAGCCGTGCCAGCCCCCGGTAGGTCCTCTCCAGCAGCGACCGCAGCGGCGCCTCGGCGAGCTGCTCGCCGAGCAGCGCCCCGCCCCGCGCCCCGGCGCCGGGGCCCGGCCCGACGACCAGCCAGTCGAGCGCGGCCTCCAGCACCTCGGCGGCGAGCCGGTCGCCGTGCTCCCCGTCCAGGCCGAGCCGGCCGAGCCGCTCGCCCGCCTCGACCAGCTCCGCCGCCGTCAGCTCGTCCGCGTGCCGGCCGCGCACGGCGGTCGCGACGGCCGCGACCTGCGCCGGCACGTACCGGATGGAGATCTTCGGGACGGAGTCGAGCGCGGCGATCGCGCCGCCGCGGTCGCCCGCGGCCAGGTGCACGCGGGCGAGGCCGAACGCGGCGTTGATGTAGCTCTGGTCGGTGCGCCACACCAGCTCGTAGAGCCGGACGGCGTCGGCGGGCGCGCCGCGCTCGCGGCAGTAGGCGAGCGCCAGCTTCGGCGCCGCCTCCCCGGGCAGCAGCCCGTAGAGCCGGTCGAAGCGCGGCTCGGCCTCGGCGACCCGGCCCTGCGCGAGCACGGAGACGGCCCGGTACCACTCGATCCGCCAGTCGCCGGGCAGCTCCTGCCCGAGCTCCTCCAGGAACTCCTCGGCCTCGTCGAACAGGCCCATCTCGATCTTGGCGCGGGCGAGCGCGAACCGCACCTCGGGCGTGTGCTGGGGCGCGCCCGCGACGGCGGCGGCGAGCTGCGCGGGCTCCAGCGCGGTCAGCCCGCGCAGGAACCCGGCCATGGGGTCCTCCCTGACCACCAGCGGTACCGGCAGCGCGGCGGCGGCCCGCGCCGGTGGGACGGGCGGCAGCGCCGGCTCGGGTCCGTCGAGGGCGTCCGGCTCGCTCGGGTCGCCCGGGGCGGCGCGTCCGCCCTTGACGAGGGTGTCGCCCGCCGCGAACCGCTCGGGCCCGAACAGCCCGGACGGCTCGGGCCGCGGCTCGCCGTCCTCGGTGGCGAGGATCTCCCGCAGCACGCCGGTGAGCTGCTCGGCCATCTCGCCCGCGTCCTGGAAGCGCTCCGCCGGGTCCCGGTGGGTCGCGCGGCGCAGGAACCGGTCGAAGGACTCATAGCGCCGCAGCAGCTCCACCTCCCCGCGCGCCGGCAGGCTGTCGACGTACTTGCGGGTGTAGCCCTTGAACGGGAAGCTCAGCACGGCCAGCGCCCGGCCGACCGTGTACAGGTCGGAGGTGATCGAGGGGCCCTCGTCGGCGATCTCGGGGGCCTGGTAGCCGATCGTCCCGTAGATGGCGCCGTCCTGCCGGGTCAGCCGGCGGACGCCGCCGAGGTCGATCAGCCGGAGCTGCTCCTCGGACTGGATCACGTTGTCGGGCTTGAAGTCGCAGTAGACGAGGCCCTGCGTGTGCAGGTAGTCGAAGGCGCGCAGCACCTCCAGCGCGTACGCGATCGCCTGCGTGACCGGCAGGGACTCCTCGCCCAGCTCGCGGCGCCGGTGCAGCAGGATGTCCTTGAGCGACTGCCCGCCGACGTACTCCATGACGATGTAGCCGTCGCCCGCGTGCTGGACGAAGTTGTAGATCCGGACGATGTTGGGGTGCTCGACCTCGGCGAGGAAGGCGCGCTCGGCCGCCGCGGCCTCGATGGCGTCGGCGTCGCCGCTGTCCAGCAGGCCCTTGAGCACCACCCACCGGTCGCTGACGTTCTTGTCCTTGGCGAGGTAGATCCAGCCGAGGCCGCCGTGCGCGAGGCAGCCGAGCACGTCGTACTGGCCGTGGACGAGGTCGCCGGGGGAGAGCTTCGGCCGGAAGGAGAACGCGGCGCGGCACTTCGCGCAGAAGCCCTCGGTGCGTCCGGGCCGGTCGCCCCGGCTGCGCCCGACGGGCTCGCCGCAACTGCTGCAGAACCGCTTGTTCTCGGCGACCTGCGGGTCGCTCATCACGGCCGTGGACGGGTCGCGGTAAGGAACGGGGGGCACCTCGACGAGCCCCTCGCCGAGCCTGCCGCGGCCCCTGGACGACCGCGAGGAGCCGGTGCGGGTGCTGCCCGTCCGGTACGTCCCACCGGTCGACGTGCTGCCCGACATGTACCCGGAGGAGCCGCTGGACGTGCCGCCCGACGTGCCGGACGAGCCCGACGTCTGCGAGGGCGGCGAACCGCAGGACTCGCAGTAGCCGTCCACGATCGTCCCGGAGCAGCCGGGCTGGCCGCACCTGTCCGAGGCCGGGGCGGAGGCGGAGGCGGGGGCGGGGGCGCTCGCCGCCGGAGCCGATGCCGCGGCCGATGCCGGAGCCGATGCCGCGGCCGCCGCGGGCGCCGATCTGGCGGCGGGGACGGCCGCCGGTGGAGAGCCGCATCTCTCGCAGTAGCCATCGACGATCGTGCCCCCACAACCTGGGACAGAGCAGACAATCGGCGCGGACGAGCCGGTGGGGGCCGATGCGGCTGACATGCCGCATTTGACGCAGAAGCCGCCGTCAATGGTTCCGTCGCAGCCCGGCGTCGCGGTGCACTGGCTCATCGTTCCGCTCCTTTCGTCCGTGTGGTGATGGCCTGTTGGTAGTCGGACAGGGTCACGGTGGCCTTTCGCAGGTCACAGGGCGACGACCACAGCAGCCGCCGGGCGTGCTCGTACATCTCCGCGAGCGCCGCGTCCTCCGCGAGGCCCAGCCTGGCAGCCTTCACGCGGTACCCCTCCAGCCGTCCGCGCAGCTCCTCGCGCCGGTCGAGCAGGCCGCGGATCACCTCGGCGGTCCGCCGCGCCTCCTCCAGCGCGGCGCGCGCCGCCCGCTCCAGGTCCGCGACCCGGGCCGCGAGCCCGCTCCAGTCGCCGCCGCGGCCGAGCGCGGCGAGCCGCCGGTCCAGCCCGCCCGACAGCGCGGGCAGGTCGGGCAGCACGGGTGAGGCGATCTTGGCGAGGACCTCGTCGCGGTGGGCGGCGGCCGCGGCCTCCGCGGCCCGCACCTCGTCCAGGAGGCCGCCGAGGGCGCGCAGCCGCTCGTCGAACCCGGCGCGCAGCCGCTCGGCGTCCTCCAGCCTGCGGCGCGCCCCGCCGAGCGCGGCGTGCAGGGCGTCCAGGCGGGCGGTGTCGGCGCGCCCGTCCCGCGCCATCGCCATCGGGTCGGAGCGCACGGTCGCGCCGGCCGCCGCGAGGTCGGCGGCCAGCCGGTCGAGTTCGGGGTCGGCCGCGCCGAGCGCGTCCCGCAGCGACAACGCCGCGCGGCGCTCGGCCTCCACCTCGGCGAGCCGCGACAGCAGCGCCGACCACACCGTGTCGAGCGCCGCGACGGCCCGCGCGACCTCCTCGTACAGCGGCGTCATGCGCTTGACGGCCGCCTCCAGCGTCAGCCTCTCCCCGGTCGGGACCGACAGCAGCGTCCGCCGCTCCAGCGGGACCTCCTCCGCCGGCAGCTCCACCGAGGGGCCCGAGAGCAGCCAGGTGAGGCGCGCGAGGTCGGCCTGCCCCGGGCGGGAGTGCCGCGTCCTCAGCTCCTCGGCGGCGCCGAGCGCCCGCGTGTACAGGTCGAACAGGGCCCACATCGCGGACATGCGGGACTGCACGGTGGCCTGGACGCGCCGCGTCTCACCCTCCACCGCCGCGCCCTCCAGCAACTGGTAGCCCTGATGGCCTTCCAGTTCGAGGAGGGCGGTCCCGATGCGCTGCTTCTCGTCCCGCAGATGTTCGAGCGCCCGGTCGACCTCGTCCCGGCTCATCGGCGGAGTCGTCTCATTCAAGGCGGACCCACGTTCGACCCAAGTCCTTTCCCCGATTCCCCCGGCAGGAGCCACTCTCGGGGATCAGTTTTCCCCATGCGCAGTCACCATCTCAAGGCCGCGCCCAAGGACGGGCGTCCGGGCTTCCCGCACTGTGTCATGTGACGCTCCCGGGACCCGCGAAATGTCAGTGTTCGAACGTATGATCGAACCATGGCGAACGTTGCGACGCACCCCGAGACCACGCTGTCCACCGCCGAGATCGCCGCCCTCGCGCTGTCCCTCGCGCACCTGGGCACCGGCCCCCAGGCCACCACCGCGCGCCGCGCCCTGCGCGCCCTCGTCGGCGACGGCGCCCACGACGACGTGGTCGCCGCCACCCTGGCCACTCTCACCGAGCCCCTCGACGCCTCCACCGCCGACCGCGCGCGCGTCGTCGCCGCGGCCATCACCGAGCACCGCGTCGTCCGCCTCTGCTACGGCGACGCGGGCGCCAACGTCACGATCCGCGAGGTCGAGCCCGTGACCTGCCTGGTCCACCGCGACCACTGGTACCTCGTCGGCTGGTGCCGGATGCGGCGCGGCGTCCGCGCCTTCCGCTTCGACCGCGTCCTCGCCGTCGAGGCCACCGGCCTGCGCGCCCGTCCCCGCCGCGCCGACCGCTACCTCCCCTTCCAGCGCCGCCTCACCGCCGCCTGACGGGCCCGTCCGGTGCACGGCCGCCGAAGGGCCGTGCGAGCCGGCGCGCGATCACGTGATCTGACCGGCGGGGCGACGCCGAGGGCGAGCCCCACCGGTCAGGTCGCGAAGCGATGCCGCACGCGCCGAAGGGACGTGGGCGGGGCTCGGTCAGCTGAGCCAGCCGTCGAGGAGGGTGCCCGTCTCGTGGGGGGCGTCGACGTAGAGCATGTGGCCCGACTCGATCTGGGAGAGCGTCAGCCGGGGGCCGAGCGCGGTGCGGCAGTCGACGACGAACTCGGGCCGCACCAGGTCGGCGCCGGTCGCGATCACCAGGTGTGTGGAGATGTCCGGGGGCGGCGGCAGGTGCGGCCTCGCCATCTCCGACTGCGCGGTCACGATCGCGGCGGGCTCGTACCGCCAGCGGGTCCGCCCGTCCTCGTCGTGTTCGAGGTGGGTGGTCACCTCGTCGTCGAGCATCCGCTCCGACGCCTCGGGCCACCGCGCCGCCAGCGACTCCCGCGCCTCCGCCGCGTCGGCGAACCACCGCGTGCCCAGGTAGGCGCGCGCCTCCTCCCACGCCGCGGCGGGGTCGAGCCCGATCGCCGGGTCCAGGAGGACGAGCCCGCCGACCCGGCTCGGCGCCGTCCGCGCCAGGTGCACGGCGATCATCCCGCCGTAGGAGTGCCCGACCAGGTCGGCGCGCCCGACGCCCTCGGCGTCCATGACCGCGAGGACGTCCGCGACGTGCCGCTCCACCGTCCAGGGCGGCTCGTGCGGCGACCGCCCGTGCCCGCGCAGGTCGGGCGCCAGGACGAAGCGGTCGGCGAGGTAGGTCTCGGCCGTGTGCCGCCACCGCGCCCCGTGCCCGGTGATCCCGTGCAGGGCGACCACCGGCGCCCCCGAGGGGTCGCCGTACCGGTGAACATGCAGCGCCGCGTCCGTCATGGTCGAAGCGTAAGGGCCATCGGAACCCTTGGGGGGTGTCTTTGCCGGGTCGGATCCGGCCGATCTCCGCCACGCCCCGCCCGTGGCGCGGACCCGCCTCAGGGGCGCTCCCAGCGGACGGAGCTGAGCGCCAGCAGGGCCACGTGGAGCGAGACGCAGGACTCCACGTCGTCCAGGTCGGCGTCCAGGACGCGTTCGATGCGGTGCAGGCGCTCGTAGAAGGCCGGGCGGGACAGATGCGCGAGCTGGGCGGCGACGGCCTTGTTGCGGCCGGAGTCGAGGTAGAGCTCCAGGATGCGGGTGAGGTCGCTGCCGCGCTGGGCGTCGTAGGTCAGCAGCGGGCCGAGTTCGCGTTCGACGAAGGTCTGGACGCGGGCGTCGTCGCGCAGCAGGTGCAGGAGGCCGCGCAGGCGCAGGTCGGGCAGTCGGTAGAACAGGCGGCCGCCCGAGCCCCGGGACGCGACGTCGGCGACCTGCTCGGCCTCCATGAAGGAGCGGCGGACGTCGCGGATCGAGTCGACGACCGAGCCCGTCGCCATGACGGTCTCGCCGCCGGACTGCTTGCGGATGCGGGTGGCGACCTCGGTGAGGGCGGTCTCGACGTCGGCGCGGGCGGGCAGGGACGCCAGCACGCCGACGCGGGCGTGCGGGCCGCCCTCGTCCAGGACGCCGACGAGCGCGGCGAGCCGGGCGTCCTTGCAGGCGGCGGCGGCCGCCTCGGCGAGCTGGGCCAGCTCGGCGGCGTGCGGGACGGACGTGCCGGGCCCCCGGTGCCGCAGGACGACGCCGAGCAGGCGGCGGCCGGCGAGCGGGACGCCGAGCGCGCGGGCGCGGGCGGCGGCCTCCAGCGGGTCGGAGTAGGCGTGCGCGAGGATCCGGGCGATGATCGTCCCGTGCGCCTGGCGCTCGACGCCCTCGGCGTGCCGGTCCAGCAGGCGGCCGAGGGCGAGGGTGGTGGCGGCCCGCTCGACCAGCACGGTCTCGCGGGCGGACGGCGCGGAGCCGAGCACGATGATCAGCCGCCCCCAGTCCTCGCCGCGGGCGCCGACCGTGGTCACGAGCCAGCCGGAGGTCTCGTCGAAGCCCGTGCGCTGCCCGGTGCGGACCGCGCGCGACCGCGTCTCCCAGGCCGACAGCAGGTCCGAGGGGTCACCGCCGTCGGCGTCGGCGGCCAGCACCTGGTGGGACAGGTTCTCCAGCACGACCGGGTGCCCGGCGAGCGCGGCGACCTGCCGGACGACCTCGTCGGTGGAGGCGCCCTCCACCGAGAGCTGGGTGAAGATCTCGTGGAGCTGCTCGGAGGCCCGCAGCTCGGCGAACTGGTCCTGGAGGATGCGGGCGTGCACGGACTCGGTGATGTCCACGAACGCGGGCTCGTGGGCGAGGACGATCACCGGGAGGCCGTGGTCCTCGGCGGCGGCGACCAGCGCGGGCGGCAGGACGCTGGCATAGCGGCGGCCCAGCTCGATCATGAGCCCGCTGGCGCCGACCTCGGACAGGTCGCCGATGTAGGCGCGCAGCCGGTCCGGCTCGTCCGGCAGGGCGATCCCGGTGGTGAGCACCAGCTCGCCGCCGTGCAGCAGGTGCGCGATGTCGGTGACCTCGGCGACGTGCACCCAGCGGACCTTGTTGCCGGTCCGGTCGGCGCAGGCGACGACGCGCGGCTTGCCGCGGCGGACCGCGTCGAGCTGGAGGACGTCGTCGAGCGTGGGAAGCATCAACCGCGATGATATCCGCCGAACCCGCCCTCACCGGCGGATTCGCGTGGGGGGCCTCCGGCAGAACGTCAAACCTTGGGGCCGTGTCCTGACACTCTGCGGGTGTCGCGGTGGGGTCCGGCCGACCAGACTGGGGTGCATGTCGGAAAACGTCACGTCAGGACACGCGGATCTGCTCCGGCGCCACAGGGCGGTCATGCCGTCCTGGATGGCGCTCAACTACGCGGATCCCATCGAGATCGCCGGCGGCAAGGGGAACCGCGTGACCGACGCCGAGGGGCGCGGCTACCTGGACTTCTTCACGGGCATCCTCACCAACATGATCGGGTACGACGTGCCCGAGGTGCGCGAGGCGGTGGAGCGGCAGATCGCGACCGGCGTCGTGCACACCTCGACCGCCTACCTGCTGCGCGGGCAGGTCGAGCTGGCCGAGAAGATCGCCCGGCTGTCGGGCATCCCGGACGCGAAGGTGTTCTTCACCAACTCCGGGACCGAGGCGAACGAGACGGCGCTGCTGCTGGCGACCTACGCGCGGCGCACCGACCAGGTCCTCGCGATGCGGCAGAGCTACCACGGGCGCTCGTTCGGCGCGGTCGGGGTGACGGGCAACCGGGCCTGGACGAACATCTCCTACTCGCCGCTGAACGTCCACTTCCTGCACGGCGCAGACCGGAGCCTGCCGCAGTTCGCCGGCATGACCGACGGGGCCTACATCGACGCGTGCGTCCAGGACCTGCGGCACGTGCTCGCCACCGCCACCGGCGGCGACGTCGCGGCGCTGATCGCCGAGCCGATCCAGGGCGTCGGCGGGTTCACGATGGCGCCGGACGGGCTGTTCGCCGCCTACAAGCGGGTGCTGGACGAGCACGGCATCCTGTTCATCTCCGACGAGGTCCAGACCGGATGGGGACGGACGGGCCAGGGCTTCTGGGGCATCGACAACCACGGCGTGACGCCGGACATGATGACCTTCGCCAAGGGCCTCGGCAACGGGTACGCGGTGGGCGGCGTCGTGGCGCGGGGCGAGCTGATGGACGCCCTGCACGCGGTGGGCCTGTCCACCTTCGGCGGCAACCCGGTCTCGATGGCCGCCGCGAACGCCACCCTCGACTACGTCCTCGACCACGACCTCCAGGCCAACGCCGCCCGCCAGGGCGCCACGATCATCGGCGGGCTGGAGCGTGCCGCCGGCCGGTTCCCCGTGGTCAAGCAGGTGCGCGGCAAGGGGCTGATGTTCGCGGTCGAGCTGGCCGACCCGGCGACCGGCGAGCCGAGCCCGCCGCTGGCCGCCGCGCTGATGGAGGCCGCCCGCGAGCGCGGCCTGCTGGTCGGCAAGGGCGGCCTGTACGGCAACGTGGTGCGCATGGCGCCGCCGCTGACGCTGACCGACGACGAGGCCGCCGAGGGCCTCGGCATTCTGATCGCATCTCTCGAAACCGTGAACGAGGCCGCAACATCGTGACCCAGACAGGCAAGACCGACAGCAAGCACATCACCCACTGGATCGGCGGCAAGCCCTTCGACGGCGTGGCCGAGCGCCGGGGCGACATCTACGAGCCCGCGACCGGACGCGTCGCCGGCACGGTCGACTTCGCGTCCGGCTCCGAGGTGGACGCGGCCGTCGCGGCGGCCAAGGCGGCGTTCCCCGGCTGGCGCGACGCGTCCCTCACCAAGCGGACCCGGGTGCTGTTCCGCTTCCGCGAGCTGCTGACCGAGCACCGCGACGAGATCGCCCGGCTCATCTCCGCCGAGCACGGCAAGGTCGTCTCGGACGCGGCGGGCGAGGTCGCGCGCGGCCTGGAGGTCGTGGAGTTCGCCTGCGGCATCCCGCACCTGCTCAAGGGCGGCTTCTCGGAGAACGTGTCCACGCGGGTGGACGCCTACTCGATCCTCCAGCCGCTCGGCGTCGTCGCCGGGATCACGCCGTTCAACTTCCCGGCCATGGTGCCGATGTGGATGTTCCCCGTGGCGATCGCCTGCGGCAACACCTTCGTGCTGAAGCCCTCGGAGAAGGACCCGTCGGCGTCGGTGCGGATCGCCGAGCTGTGGGCCGAGGCGGGCCTGCCCGAGGGCGTGTTCAACGTCGTGCACGGTGACAAGACCGCCGTGGACGGGCTGCTCGACCACCCGGACGTGCGGGCCGTCAGCTTCGTCGGCTCGACCCCCATCGCCCGCTACATCTACGAGACGGCGGCGGGCAACGGCAAGCGGGTGCAGGCGCTCGGCGGCGCCAAGAACCACATGGTGGTGCTGCCGGACGCCGACCTCGACCTGGCCGCCGACGCGGCCGTCTCGGCGGGCTTCGGCTCGGCGGGGGAGCGCTGCATGGCGATCTCCGTGGTCGTCGCCGTCGAGCCCGTCGCCGACGAGCTGCTGGCCAAGGTCCGCGACCGCGTCGCGAGGCTGAGCATCGGCCCCGGCGACGACCCCGAGTCCGACATGGGCCCGCTGGTCACCGCGCAGCACCGGGACAAGGTCGCCTCCTACCTCGACAGCGGCGTCGCCCAGGGCGCGACGCTGGCGATCGACGGGCGCGGGACGCCGGTGCGCGGCGGAGGCGGCGAGGGGTTCTGGCTCGGGCCGTCCGTCCTCGACCACGTGACCCCCGACATGGACGCCTACAAGGACGAGATCTTCGGGCCCGTCCTGTCGGTCGTGCGGGTCGGCTCCTACGAGGAGGCCATGGAGGTCATCTCCGCCAACCCCTACGGCAACGGCACCGCGATCTTCACCAACGACGGCGGCGCGGCGCGCCGCTTCCAGAACGAGGTGGAGGTCGGGATGGTCGGGATCAACGTCCCGATCCCGGTCCCGATGGCCTACTACTCCTTCGGCGGCTGGAAGGACTCGCTGTTCGGCGACAGCCACGCGCACGGCATGGAGGGCGTCCACTTCTACACGCGGACGAAGGCCGTCACGGCGCGCTGGCTCGACCCGAGTCACGGTGGCGTGAACCTCGGTTTTCCCACCAACGGCTGACGCCCCGCTCGGGCTCCGCGTCGCCGGGGCCCGTCCCCTCGGGCTCTGAGGGTTCGTCGTCCCCGGGCCCGGGTCCGGACTCGACCGGCTCCGCGCCGGCGGGCACCGGCTCGGGCCTGCGGGCGCGGAGGGCCGACAGCGCGAGCCCGACCGCCAGGCAGGCGAACGGCATCGGCGGCACCACGTACCGGTAGTCGAAGTCGGCGCTGGCGATCGGGAACAGCAGCAGCGTCGCGGCCGTGCCCCACGCGAGCAGCACCTCCCGGCGCCGCCACCGCGCGGCGGCCAGGCCGACGGCGCCGGCCGCGAACACGGCGCCGAGCGCGGGCCCCGGCAGGAAGACCTTCTCCTGGTAGCCGATCATCCGGTCGGCCTGCGGCTGGACGACCCGGCTCGGCGTGTCGGTGCCGCCGTAGCGCATCGCGTCGGTCAGGACCGTGCCCCCGCCGCCGATGCTCCTCCCGGCGGGGAAGAGCTGCGGCCGGTCGGGGAAGTGGTAGAGGCGCTCGGTGCCGGCGGTGGGGTGCGGGGCGCGGTGCTGCGAGAACGCCATCTGGACGCCGCGTCCGATCGCGTGCAGGTAGTCGCCGGGCTGGGCGAGGATCGCGCGGACGGCGAAGTCGCGCAGCGTCTTGTTGGCCTCCGAGGAGGTCACGCTGTGGAACCGCTCACGCGGCGGGATGTCGTTGCGCCAGATGAGGTGGCCGGGCGGGTCCTGCTGCGCCTTGGTCGCGGCGTCCAGGCACAGGCCCCGCTCCTCGGGCGGCGGGTCCATCTTCGCGCAGTCGGCGAAGTTCGCCGTCCGCCCCCACAGGTAGAGGCCGTCGGCCGTGGTCAGCCCGTACTCGCCGCGTTCGGAGTGGAACCACATCGCGTACGCGACGAGCGGGACGGCCGCCGCCGCGCCGAACGCGAGCACCGGGGGCAGGTCGGGCCGCGCGCGGGGGAGCAGCCGGGGCAGCAGCCTCGCTGGACGCCCGCGCAGCAGCAGCACGAGCAGGATCACCGGGATCAGCGGGGCGCCCGCCGACCGGACGAGCACCGCGCCGCCGAGCAGCACCCCGGCGGGCAGCGCCGTCCACCAGACGGGCCGGCGCCACAGCAGCAGGGTCAGGCCCGCCATGATGAGGAACGTGAACAGCGCCTCGGACATCAGCAGGTGTTCGAGCTCGATCTGGTACGCGTCGTACAGCACGGGCAGCGCGACGATCGCGGCCGCCCAGGCGGGCAGCCGGGCGCGCACGAGCAGCACGTAGATCATCACCGCGACCGCCAGGCCCATGAGGTGCTGCACCACCACGACCGCCTTCAGGCTGTGCAGCGGCTCCATGAGGTTCAACATGAACGAGTAGCCGAGCGTCTTGCTGCGGGACGGCGACGGGCGCAGCGCGTAGCCCATGTAGAAGTAGGAGTCGCCGGTGAACCAGAGCCCCTGCGGATAGGCGCGGACGGCGGTCCAGCGCAGGAGCGCGCCTCCGATCAGCGCCACCGCGAACGGTCCATGGCGAAGATACGGACGAAACGCCCAGATTGCAGTAAAGGCCGCGATAAGCCGTGGGGGCACGCCCGCTCCGCCTCGATGGTCCTCGGTCACAAACGATCAGCAGCGAGCCAGGGTAGACGTGCACCGTGACACCCTGGTGAACGCCGGGTTGCGGCCCGTGAGCCGTGGTGGGCCCACCGTGAGAAGCGCCAGGTCCGACGTATGTTGCTTTCGGTGGGCGACCCGATTCCGTCGCCAATTTTCGTCCACCGGCCCCCGGCAAATAATAGCTACTACTATTGACTGGCCCTGTGACCGGCGACACAATCTCACTAACACCATTAATTCAGACGAATTAAAAGGTCAGGGCCCTGAGTCAGGGCCGTGGCCGAGGGGTCCGCCAGGGAGTGCGCGCTATGAGTGCCGACGACCATGCCGCAGAGGTCGACGCGCTGGGGCGGCGCTTCCCGGGCTGGACCATCTGGTTCGGCCCGTTCACCCGTCGGTGGTGGGCGCTGCCCCCGCGCGGCGCGGGCTCGGGCGAGTTCCTTGAGGCCGAGACGCCGCAGCGGCTCATCGCATGGATCGAGGTGGTCCAGGACAAACCCGCAGACGACGGCCCATGGCCGTCCCGCGACCCCCGGCAGGACGCGCGCCGTCCCTCGAATCTCCTCCGTCTCGAGGGCGTCACACCGTCGCCGTCCCGCCGGGTTCCGGTGATCGCGTGGCCGGGCAGCACCGCGAAGTGATCCGCTGTTCCCCAACCTCGCCACGCCCACCGGAGCCGCCAGGGCCCCGGGCAGGGCAGTAGACGCGCCACATCCCTCTCCAGCAACCTCCGTGTGTGGCGCGGTCGCCAGCACCCACCTGCCCCCCGGGGCCGTGGCGTTTCTCGTGTTAACCGCAGCCCGAAAATAAAACAGCGAACACAATTACCCGGTCGAGCCCGCCAGTAATGCCCCACCCCGAAAAGGGCTCGGCCGAAAAGGCGCCGTCAACGTCGCCGCCGAGCGCACTCGCTCCGGCTCCGGGCCGCCTCGCCGGGCGGGAGGCGCTACGCTGCGCCGACGGGCCGGATCACGAGGGGGACGGTCTGCGGAACGGATCGGGAGCGACATGACGGCCACGAGGCGGGCCAAGGCGATCACGGCGCTTGCGGTGGCGGCGGTGCTCGCCGTCGCGACCCTGCTGTCGTGCGGCTCGGGCGACGAGCCGGTCGGCAGCGTCCAGGTCGCCAGCACGCTCGGCCCCGGCGAGGGCACGCTCAAGCTCGTCACCCTCCCCGGCTCCGTCGAGGGCGGCAGCAGCGACCCCCGCGTCAACTGGGTCACCCCCTTCCAGAAGCGCACCGGCTGCAAGGTCGACTGGAACGTCGTCAAGACGCCCCGCGAGATGACCGCCCTCATGCGCGACAGGCGCCACCGCTACGACGGCGTCGCCGCGCCCCCCGAGGTCGCCGGCCAGCTCATCGCCGAGGGCCAGGCCACCCCGGTCAACACCAACCTCGTGGACGGCTACAAGAAGCTGGAGCCGCGCCTGCGCGCCCTGCTCAAGCGCGACGGCAAGTACTACGGCGTCCCCTACGTTTGGGGCTCCAACCTGCTCATGTACGACACGCGCACCGTGGAGACGCCGTCGAGTTGGGCGGCGCTGTTCGACCCCGGGCAGGCCCGCCGCCACTCCGGCAGGCTGGTCGTCCGCGACAGCCCGCTCTCGATCGCCGAGGCCGCCCTGTACCTGCGGGCCAGGGACCGCAAGCTCAAGATCTCCGACCCGTACTCGCTGACCCCGAAGCAGCTCGACGCCGTCGCGAAGGTCCTGGCCCTCCAGCGCCCGCACGTGAAGACCTACTGGGACCTGCCCGCCGACGCCGTCAGCGCGTTCGCCGGGGGAGAGGCCGTCCTGGGCGAGGCGTGGCCCTACCAGGTGGACGTCCTGACCCGCGCGTCCAAGCCGGTCGAGGGCGTCGTCCCGTCCGAGGGCGTCACCGGCTGGATGGACGCCTGGATGATCGGCGCGCGCGTCCAGCACCCCAACTGCATGTACCAGTGGCTCCAGTGGACGGCGTCCCCCGACGTCCAGCAGCAGGTGGCCGAGTGGACCGGCGTGGCCCCCGCCAACCCGCAGGCGTGCGCGGGCGACCGCCTGAAGCCCGGTTTCTGCAACGCCTACCACGTGGGCGACCGCGCCTACCTGGACAAGGTCATCTTCGCCCACACCCCCACCAAGCTCTGCACCGGCCGCCAGAAGGGCAAGCACGAGTGCACCGACTACGCCGACTGGACCAGAAAATGGATCGAGTCCACGAAGCAGTAGTCCCCAAAGATCGCAAAGCGATGTGCACGGACCCCGACCAACGCCTCAGCCACCGCACCGAGCGCGGGAACGTCCGTAACCAGAGGTAGCGCCGACCGAAAGGTTGCGATCGCGTCCGAAGGCAAGTTCGAGCCTGCGAGAACTTGATCGCGAAGCGAGCCGCCAGGCGAGCCGAAGCGATGCCGGCGATCGCCCTTTTGTCCGCCGAAGGGAGGCGCGCCAGCGCCGACCGCCAAGGACAAAAAATTAAATGGAGCGCGCCCGGCCGCCCCCAGCCGGGCGCGCTCCTGGGGTGGTCCCGGGCTTCCCCCCGAAGGCCCGGGTCACCCTTCTCCCTGGAGAGATCTCCACGGCGACGGCGTCGTGGCGCGTCGCCGGTGTCGCGGCCGGTTCCCGTGGGCCCCGCGGGCGGGGTGCCGGCGGGGCGGGTGCGCAGTCGTCGCACGCGAACACCCCGGTGGAGTCCGGCAGGCGGCCGACGCGGACGCGCGGCCGGGGCCATCTCTTGCGGCAGGCGACGCAGGCCTCGCCCGCGCGCTGGGCGGTGCTCAGCGCGGCGGGGTCCACCGTCGGTTCGCCCGTCTGGCCCATGTACCCATCCCCCTGGCGGGAAGTCGACTCACGTAGCTCCCTTTATAGGCGCGAGACCTTGTTGTCCCTGTTAGTGCAGGTGAAAGGGGCGGCAAAGGCTTTCGTGTCGGGGCCCGGACGGTGATCGTCGGGGGCTATGCGGTCGAGAGGTGAACGCGGGGGCGGGGATGGATGACAATGGGCTGGTGATGTCTTCCTCTGACGCCGTCCGCGAGATCGTCGTGCTCGGCTCCACAGGCTCGATCGGCACCCAGGCGCTGGATGTGATCCGGCGCAACCCGGGGCGGTTCCGGGTGACGGGTCTCGCGGCGGGCGGCGGCCGGGTGGGGCTGCTGGCGGAGCAGGCGCTGGAGTTCCGCGCGGAGATCGTCGCGGTGGCGAAGGCGTCGGCGGCGCAGGAGCTGCAACTGGCGTTCTACGCCGAGGCGAAGCGGCGCGGGTACGCGGCGGGCGACTACGCGATCCCGAAGATCGTGGCGGGTCCGGACGCGGTGGCGGAGGTGGCGGCGTGGCCGTGCGACGTCGTCCTGAACGGGGTGACGGGCGCGCTGGGCCTGGCGTCGACGCTGGCGGCGCTGGACGCGGGCCGGACGCTCGCGCTGGCCAACAAGGAGTCGCTGATCATGGGCGGCCCGCTGGTGAAGGGGCGGGCGCGGCCGGGGCAGATCGTGCCGGTGGACTCCGAGCACTCGGCGCTGGCGCAGTGCCTGCGCGGCGGTCGCGCGGCCGAGGTGCGGCGGCTGGTGCTGACGGCGAGCGGCGGGCCGTTCCGGGGCCGGGCGCGCGAGGAGCTCACGGAGGTGACGGTCGAGCAGGCGCTGAACCACCCGACGTGGGACATGGGCCCGGTCGTCACGATCAACTCCGCGACGCTCGTGAACAAGGGCCTGGAGGTCATCGAGGCGCACCTGCTGTTCGACGTGCCGATGGACCGGATCGAGGTGATGGTCCACCCGCAGTCGGTGATCCACTCGATGGTGGAGTTCACCGACGGCTCGACGCTGGCGCAGGCGAGCCCGCCCGACATGCGGCTGCCGATCGCGCTCGGGATCAACTGGCCCGACCGGGTCGCGGACGCGGCGGCGGCGGTCGACTGGACGGCGCCGCACACCTGGGAGTTCTTCCCCCTCGACGATGAGGCGTTCCCGGCGGTGGCGCTGGCGCGGCGGGCGGGTGAGGCGGGCGGCACGGCCCCGGCCGTCTACAACGCGGCGAACGAGGAGTGCGTGGAGGCGTTCCGCGCGGGGCGGCTGCCGTTCCTCGGCATCGTCGACACGGTCACGCGGGTGGTGGAGGAGCACGAGGGGAGCGTGCGGGGCGGCGGGCGCCGGGACGGCGAGGACCGGATAGACGGGCTCGGTTCGGGCATGCCTGCGGAACTGACGCTGGACGACGTCCTCGCCGCCGACGGGTGGGCGCGCGCCAGGGCCAGGGAACTGACCGGACAGGACTGACGGCCCCGGGCCCGCCCGGGGCCGGCCCCGGGGCCCCGCCCCGGAACCCCCTGGGGGCTCGGATGGCCTTTCTCCTCGGCGCCGCGGCCTTCGTCGTCGCGCTGCTGGTGTCGGTGATGCTGCACGAGGGCGGGCACCTGCTGACCGCCAAGCGGTTCGGGATGAAGGCGACGGAGTACTTCGTCGGGTTCGGCCCGACGCTGTGGTCGACGCGGCGGGGCGAGACGGAGTACGGCGTGAAGGCGATCCCGCTGGGCGGGTTCGTGAAGATCGTCGGCTACACGCCGCTGGAGGAGGTCCCGGCGGCGGACCGGGAGCGCGCGTTCTACCGGCAGCCCGCCGGGCGCCGGGCGGTCGTGATCGGCGCCGGGGCCGTCGTCAACCTCGTGTTCGCGTTCGTGCTGCTCGTGGCGATGGCGCTGACGGTCGGCGTCCGCGACCCGGGGACGGCGACCTCGACGGTCGACGAGGTCTCCTCCTGCGTGCCCGAGCGGATCCAGGACGGCTGCGGCCGGAACGCGCCGCCCTCGCCGGCGGCGACGGCGGGGCTGCGCGCCGGGGACCGCGTCGTCTCCTTCGGCGGCGTCCGCGTCGCCGACTGGGCGGAGCTGCGCGAGGCGATCGGCGACGCGGAGCCGGGACGGACGGTGCCGGTGGTCGTCGAGCGGCCCGGGACGCCGCGTCCGCTGACGCTGCCGATGCGCCTGGCGGACGTGGGCGGCCGACCGTTCGTCGGGATGTCCGCCCGGGTCGTCGGCCGGCGTTATGACCGCAGGGGCCCGCTGGGGGCCGTGGGGTTCGCGGCGCGCGGCGTCGGGACGACGGTCGCCGGGATCGGGACGGTGCTGGTGGACCTGCCCTCCGCCGTCCCGAAGCTGTTCACGCCCGAGCGGGAGAGCACGCCGGGCGGACAGGTGGGCAGCGTGGTCGGCGCGACGGAGGTGTCGGGCGAGATCTTCTCCTCGGAGAGCAGCGCGCGGGACAAGCTCGCGCTGTATCTGTCGCTCGTCGTCTCGGTGAACATCTTCCTGGGGGCGCTCAACGTCCTGCCCCTGCTCCCCCTGGACGGGGGCCACCTCGCCGTCGTCGCCTACGAGCGGGCCCGCGCCCGCGTCGCCCGCGCGCGGGGGCGCCCGGACCCCGGCACGGTCGATATGACGAAACTCATGCCCATCACCTATCTGGCGCTCCTCGTGCTGGTGGGGCTGGGGGTGCTGCTGATCCTCGCCGACCTCCTCAATCCGCTCCGGATACCGCAATGACCCCAAAGGTTTACCATCCGTAGTTGAATGGTCACATACCTTTGTACCGACCGCCGTCACCGCATTGGTCCAGGGCACCTAGGCTTGTACGGGTCTGGCGTCTCCGGGCGGGTTGAGGCGAGGCAGAGGAGAGGGATGAGCGTTTCACTGGGAATTCCGACGATCCGCGGCGAGGACGACGGGCAGGGGGAGCAGGGGGCGCCGCGCCCGCTCGCGCCGCGCCGCGCCTCCCGCAAGATCATGGTCGGGAGCGTGCCGGTGGGCGGGGACGCGCCGGTGTCGGTGCAGTCGATGACCACGACGCTCACCGCCGACGTGAACTCCACGCTCCAGCAGATCGCGGAGCTGACCGCGTCCGGCTGCCAGATCGTGCGCGTGGCCGTCCCCTCGCAGGACGACGCCGACGCGCTGCCCGCGATCGCGCGCAAGTCCCCGATCCCGGTGATCGCCGACATCCACTTCCAGCCCAAGTACGTGTTCGCCGCGATCGACGCGGGCTGCGCCGCCGTCCGGGTGAACCCCGGCAACATCAAGAGGTTCGACGACAAGGTCGGCGAGATCGCGCGCGCCGCCGGGGACGCCGGGGTCCCGATCCGGATCGGCGTGAACGCGGGCTCGCTCGACAAGCGGCTGCTGGAGAAGTACGGCAAGGCCACGCCCGAGGCGCTGGTGGAGTCGGCGCTGTGGGAGTGCTCGCTGTTCGAGGAGCACGGCTTCCGCGACATCAAGATCTCGGTGAAGCACAACGACCCGGTCGTGATGATCGAGGCGTACCGGCGGCTCGCCGCCGCCTGCGACTACCCGCTGCACCTCGGCGTGACCGAGGCCGGCCCGGCCTTCCAGGGCACGATCAAGTCCGCGGTGGCCTTCGGCGCGCTGCTGGCCGAGGGGATCGGCGACACGATCCGGGTGTCGCTGTCGGCGCCGCCGGTCGAGGAGGTCAAGGTCGGCACGGCGATCCTGGAGTCGCTGGGGCTGCGCCAGCGGGGTCTGGAGATCGTGTCCTGCCCGTCGTGCGGGCGCGCGCAGGTCGACGTCTACACCCTCGCCGAGGAGGTCACCGCCGGGCTGAAGGACTTCCCCGTGCCGCTGCGCGTCGCGGTGATGGGCTGCGTGGTGAACGGTCCGGGCGAGGCCCGCGAGGCCGACCTCGGCGTGGCCTCCGGCAACGGCAAGGGGCAGATATTCGTGAAGGGCGAGGTCGTGAAGACCGTGCCCGAGTCGCAGATCGTCGAGACGCTCATCGAGGAGGCCGTGCGCATCGCCGAGGAGATGGGCATCGAGATCGGCGAGGACGGCTCGGTCTCCGGCCCCGGCGCCGACGTCATCGTGACCTGAGCCCCGCGGTCCCGCACCGCTCAGAAGGAAGGCCCCCGGGTGGAGGACCCGGGGGCCTTCCTCACGTTGCGCGTGCGCCCGGAACCGGAACGTTCTTTATGATCACGAAGTTCCGTGGATCTCGTCACGATTCCGCATCCACTCGTCAGGGGCTCTGTCGGCGCGCTCGCGCAGGACGCCACAATCTTCACTCATTTACCCGTATGTCTGACTCAACTGGAGTCAGCACGTTTAGGGGGATATGTGAAGAGGATCGTTGTCGTGGCCGCGGTGGCCGGGCTCGGTCTCACCGGCCTCGGCGCCACAAGCGCGCAGGCCCAGGGCCCGTCCGCCGGATCGGCGGGAGCGTTCAAACCCGCCGCGCCGAAGTGGCACGCCTGTCCCGCGGACTTCGTCAAGCAGGTGCACGACCTTTACGACGTGCTGTACCCGGTCTCCAAGATCGTGCAGTGCGCCGAGCTCCGGGTCCCGCTCGACTACGCCAAGCCCCGCGGCAAGCAGATCACCCTGCAGCTCACCCGCACCCCCCACACCGGCAAGGGCGCGGCCAAGGGCGACATCGTCGTCAACCCGGGCGGACCCGGCGGCGGCGGCGCGCTCTTCGGGCCCCGCGTGTTCGCGCAGAACTCCGCCCCGATGCGCGAGGCGTTCAACGTCATCGGCTTCGACCCGCGCGGCGTCGGCAGGAGCGTCCCGGCGCTCAGCTGCGACCCGAACTACACCAACGCGCCCCGTCCGGACTACGGCACCGGCGACGGCAAGTCCGTCGCCACGTGGCTGAAGAAGGCCAAGGGCTACGCGGACGCCTGCGGGAAGTCCGACAAGATCGGCCTGCTCGACCACATCAAGACCATCGACTCGGTCAACGACGTGGAGTCGATCCGCAAGGCGGTCGGCAGCAAGAAGCTCGACTACTACGGCGCCTCCTACGGCACCTACCTCGGCTCGACCTACGCCACGGTGTACCCGAAGAACGTCGGGCGCATGGTGCTGGACGGCAACGTCGGCCCCTCCGACGTCTGGTACGACGCGAACCTCAACCAGGACATCGCGTTCGACAAGAACATGGAGTACTACTTCGGCTGGCTCGCCAAGTACGACTCCGTGTACCACCTGGGCGCCAAGCAGAAGCAGGTCCGCGACTTCTTCTACGGGCTGCGCGCCAAGCTGAAGAAGCAGGCCGTCTACTACAAGGACCCCGACAGCGGCCAGACCCTCGCCGTCGGACCGGACGAGCTGACCGACGTCCTGCAGAACGCCGCCTACCGCCGCAACCAGGCGCTGTGGCACGGCTACGGCAACGCCCTCTCGGCGCTCACGAAGGGCGACGTCGCCACGTTCGCGCTCACCTTCGGCGCGCAGACCACCGGCGGCGCCGACGACAACAGCTACGCCGTCTACGACGCGGTGCAGTGCACCGACGTCCAGTGGCCGCTGAGCTGGCGCAAGTGGCAGCGCGACAACGAGAAGATCAACAAGAAGCACCCCTTCCTCACCTGGGGCAACGCCTGGTACAACGCGCCGTGCCTGTTCTGGCCCGCCAAGGCCGGCAAGCCGGTCAACGTGGGGCACACCAAGGACCTGCCGAAGAACATCCTCCTGTTCCAGTCGACCGACGACGCGGCGACCCCCTACGAGGGCGCGCTGGAGCTGCACCGCCGGCTCAAGGGCTCGCACCTCGTCGTCCAGGACGGCGACCGCACGCACTGCATCGTGCACCGCGGCTCCGCGGCGGTGGACGCCTACTTCGACGCCTACTTCCTGACGGGCGCCCTGCCCGCGAAGTCGACGGTCCACGTCCCGCAGCTCGGCGACCCGAAGCCGCCGTCCGGCGCCTCGGCCAAGACGCTGTCGGGTGCGGGGACGCTGACGAACGACGTCATCCGCTGACGCCGGGCGTTCGCTGACACACCACCATGACGAGGGCCCCGGGGAGCGATCCCCGGGGCCCTTTCGCTTCGCGTCCGGCGCGTCCGGCGCGGGCCGACTCCGGGCGGCGACATTCGGCCCACGGGAAGTGGGCAAACGAGAATCCGTGTCACGGAGTTCCGCTTGTCTTGTCACGATTTGGCATCCACTCAGAATGGCCCCTCCCGGCATAACCGACGTAACCGCCACAATTTCCACGCAATCCACGCATCGGCTATGCATCGGCGTGCCTCCCCCGGCCTCCCGCCGGCCCGCGGAGCCGCCGGTCCCGAGGGGGTTAGGTGAACAGGATCGTGATCGTCGCGGCCGCGGTGGCCGTGGCAGCGGGCGGCGGCGCCGCCGTCTCCGCGAGCGCGTCCGCGGACGCGCGGGGGCCCGCGAGCCCCGTCGCGGCGGCGGGCATCGCCTGGGGCAAGTGCGAGGTCACCGGACCCGACGACCCGATGAACAAGGCCGAGTGCGCGCAGGTCCCGGTGCCGCTGGACTACCGCAAGCCGAACGGCCGCAAGATCTCCATCGCGGTGTCGCGGTTCAAGCACACCGACACCAAGAACTACCAGGGCGCCCTGTTCGTGAACCCGGGCGGCCCCGGCGCCGGCGGCCTCGCCTACGCGCCCGCGCTCGCCCGCTGGCTGGGCGGCGTCGGCCACGCCGCGACCGCCGCGAAGTACGACATCATCGGCTTCGACCCGCGCGGCGTCGGCGCCAGCAAGCCCGCGCTGAGCTGCGACCCGCACTACTCCGACCCGATCCGCCCCGACTACGTCCCGGGATCGGCCAAGGAGGAGCGGGCCTGGATCGCCAAGTCCAAGAAGTACGCGCAGGACTGCGCCAAGCGCTACGGCTGGCTGCTGCCCCACATGCGCAGCACCGACGCCGCCCGCGACGTCGACACGATCCGCGCCGCGCTCGGCCAGCGGAAGATCAGCTGGTACGGCTTCTCCTACGGCACCTACTTCGGCGCCACCTACGCCACCCTGTTCCCGGGCCGCGTCCACCGCATGGTGCTGGACGGCAACGTCAACCCGAAGACGATCTGGTACGACTCCCAGCTCGAACAGGACCGGGCCTTCGAGCACAACATCAAGGCGTGGTGGGCCTGGACCGCCAAGTACGACAAGGTCTACCACCTCGGCACGACCGAGAAGGCCGTCGAGGCGCGGTACTACAAGGCGCGGGCCGAGGCGAAGAAGGCCCCGATCGGCGGCAGGATCGGGCCCGACGAGCTGGACGACATCGTGCTGAGCGCCGGGTACAACACCGGCTACTACATCCCGTTCGCGGAGGCGCTGTCCCGGTGGGTCAACGGCAGGGACGCCTCCGGCCTGCTCGACTGGCTGAGCGAGGGCGGTGACGACAACGAGTTCGCCGTCTACAACGCCGTCCAGGCCGCGGACGCCAAGTGGCCGCGGAACTGGAGCAAGTGGCACGACGACGCCGCGCGCCTCTACAAGCAGGGCTACCGGTTCAACACCTGGAGCAACGTCTGGTTCAACGCCCCGGTCGCGTTCTGGCCGTTCCAGGGCGGCCCGGCACTCAGGCTGAACGGCAGGAACGCGCCCGGCATGCTGCTCGTCCAGTCCACGGAGGACGCCGCGACCCCCGTCGCGGGCGGCCTGGAGATGCACAAGGTGTTCCCGCGCTCGCGCCTGGTCTTCGAGGTCGGCGGCAAGACCCACGCCAACACCCTCAACGGCAACGCGTGCCTGGACGACAAGGTCGCGGCCTACCTCGACACCGGATGGCTGCCGGGCAGCCGCCGCGGCGCGGACGCCTACTGCAAGGCCGTCCCCGCGATGAACGACCCCGACCCGACGTCGCTGTCGGCGAAGTCCGCCCGCGCGAAGGCGGGCAAGGACCTCCCGGTCGGCCGCCCGTAGCCGTCCGCTGAACGCTCGCGGCGCGTTTCCCCTGGACGGGGAGCGCGCCGCGACTTGTTGGGAGAGGTCCGGTTCACGGTGGAATCGCGCGATCCGGACGTTCACCGCTTCCGGACGCGCGGCCGGTAGAAAGCGAAGGTGCTGAACGTCCCTGGCAAGAGGGCCGCCGCCGCGACGGCCGCCGCAGCAGTCACGCTCGGGCTCGCCACCGCGGCCGCCCTCGGCGCCCCCGCCACCGCCGGGCGGGCCGCCTACGCCGGGACGGGCGGCCCCGGGCCCGCGCCGCGTCCGATCACGCACGCCGACCCCGACCCGGCGCCGCGTCCCGCCGGGCTCGCGTGGGCCTCGTGCCCCGCCAAGGACCCGGTGGAGAAGGGCCGCCTCAAGGGCCTTCAGTGCGCGACGCTCGGCGTCCCCCTCGACCACGGCCGTCCGGACGGGCCGCAGATCACGCTCGCGCTCACCCGCGCCCGCCACACCGGCGCCGCGTCCAGGGGCGCGATCCTGCTGAACCGGGGCGGGCCCGGCGCGCACGGGCGCGACCTCGCCGCCGTGTTCGGCGCGGGGCTGCCGAAGCAGGTCGCGCGGTCCTACGACTGGATCGGGTTCGACCCGCGCGGCGTCGGCGCGAGCAGGCCCGCGCTGGTGTGCGACGAGCGCTACCAGGACCCCGGCCACCCGCGCGCCGACCCCGTCCCCGCGGACGAGCGGGAGGAGCGGGCCTGGACGGGCCGAGCCAGGGCCTACGCCGACGACTGCGCGCGCAAGTACCGCGACCTCCTCCCGCACATGGGCACCGCCGACGCCGCGCGCGACATCGACGCGATCCGGCAGGCCCTCGGGGAGCGGCGGATCGGCTTCTTCGGCTACTCCTACGGCAGCTACCTCGGCGCGGTCTACGCGACGATGTTCCCCCAGCGGGTCGGGCCGATGGTGCTCGACAGCGTCGTCCGCCCGAGCGGGGTCTGGTACCAGGACAACCTCGACCAGAACGTGGCGTTCGAGAAGCGGATCAAGACCTACTTCGGCTGGATCGCCCGCCACCACGAGGTCTACCGGCTCGGCGGCACGGCCGCGCGGGTGGCCGCCGCCTACGCGCGGGTCCGCGCGGCGGTCAGGGCGAAGCCCATCGAGGGGAGGGTCGGCGCGTCCGAACTGGACGACACCTTCCTCGCCGACGGCTACGGCGACTACTCCTGGGCCGCGCACGCCGCCGCGCTGTCGGCCTACGCCGTCCGGCACGACCCCGCGCCGCTGCGCAAGGCGTGGCAGCCGCCCAGCCCGCTCGACCAGAACAACTACGCGGTCTACAACGCCGTCCAGTGCCGGGACGCGGCGTGGCCGCGCGACTGGAGCCGCTGGCACGCCGACAGCGAGCGGCTGTATCGGGAGGGCTACCGTTTCGAGACGTGGGGCAACACCTGGTACAACGCCCCATGCGCGTTCTGGACGGTGCCGGGCGGGCCGCCGCCCGCGGTGCGCGGGACGGCCGCGCTGCCGCCGATCCTGCTCGTCCAGGGCACCGAGGACGCCGCCACCCCCTACCCGGGCGCGCTGGAGACGCACCGCAGGTTCCCGACGTCCCGGCTGGTGGCGCAGGTGGGCGGCGGCAACCACGGCGTCTCCCTGACCGGCGACAAGTGCGTGGACCGGGCCGTGATCACCTACCTGGACGGCGGCGGGGTGCCCGCCGACCGTCCGGGCCCCGACGTCGAATGCCCGGCGGGACCGCCGCCCGAGCCCACCGCCGCCCCGGCCCCGAAACGCGACAGGGAGCCCGCTGCGAACCGCTGACGCCCCGGCGCGCCGCCGCCCGCGGGAGCCGGTTTCGATGCCCGTCCCCGGGACGTCATAGGCTTGTCACGTGGTGACAGTGCTGACGACCGCACGGGGGTCGGCCCCGGCTCGGAGCCGGTAGCCGTGCGCATGCTGGGCTCGCTGCCGGTGCGGGTTCTGGACGACCGCTACCGGGCGGAGGCGCTCGCGATCCTCGACGCCGACCCGGTGGCCAACGTGTTCGTCGGCTCGCGCGTGCACGCCGCCGGGCTCGACCCGCGCCGCCTCGGCGCCCAGATGTGGGGCTACCTGCGCGACGGGCGCCTGACCTCGCTGTGCTACTCCGGCGCCAACCTCATCCCGATCGCCGCCGGGCCCGAGGCGGTCCGCGCGTTCGCCGAGCGCGCCCAGGCCCAGGGGCGGCGCTGCTCGTCCATCGTGGGGCCCGTCGGAGCCGTCGGCGACCTGTGGGAGATCCTCGCGCCCTACTGGGGGCCGCCGCGCGCGGTCCGCGCCGTCCAGCCGGTCATGGCGACCTCGTCGGTGCCGGAGGTCCCGCCCGACCGCGCGGTGCGGCGCGTGCGGATGGAGGAGTTCGACATCGTCTACCCCGCCTGTGTGGCGATGTTCACCGAAGAGGTCGGGGTCTCGCCCAACACCGGCGACGGCGGGGTGCTCTACCGCGCCCGCGTCGCCGAGCTGATCCGCGACGGGCGCGCGTTCGCGCGGATCGAGGACGGCCGCGTCATGTTCAAGGCGGAGGTCGGCGCCGTCACCCCGCGCGCGTGCCAGGTGCAGGGCGTCTGGGTGCCGCCCGACCTGCGCGGCCGGGGGCTGTCGGTCGCGGGCATGTCCGCCGTCGTGGGGGAGGCCCTGCGCGCCATCGCGCCGACCGTGTCGCTGTACGTCAACGACTACAACACGCGGGCGCGCGCCGCCTACCGGCGCGTGGGCTTCGCGGAGTTCGGATCGTTCATGTCGGTGCTCTTCTGAACGCCCGCCCGGGGGGCGCCCACCGATAGTTTCGGGATGCGACCGTTCCGGCGCCCGGTTTGTCTTCGCGTGCCAGGTACGCCCGGAAGCCTGACGCGGGCCCGCTGGACGGGTACCATCCGCCCGTGGAGTTCGCCGGTGCGTTGCGGCAGGCCATCCAGGCGAGCGGGCTGACGCTGGAGCGAATCCGTCACCGGCTCGGCCAGCGTGGCCTGACGGTCAGCGTCGCCACGCTGAGCTACTGGCAGCGCGGCCGCAGCCGACCCCGCTCGCGCGCGGTCGTCACGACGCTGGAGGAGATCCTCCAGGTCCCGGCGGGGACGCTGACCGAACTGCTGGACGACCCGACGCCGACGGCCCCGCCCGTCCGCGGCGGACCGGGACGCGGCGGGCTCGCCGCCGGGACGGTCGGCGCGGGCGACCGGGGCCGCGCCGCCGGCGACCTGTGGCCCGACCCCGACCGCTACGCCTTCCTCGTCGCCCAGCTCGACCGCTCGGGCGACCACCGGCTCGAACGCCTCGGCATCCACGACGTCTACCGGCTCGACGACGTCCGCCGCACCTGGACGCTGTCGGTGCGGACCGTCCTGCGCGCGGCGGGCGACGACATCGACCGCGTCGTCTGCGTCCACCAGACCGGCCCCGCCAAGATCGACTCCGGGGTGGACGGCCAGGCCCCGGCGGGCGCGCCGGCGGCCGGGAGCGAGTCCGGTGGCCTCTCCGGCGGCGGGCTCGGCGGCGGCGCGGGCGGCGACGTGGAGCTGACCGGCGTGCGGTACTGCCGGCCCGGCCGGATCCGCGCCGAGGACGGCCTGATGGCCTTCGAGCTCGTCTTCGACCGGGTGCTCGCGGCGGGCGACACGGCGGTGGTCGAGTACGAGCTGGGCCCCGCCGACGGCGCGCAGGCCGGCGCCGGGACGGTCGGCATCGGCGGCGGCGGTGGCTGGTCGGCCGACGGCTACGAGCGGCGCTTCTCCCATCCCGTCCACGACTACGTCGCGATCATCCAGTTCGAGGGCGGGCGGCTGCCCGCGCGCTGCTACGGCTTCACCGCCGACACCTCCGGCGCGCCCCGGCGGCGGCTCGGTGAGCTGTGGATCGGCACGTCGGGCAGCGCGAACCTCGCGGTCGGCAACGTCCGGCGGGGGATCGTCGGCATCGAATGGGAATGGCACTGATCAGGGGATGGCACTGATCGCATACCGCTGACGTGCGGTTTCGGCCGAATACGGCCCCGGGAGGCGCGGCCCCGCGTTCACACTGAATTTTCGGACGCGTCGAAAACATTGACGTTCTCTCGCGTGCTGGCTGAGTATCGACGCGTTCGCGCTTCGTGAGCCCGGCCACTCCACGGCCCCGGCGCCCCGACACGGAGCGCAGGCTTCAGCGTCGAAGCCCCCCCGCACCCGGCTCCGCCCTGACCTCAGCCACGCCGAAACGGAGGGACCGGCAGCATCGGCGGCGGCGCGTCCGAAGGCGCGCCGGGCCTGCCGCTGAACAAAAGAAACCCCAGATGGGCGCCCCGGCGAGATGCCCGCCGAGGCGCGAGTCAGCGCTCCGTCGCCCCCGCCCGCGGCCGACGGGGGATTTTGTTGTGACACTTTGCCTGTTGGAATCGGCGCCCGGATGGCCTTACAGTGAGCGCTGGATGTGCAATTGCAAGGTGTCAGGGCCGTTACGGGGGCCGGCCGGAGCTGATCCGGAGGCCGAACTGTGCAGAGCGTAACGGAGGACGACCTCCTTCAGGTACTCCAGTACGGGCCGTTCAACGTGGCCCTCCACGCGGCCATCCAGGCGCGCGGTCTGAGCCTGGAGTCGCTGCGGCGGCGCCTGGAGGACCAGGGCATCGCGGTGAGCCTGTCCACGCTGAGCTACTGGCAGCGGGGCCGGACCCGGCCCGAGCGCGCCGACTCGCTGCGCGCCGTCCGCGGCCTGGAGGTGATCCTGGAGCTGCCGCGCCACTCGCTGCTCACGCTGCTGAAACCGACCGCCGAGCGCTCCGCCGGGCCCTGGCTGCCGATCGAGGAGCTGTGCCCCGAACCCGGCGTGAAGGACCTGCTGGACGAGATCGGCGACCGCGGCGAGCGCCAGCTCACCGGCCTGAGCCTCCACGACCAGCACGTCATCGGCCGCCGCCGGGAACTGCTGGAGGTCCGCACCCGCGCGGTCTTCCAGGCCCAGCAGCGCGGCGTCGACCGGTGGATCGCGATCTACCACCACCCGCAGGGCATCCTGCCGTCCTCGCGCACCGCCCGGGGCTGCCGCTTCGGCCGCGTCCGGATGGACGAGGCGAGCGGCCTCATCGCCGCCGAGCTGCTGTTCGACCGGGCCCTCGGGCGCGGCGAGACCTACCTGCTGGAGTACGGCTTCGGGTTCGACGAGACCGGCCCGGTCGTCACCGAGGAGGGCCGCGGCTTCCGCACCCCCCAGCACGAGTTCCTCATCGAGGTGCGCTTCCACCCGGCGATGCTGCCCGCCCGCGTCTACCGGACGTGGCGCCCCGACGGCCACACCGCCCTCAAGGACTCCGCCGACCTGCGGATGTCCAGCTACCACAGCGTCCACTTCATCGAGTTCGGCATGGCCGCGGGCTTCCACGGCATCCGCTGGGAATGGGATTGAGCCGATCCCATCGCTTCGCGTTCCGAGCGGTGGGGCTCGCCCTCGGCGTCGCCCCACCGCTCGGTCACGCGCTCGCCTGACGGCTGAGGTCCGTCATCCGGCCCCTCGGGCTATTTGGGGGTCAGGACCAGCAGGTCCAGGAGGCGGTCGAGTTCGGCGGCCGGGTCGTCGGTGAGGCCCGCGTGCACCGGGCCGGGCTGGACGATCGTGCTGCGCGGGGCCGTGAGCCAGCGGAAGCGCGCACCGGGCGCCTCCGCCGCGGCCTGGCCCGCGCGCTCGCCGCCGCAGCAGACCGCGTCCACGCCGTGGAGGGCCGAGCGCACGCCGTCCAGGTCGAGGGAGGCGTCCAGGGCCAGCAGGCGCGGCTCGTCCAGGTGGGAGCGGCAGGCGAGGTAGTCCAGCGCGCGGCAGTAGACCACCACGCCCACGTTCATCGCCTCGCCGCGTTCGACGCGGGGCACCACCCGCAGCGCCGCGTACTCGAAGACCGTCGGCTCGGCGGCCGTCCTGATGTTGGTCATGCCGGACCGCCCAGCCAGCCGGGGCGGTTCGGCCCGCGCCGCGGCGCGCTCCGCCGCCCGCGGTCGCCGATGTCGAGGTCGGGCAGCCAGTCGCGCGGCTTCCCGGCGCGCGGGAGCAGGATGTCGACGTAGCCGTCGCGCAGCGCGTCGGGGGTCTCGAAACCGGGCTCGCCCTCCAGCCAGGGGTCGGGCACGAGCGCGGCGACCTCGCGCAGCAGCGGCTCGGTGATCCGCGGCGCGAGGTCGGCCTCGGCGGCCTCCAGCTCGGTCGCGTAGGGGGTGAGCACGTGGTCGTCGACGTCGTAGGGGCCGGAGAACAGCCGGGTCGCGTTCCGCCACGCGTGGTGGAAGATCAGGCTGGCGCCGTGGTCGATCAGCCACACGTCCCGGTGCCAGACCAGCATGTTCGGGTTGCGCCAGCTCCGGTCGACGTTGCCGATGAACGCGTCGAACCACAGCACCCGCGAGGCGAACCCCGGGTCGGCGTGCCAGGCGAGCGGGTCGAACCCGAGCGAGCCCGGCAGGAAGTCGACGCCGAGGTTCCAGCCCGGGCTCGCCTTCAGCAGGTCCTGGACGTCGGGATCGGGCTCGTGCCGTCCGATCGCGGGGTCGAGGTCCATGAGCACCTGGTCGGGCACCCGCAGGCCGAGCCGGCGGGCCAGCTCGCCCGCGATCACCTCGGCGATCAGCGCCTTGCGGCCCTGCCCGGCGCCGTGGAACTTCATCACGTAGGTGCCGAGGTCGTCGGCCTCGACGACGCCCGGCAGCGACCCGCCCTCGCGCAGCGGCGTCACGTACCGGATGGCTGTCACATGTGGCAACACGCGCCTCACGCTATCGGGTCGGCGCGCACGCGGGATAATCGTCCGCATGGGCGTTGATCTGCTCGACCTGTCCGTGCCGGTGACCACGGGAATGCCGGTCTACCCGGGCGATCCGGAGGTCGAGGCCGTCCCGGCGCTGACGGCCGGGGAGTCCGGCGTGAACGTCCTGCGGCTGCACATGGGCTCGCAGTCGGGGACGCACGTCGACGCGCCCTTCCACATCGACGACGCCCTCCCGCGCCTGGACGAGCTGCCCCTGACCCGCTTCACCGGCCCCGCCCTCGTCATGGACGCGCGGGGGCTCCCGCCGCGCACGCCGATCCCGCCCGCCGCGCTCCCGGGCGGCCTGGCGCCGGGCGTCGTGCTGCTCATCGCCACCGGCTGGTCCGAGCACTGGGGGAGCGACGGCTACCTCGCGCATCCCTATCCCGCGCCGGAGACGGCGGAGGCGATCGTCGCCGCGGGCGTCCGCACCGTCGGCATCGACGCGCTGAGCGTCGACCGCACGCCGCCGCCCGGCTCCGAGGACTTCTCACTGGCCGCCCACCGCGTCCTGTGCGGTGCCGGGGCGGTCATCGCCGAGAACCTCACCGGGCTCGACCGGTTGCTGGACGCGCAGGCCGGCGGCCGCGCCGTCACCGTGTACCTGTTCCCGCTCGCGCTGGCGGGCGCCGACGGCGCTCCGGTCCGCGCGGTCGCCCAGGTGGAGGACCGGGTCGTGCTCGTCTGATCGCCGCGCCGGACCGGATCGCGCCGGGGCTGCCAGAATGCCGGACGGTGGCGGCGGCCGGAGGGCGGGAGCGCGATGAGGGTCGAGTGGGCGACGGATGAGGGCAGCGCCGAGCGCGGGAACGAGGACTTCGTCGCCGCGGCGGCCGGGGCCGTCGTCGTGCTGGACGGATGCGGGCTGCCGCTCGGCACCGAACTCGGCTGCGCGCACGGCACCGCGTGGTACGCGCGGTCGCTCGGCACGCGGCTGCTCGCCCGGATGCTGGACGGCATCGGCGGGGCGCCGCCCGCCGGTCAGCCGGTCGGGCCGCCCGAGGGGGCGCACCGGCCGGGGGGCCGGCCGCTGGTGGCGCGGCTCGCCGGGGCGATCTCCGATGTCGCGGCGTCGCACCGCGCCACCTGCGACCTCGCGGTGCCGACCACCCCGGCGGCGACCGTCGTCGCGCTGCGGGTGCGCGGCGACCTGGTCGACTACCTCGTGCTCGCGGACTCGACCCTGCTGCTGGACGGTCCGGGCGGCCTCACCCGGATCTCCGCCGGGGCGCCGTTCGCGGCGGCCGACCCGGCCGTGGCGGACGCGGCGATCACCGGCACCGTGCCCGTACCGGAGCTGCGGCGCGCGTTCCTGCTGACCGACGGCGCGACGCGGCTCGCCGAGCGGTTCCAGCTCATCGGCTGGGACGCGCTGGCGGAGCTGGCGGCGGGGCCGGGCCCGGCCGCGCTGATCGCGCGGACGCGGGAGGCCGAGCGCACCGACCCGCGGGCGGTCCGCTGGCCCCGGGGGAAGCCGCACGACGACGCCACCGCGGCGGTCTGCGCCTTCGACTAGAGCGGGCCGCGGCGGACCGGCGTCATCGGATCATGCGGAAGCAGAAGAACGTGGGGAACCGGTAGTACTCGTGCTTGCCCGCCTTCACCGCGCCCAGGATCAGGAACACCCACTGGGCGATCAGCGCCTCCAGATAGGGGAGGATCAGCGGGATCAGGAAGGCCGGGTTCTTCGCGATGATCGCGGGCGGCACGCAGACCACCGCGACCGCCAGGATGTGGATCAGCAGCGTGATCTGGTAGTTCAGCGCCTGCGCGGCGTGGAAGCGGACGAACGCCGAGTCCCGCATCTTCACGAAGTAGATGATCAGCGGCGCGAGGAAGCCGACCAGCAGCGTCCCGAGGTAGGAGAAGATCGCCCAGGTCGGGTCGTTGCTCTGCATCTGCGGCGGCGGCCCGTAGGGGACGCCGGGCGGGCCGTAGCCCCACCGCGGGTCGTAGGGCCCGCCGGGAGGCGGCGGGTAGGGCCCGCCGGGAGGCGGCGGCCCCTGGTAGCCGCCCTGGTGGCCCTGGTATCCGTAGGCGCCCTGATAGGGCGGAGGCTGCGGACCGTCCGCGCCGGGCGGAGGAGGCGGGGTGTCCGCCCCGGGCCCGGCGGACCCGGGCGGAGGAGGCGGGGCGTCGGCACCGGGTTGCGGCGGGGGCTGCTCGGACACTGGCGTTCCTGTTCCTCCGGGGAGATCTCCCCGGAAAATCTACCGTGGGCTGCGTCCCGGCACGCCGCACCCCTGGGGGCGCCGTCAGTACTCGTACACCTTGACCGTCGCCGGACGCTCCAGCCACGACGCGACGACCGACGACGTGCGCTCCTGGGTGAGGAAGTCGACGCGCAGCCAGCCGCTCGCCTCCGTCACCCGCGTCTCGTAGCCGGGGTTGGGCGTCGCCGACACCAGCCGCACCCGTCCGCCGCCGAACGACACCGCCGCCTGCCCGCCGCGCGTCGCGTAGCTGCGCACGTCCCCGGGCGGACGCGGCGCGTCGTTCCCGCTCCACTTCGGCGGCCGCGTCGGCGTGGGCGCCCGGTCCTCACCCGCCGCGGCGGTCGGACGCGTGGCCGGCGACCCGACGCTCGTCGGCACCGACGGGCTGGCGTGGATCACCGGACCGGCGATCGGCGGGCGCGCCGACCGCTCCGACACGGTGTCGCGGACGACGCCGCGCACGCCGAGCCAGGAGAGCGTCACCGCGAGCGCCGTCACCGCGGCCCAGGGCGCAACATACGACATCGCGCGACGCATGGGCACATGGTGGCATACGGTTCCGCCATGCCGAGTGTGCTGGTGGTCGAGGACGACCCGGACGTCCGCACCGCCCTGATCCGCGAGCTGAGCGCCCGGTCCCACGCCGTGCGCAGCGCCGGGACCGCGATGGACGCGCTGCGCGAGGTCACCCAGTCGCCGCCCGACGTCGTCATCCTCGACCTCGGGCTGCCCGACCTCGACGGCGCCGAGGTGCTGAAGATGCTGCGCGGCGTCTCCGACGTGCCCGTCATCATCGCGACCGCGCGCGACGACGAGCCCGAGGTCGTCCGGCTGCTGAACGCGGGCGCCGACGACTACCTCATCAAGCCGTTCTCCGCCGAGCACCTGAGCGCCCGGCTCGCCGCCGTCCTGCGCAGGTCGGCGCGGTCGGGGCCGTCCGCCGAGCTGACCGTCGGCGGGCTGCACATCGACCTCGACCGGCGCGAGGCGCTGCTGGACGGCACCCCGCTGGAGCTGACCCGCCGCGAGTTCGACCTGCTGTCCTACCTGGCCGCGCGGCCGGGCCGGGTCGTCGCGCGGCGCGAGCTGCTCGCCGAGGTGTGGCGGCAGGCCTACGGCGACGACCAGACCATCGACGTGCACCTGTCGTGGCTGCGCCGCAAGCTCGGTGAGACCGCCGCCGCGCCCCGGTACCTGCACACGGTCCGCGGCGTCGGCGTCCGGCTGGCCGAACCCCGCCCATGAGGCGGACGCTCGTCCTGGTGTCGCTCGCGGTCACCTCGATGGTGGCGCTGGCGTTCCTCATCCCGCTCGCGCTCACCGTCCGCGAGATCGCCCGGGACCGGGCCCTCACCACCGCCGAGCGGCAGGCGAGCGCGCTCGGGCCCGTCCTCGTCGTCACCGAGGACCCGGCCGCGCTGGAACGTGCCGTCGCCAGCACCCAGGCGGGCGCCGCGCGGCGGATGACGGCGCACATGCCGGACGGCGTGCTCGTCCCGAGGCCGCGCGGCGGGTCCGGCGCCCGCCCCGGGCAGCTCGCCGAGGCGGCCCGGCGGGGCCGCGCGTCCACCGTCCGCGTGTCCGGCGGCTACGCGCTCCTGCAACCGGTGTCGCTGGACGCGGGACGCACCGCCGTCGTCGAGGTGTTCGTGCCCGACGAGGACCTCACGCGCGGCGTGTGGAAGGCGTGGTTCGTCATGACCGCCGTCGCCGCCGCGCTCGTCGCCGGGTCCGTCGTCGTCGCCGACCGGCTCGGCGCCCGCATGATCCGCTCCACCCGCCGCCTCGCCGAGGCCGCCGCCGCGTTCGGCGACGGGGAGCTGTCGGCGCGCATCGAGCCGGACGGCCCGCCCGAGCTGGTCGAGGCGGGCCTGGCCTTCAACGCGATGGCCGACCACGTCGTCCAGCTCCTGTCGGCCGAGCGCGAGATGGCCGCCGACCTCTCGCACCGCCTGCGCACCCCGCTCGCCGCGCTGCGGCTGAACGCCGAGGCGCTCGGCGAGGGCGCGGTCGCCGACCAGACCCGCGAGGCCGTCGACCGCATCGAGCGCGAGGTCGACCAGATCATCCGGACCGTCCGGCGGCCGACCGGGCGGGGCAGCTGCGACGCGTCCAAGGTGCTGCGCGACCGCGTCGCGTTCTGGTCGGTCCTCGCCGAGGACGAGGGACGCTCCTGCGAGCTGGTCGGCGTGCAGGATTCAGCGCCGCTACCGCTCCCCGGCACCGAGCTGGCCGCCGCCGTGGACGCCCTGCTCGGCAACGTCTTCCGGCACACCGCCGAGGGCACCGGGTTCGTCGTCACCCTCCACCAGGGGCAGGGCATCACCGGCATCCTCGTCGCCGACGGCGGCCCCGGCATCGCCGACCCGGACTCCGCCCTGCGGCGCGGCAGCAGCGCCGCCGGCTCCACCGGCCTCGGCCTCGACATCGCCCGCCGCGCCGCCGAGTCGACCGGCGGCTACCTGCGCATCCACCGCAGCGTCCTCGGCGGCGCCCAGGTGCAGATGTGGTTCCGGACCAGGTGGCTGCCCCCGGCCCGGCGTTCGCGGCGGCTCGTCCGGCGCCGCCACTCCCGCGCGTCCTAGGCCGGCGCCCGGTCGTGGTCGCCGACCGCCCCGTCGATGAGCTCGCGCAGGATGTCCACGTGCCCGGCGTGCCGCGCGGTCTCCTCGACCAAATGGATGAGGACCCACCGCAGCGACACGGTCGCGCCGTGCCAGGCCGTCCCGGTGTCCTCCAGGTCCAGCTCCTCGATCACCCGGTCGGACGCGGCGCGCGCCCGCCCGTAGAACGCGACGATCCCCGCGATGGTCTCGTCCGGCTCGACCCTGAGGTCGGCGTCCGGATCGTCGTCGTCGAGCGGCAGCGGCTCGGTCTCGCGCCCGAACGTCTCGCAGAACCAGCTGTACTCGACCGCCGCCAGGTGCTTCGTCAGCCCCAGCACGCTCGTCCCCGACGGGGTCATCGGCCGCCGGGCCGACTCCTCGTCCAGCCCCCGCAGCTTCCACAGCACCGCGTCCCGATGCCGGTCGAGCGCGACCCGCAGACTTTCCTTCTCACCGCCGGTGAACGGCACCTGTTCCATACCGGGACCCTAACGGCGGCGCGGCCGGTGCCCCGCGCTCGGGTCACCGGCCGCGCCCCGGCCGTCAGCAGTGCGAGTAGCGCACGTACCACTTGCCGTTGCCGTCACCGGTCTTGTAGTCGGCGATCCAGTGGGTGCTGTGGTAGAGCCTCACCCACAGGTAGCCGTCCCGGCGCTGGATGGTGTCCCAGTCCGTGGTGACCCGCGTGCCGTGCGCGAGGGAGCCGACCTTGTGGAACCTGAGCCCCGGGCCGGTCCGCACGTTGAGGTGGGCGACGGCCACCGTCCCCCGGCACAGCCGGACGCGCTGCTCGTCCCGCTCCAGCAGGCGCCCCATCGCCTCCTGGTCGCCCTCCTGGCCGACCTCGATGGCACCGGGGCCTTGCCCTTCCTCCTCCTCGCCCTCCGGCTGCGGCTCGGCCTGCGGCTGAGCCTGGGCCTGGGCTTGAGGCTGGGCTTGAGGCTGGGCGTCGCCCCTCGGGTGCGGCGGCGGCTGCGTCGCCCCGGCGCCCGTCGTCCCGACGGTCAGGGCCGTCCCCGCCAGCGCGGCCGCCAGCAGCCCCGTGCCGAGCCTTCGTCCAACGTCCATCTGTCCCTCCATGTTCTCCGACCTACAGCCCGGTTTCTTACCGAGCGTAATGAATCATATTCACTGAGTAACGAAGACTCTTCTTGGCGCGCCCAAGCCCCGCCACCCGGCCGTTCGCACACCGGACTCAGGGGCAGCGGCCCCCATCAGCACTCGCTCAACCCCAGCGGGACCAGACGAACAGCACCCGCAGTCAGCGCGCCCCACCCCGCACGAGGAGACGCCCAGCGCTTTCGCCCCGGACCGCCCGAGAGAACGCCACCGACACCCGCACACACGGCCTGAACAACCGGGCTTCGCCCCGCCCGGTGACGCGCGGGCCACCCTGAACGCCAAGCCCAGCCTCGCCGCCCACCGCGTCGTCGTGAGGGCGCTGGCACGCTCCTCCCACGAACCGGAGGTGACGGCGGACGACCCCCACCGCCCTCGGCCCGAGGTCCGGATGCCCAGGATGAACGGCCTGGAACCGACCACCGCGCTCGACGCCGGGTCGTCGTGGTCACAACCTGCGCACACCGTGCGCCGCAGGCGGGCGCCGACGGATCCACCCTGAAACGCTCAGGTCCGGCCCATCGAGGCAGTCAAGGGCGACGCACCGGTCAGCCCGTCCATCACATTGCGTCCTCACCGGCGCGAGACCGACATCGCGAACGCGGAGCTCGGCGCCGAGCAACGTTGGCCGCGTTCCCGGTCGTCACGGAACTCAGCTCCGCCACAACTCGCTCGAACGAAAGGTGCGGATCAGAGTCCTTCCCGGCACGCCGAGCTCCGTTGCCCTCAGCGAAACGGCCTATCAAAAGCAGACAACAACGCTCACACCACCGCCTCGCCAGAGCTCACACCCCGACCGCCCCAGCCCAGCTAGCCAAGGAGAAGAGAATGCATTCTCAAAGTGTGCGAGCTTCTGAGGCCGGCAGAGCAAAGTGATCGGCGACGATGGCGGCGATGGCGTCGGCGTCGCGGCTTCCGTCGACTTCGATCACACGGATGCCGAGCCGCTGAGCGGAACGCACGGCGTCTTCGGCGACGAGACGGTCCCGTTCGAGCCGGTTGTGTTGGGCCCGAGCGGGATCGCTGAGGTCACGCCCGACGCTGCCGGCCCGGGCGAGTTCACGCGATTGTCGATCGCGGAAAGCCTCGGTGGGAACCATGACGACCATTTGCCGGGGCGAGTCGACGATCGGTGCGACCAACTCAGGGCGCAACCCCCAGCCTTCGGCGATTATGGGGCGACCGGAAAAGAGGGCCCGCAAGTCGTCCAAGGCCCATTCGAAGCGGACCGGGAAACCGGCGAGAGTTTCGGCGGCCATGTCCTGCGGTGTGGTGTTGACCCAGGTGGTCTCGCCGTCCGGATCATCGGTCGCATGTCCGAGCCTGACCCGACGGGCGATCCGGCGATCGTTGTGACCGCGGGCGTCGTGGTAGTCGTAGTGGTAGGCGGTCAACCCGTATCGTCCGGCCAGCGTCCGGGCCACAGTGGACTTCCCGGCCCACTGCCCGCCGCCGATCCACAAGACCCGCCGAAGCGTCCCGAACGGATCCCAGACCTGGCCATTGGTGACGCTCTCGCTCACAGAACCCCTTCTCAGATACCGCAGGCGGCGAGCATACGCGGCAAGCACGAAGGCGACCTGACCTGCCCGAACAGAGAGTGACATAAGCGTTGCTCAGCGGTTCCCTAAGTGAGGGGCGAGGGTGGATCTTGTCGCGCCGCAGGTAGGGGAGCGAGCAAAGGCATTCGGGGGTCCGGGGGAGCCAACACGGGAGCCACACGCCTACGCGGACTTGGCGGTCGTGCTGCTCGCGAAGATGTCGTTCATGTGCTCAGCACCGTCGCGGATCTCGGGCTTGAGCTGGTGACGGTAGATGGTTTCGGTGATCTTAGTGCTGGAGTGCCCGACGAGGATGCTGATCTTCTCGATCGGTACGTCGTGGTCACTCATGATGGAGACGAACGTGTGCCGAAGCTCGCGCGGGCACCACTCGCGGGGGTTGAGGTTCGCCGCCTTGATCACCTTGGCGAACCGGTGCCGGACGTGTTGGGCGGCGTAGGGCCGTCCGTCCACGTGGCAGAACACGAGGTCGTGATCCTGGTACGTCTCGCCCGCTTTGAGGCGCTCCGCTGCTTGCCTCGTCTTGAGACTGCGGAGCGCCTCAACCGCCATGTCCGCAATGCCGAGACCACGACGGCTCAGCGTCGTCTTGGTCTCGCCCTTGTGCCGGTCGGCACGCAGGACGTAGACGGTCGCCTTGTCGAGATCGACGTCACTCCACTTGAGGGTGCGGAGTTCCTCGGTGCGGAGGCCGGAGACGATCGCGAGGATGATGTACGCGCCGAGGTCGTGTTCGGGCTTGCGTGCCTCGTCCAAGAGGGCTTTCGCCTGCACGAGGGTCAGCGAGCGGGACTTGCGCCCCTCCTTGCCGTCCGGTGTGTCCACCAGTTCGGCGACGTTGCGCCCGATCCTGTCGTGCCGTGCTGCTCTGCGGATCGAGCGCTTGAGGATGCTGTGAACGATGCCGAGCGAGGACGAGGTGAGGTGCTCCGCTCGCCCGTTGAGCCACGTCTCGACGTCATCCGCCGAGAGTTCCTTGAGGCGCTTCCCACCGATGAACGGGATGAGTTGGTGCGTGGCGAGTGACCGGTAGACCTCGGTCGTCGCCGGTGCCTTGCCGGACTTGGCGAACGCGGTGAGGAAGTCGTTCACCGCGTCCTCCACGTAGTAGTTGTGCTCTGTCTTGACCCCCTTCTCCATCTCCTCGACAAGCTCTCGCAGCTTCGTCTTGACGATCTCCTTGGTGCGGCCCTTCCTCTTGGGGCGGTTCCGCTTCCCGTCCGGCTTGAAGCCGAGCGAGATGGCACCTGTGTAGCCGTTGCCTTCCGGGTAGATGGTCGCTTCGTACTTGCCGATGAGGATCTTCGCCAACCGGATCCCTCCCTCGTGTCGCTTGAGGTTCGCTACGACGATAACTCAAGACGTCCCAAGACGTCCCTATGTCGAGACGTCCGCGCGGCGGGTGCGCGCGGACCTCTCGGGCGGGTGTCAGCGGTTGGCCTCTTCGAGGGAGGTGACGAACTCGGCGAGGTGCCGGTCAGTGATGCGGCGCAGCTTGCCGATCTTGATGCTGTGGAGTTGGCCGGTGCGGATCAGGAAGTAGACCTTGTCCCGGCCGATGTTGAGGATCTCGGCCACTTGCTCGACGGTGTACGCCTGCACGGTCACCACCTCCTCTCGCCCGAGCGATCGTCTCGGGCGTCTGCCTGGTGTGGGTGAGCGATCATCTCCTTGGTTGCGGAGAGTGTTCGTCTCCGTCTCGTCTCACAGACGTCTCTCGCCTCTTTACGTGCAGGCGCGCGTGAGACGAGACGTTGAGACGATCACGGATTGTGGTCGGACGCCTTGTAGCGGCCCCGCCCGACCTGAACGGCGCGGCCGGTCTTCACCAACTCGTTGAGGCGCCGGTACAGGGTCGGCCGACTCATGTCGGTGATCATGCGCAGGTGTGCGACCGGAAGCCCTTCGTCCGGCGCGCTGTCCAGAGCTTCCCTCAAGGCGCTCTCGGCGTGCTCCTCCCTCGACGGCGTCACCCGGACGGGCGGCACTGGGACGGACCGCCTGATTGGCGTACTGGCAGCGTCCAGAGCGCGCCACGAGACCTCGTCCAGGACGGGACGCAGAGCCTCGTGCCGTTGGGCGGCCTCGCTCACCACCTCGTCGGTGAGCAGGTAGGCGCGGCCTCGTCGGGGCGTGTCGTGTTCGGGTGCGGAGAGCAGGAACTTGCCGGGTGCGTTGAGGGTGTGGGCGTGCCATCCAGCGTTGAGCATCCCTTGCCCGAGGATGAGGTCAACGTCTTTGCGCTCCCGGACACGGAAGCTCACCCGGACGTCCATCTGCGAGCGCACGGCACCCTTGCCCATGGCCTTCTGTGTGGGACGTTGCGTGGCCGCGATGAGCGTCACGGCCACGGCACGCCCACGACGCGCGATCGAGTCCGTGTCGCTCGCTGCGTCCGGTGCGTCATCGGCGAGTTCGGCGTACTCGTCCACGACGATGACCAACGCGGGGTACTCAGGCGCCGGATTCCACACACGCCGCCCGTTCGCCGTGAGCCACTCGGCGCGTGCCTCAAGCACTGTCACGGCATCGCGAAGCATGGCGCGGGCTTGCTCTGGGGTCGTGGCGAGCCGGTCGATACAGGACGCCCACGGCTGCAACTCCATGCCGCGCTTGAGGTCGATGGCCCAGATGACGACATCACGACATGCGCTGAGGTTGCCCATCAGGACGTTGATCCCGCCGCTCTTCCCCGAGCCGGCCACGCCCCCAATGAGCGCGTGACGTCGCAGCAGCAGAACGCGCGCATTCGTCGCGTCCTCGAACGGCCCCAGGTCGATCGGCTCGGCGATGGACGAGACGGACGGCCCCGGCCACGGGATCGCGTCGGCGTGGGGATCGGTGTTGAGCACCCTCAACTCGAACCGATTGGCCTTGTCGTCGCGCGTAGGGAAGACACGCACCGCGCCGCGAAAGGTCCCGAGCGCCGATTCGATCGCAGGCACCTTCGCCGTGACGTCCTGGATGGTCTGGCCACGCGCAAGTGCGAAGCGCGCACGCCATCCCCACACGTCCGCGACGGCGGACTGTGCGCGTGAGCCAGCGAGCCCGATCGACTGCGCGATTTCAGGCCATGCGGCAATCTGCCGATCGACACGCACCTTGGCGCGTCGTCGCCGATGGACCCACCAGGGCACGGCGAGCACGACGCCACCCAGGGCGAGCACCTGGGGGAGCGGCGAGAACCCGATACCGAGTCCGGTCACCGCAGCAAGCCACCCACCGGCACCGATGACCACGGCCGCGCCGTAGAACCGTTCCATGCGCAGGGCAAGCCCGAACCGGTCACCGAACATGGCCAGCACCCACGCGGCCACCGTGGCGACGACGAGCAGGTACGGCCACCAATACGGGCGCGCGGCATGCAGAACAAGCCCAGAGACGACGAGTGCGGTCACCAGGTACGGCGGAGCGAGTTCCGAGCGGTACCGCCACAACGCCCGCCCCACCAGAACAGCGGCAACGTCCGGGAACTGGTCGTCGCGGTCGATGATGACCATTGGCTGTAGCCCGTTGCGGCGCATCTTCCGTGCGTGCCGCCGCATCTGTCGGCTTCGGCTCACGAGCGTCCCCCCGGTCGCGGAGGAAGGTGTCCCTGTGCGCGGAGTTCATCACGCAGGTAGTACAGGGGATCGGGTTCAGCGTCACGAGCGGCGTAGAGAGTGGCGCGTCCAGCGGCTACCAGGTTCGCCCGGTCACGTCGAACCTTGGCCAGGGCCTCCACCAGTCGCGAGACCTCCGATACAAGAGTGGGCGAGTCGGTGAGGGCCGCGTTCAGACGCAGCCACAGCTCACCAAGGGACGGCATTGCCTCGGACAGTGCGGAGACGATCTCGCGGGCGACGAGGTTGCGGGTACGGACCTCCTCAAGGTTGATCGTGACGTGCTCTGGAGTGTCGGGCACTAGGGCATCCCTCCTTTCGGTCGAGGGCGTTAGCGCTGCGAAAAGGCTTCGACGAAGACGGCGACCAGTCGGCGGATCTCCGGCGCTGCACTGGTCGCGGCGAGAAAGAACCCGAAGAGCAGGCACACCGCGATGTGTCCCGCACGGAGGCCCATGTACCGCCATGCGACCCACACCGCAGCGCCGAGGATCGCGACCAGGGGAACCGAGACGTTCATGACTCGCTCCCTCTCAGAGCCACAGGTCCGGGTACCGGGAGCCCTGCCCGCGCCGCACCCATCGAGCGCGGGCACGACACTTGCGGCACCTGCGGTTGCCGGGTTCGACGCGAGCGCCGCATGCGCACGAGTGGCCGGTGATGATGCGAGGAAGGCGCACGGTCACCGCCCAGCCGAGGCGCGGGCCGGGACGTCGTCGCACGTGTGCGTGCTGAGCAGGCGCCGGGACGCGGCACCGGCCCGCGAGGATGCGGAGCCCCTGCGCAGGGCTCGGCGCTCCTCGGCGTGGATGCCGATGACGAGCATCGCGAAGATTCCGCAGGTAGAGCCAGCGAGGAAGACGGCGATGACCAAGGCCAGGACGAGGATCATGTGAGATCACTCCTCTCGAAGGGCCCGTATCCGGCGGGGGCGGTCCGGGCGGTCGGTGGCTTACGAGAAAGAGAGTGCGCCTGACCTGCGGGACGAGATCACTACATGACTGGACGTGTTCAAGACGTCCTCATAGGGTTGACGGCGTCCTGGGACGTCCTGGAATCCGGACGGGTGCATGCCGAACGAACGCCTACGCGCCACCCTGCTAGAGCAGGGGATGACCGTCGCCACGCTCGCCGAGTCGATCGGCGTGGACTACAAGACGGTTGAACGGTGGATCACCAAAGACCGGACGCCCTACCGGCGGCACCGTTACGCAGTGGCTTCGCGCCTAGGCGTAGATGAAACCTTCCTCTGGCCGGACGCGCTCACCAACGAACAGGTGACCGCAGCGTCCAGCAGCGAGCTGGTGACCATCTACCCGCACCGGTCCTCGGTACCAAGGGACACGTGGGGACGTCTCTTCGCCACAGCCAGAGAAGAGATCGGCGTACTCGTCTACGCTGGCCTCTTCCTCTCTGAGGACAGCGACATCCAACGCATCCTCGCAGAGAGGGCCAAAGCGGGAGTCCGTGTACGTATCCTCCTCGGCGACCCCAACAGTCCCCAAGTGGCCGAACGCGGCACAGACGAGGGCGTAGGCGGCGCCATGGCCGCCAAAATCCACAACGCCCTCGTCCTGTACAGGAACCTCCGCAAACTGGACGCCGTAGAGTTCCGCTACCACCGGACGGTCCTCTACAACTCCATCTACCGCGCGGACGGCCAGCTCTTGGTCAACACCCACGTCTACGGCATTACGGCTCCCTTGGCGCCGGTCTGGCACCTGCGACGCATAGCCGGCGGAGACCTGGTGAACACCTACATAGAGAGCTTCGAACGAGTCTGGGAATCCGCCACACCCATACCGGAGGGGTAGCCATGGGCCGCAGGATCGACTACTACGACGACCCCAATGCCCCCAAGGCCAACAGCCTCGTCCCGGCGGTGAACGTCGTTGTAGAGAACGACAAAGGCGAGATCCTAATGATCCGCCGAACCGACAACGACAACTGGGCCCTCCCCGGTGGCGCCATAGATATAGGTGAGTCCGTAGCCCAAGCCGCCATCCGCGAAACGAAAGAAGAAACCGGAATTGATATAGAGGTTATCAATCTTGTGGGTATTTATAGCGACCCTAGGCACGTAATCCATTACACAAGCAATAACGAGGTTCGGCAAGAATTTTCGATCCTCTTGACAGCTCGGGCTGTTGCTGGCACCCCTGTCACAAGCGATGAATCACGAGAAGTGCGCTGGCTACAGAGGGTCGACTACAAAGATCTAAAGATGGACCCTTCGATGCGAAAGCGTATCAGCGATTACGAGACTCATCCAGGAAGTTCGATCATTAACTAGATGACGACATCGCCGAAAAGTGTTCGCCGCAACGAGGATAAATGACACGTCAAGAGCTGCGAGAAACATTCTTCACCAGGCAAGGGGTTGGCGCTATTGCTGTAGCCGCGCTAGCCGCTTTTGGCCTAGTTAGTGCAGCATTTCAAGTGGCGCTCGCCCTCTGGCCTCGTCTTATCCGACATGATTGGCTTGTCCTAAGTTCCCTTGCGGCATGCTGCATATTCGTAGGGACAGTGCACGCTTGGCCGAGATTGCGCTATTCTCGCACCTACAATCATCCGAACTTTGTCATACAAGTCAAATGTGGCGACCTGCTGGAAGAGGAAGGTAATATTGTTGTCGGATTTACCGATACCTTCGACACTGATATGACCGATGGCATCGTAATTGATCATCGCAGTGTGCAAGGTCAGTTTCAATCAAAATACTATAATAATATTGCTCAGTTGGATGCGGAGATAGATGACTACCTGCGTGATAGGCCGGCTGCAGCTATGGAGTCGCTTGCATCAAAGCCGAAAGGGAAGTTGAAGCGCCACGAAATAGGAACGGTAGTGGTCTTGCGGAGAGGGAACTCAAAATACTTCGCCAGTGCATACGGATATATGCGCAATGATCTACGAGTAACTTGTTCAGTCGATGCCCTTTGGAAGACCCTGACCGCAATATGGGAAGCCGTAAGAACCCACGGAAGCTTGGACCCAGTTGCTATCCCAGTTATTGGCTCCGACCTGGCGCGCGTGGGAACATTGGACAGAAATAGTATTATCAAAATGATCGCACTGTCGTTTATTGCATCAACTCGTCAAGAAATAGTGTCTCGTCAGCTCACTATTGTGATACATCCAAAAGATCGCCAAGCAGTTAATCTGATCGATATTTATCAATTCCTGAGAGCCCTTTAGGGTTAAGATGGCATATATAGCTTGCGGTCTAGTGCGGCTACGACGTCGTAATAGTATCCTTCCGTGCGAGAGCGATAATCTTCAAGATACCTTTCCAACTCGGCTCGCCCCATGCGCCTCTCAACTGCTTTCCAAACTTCCATTCTGACAGAACCATGCGGACTGTACAGGTAGCCCTTAAGTTCACTAAGGGGTACTGAATTGTCGCACGCGAGGGCCAAGGCGCCAACCGATGCTGCTTCTTCGCTCTCCGCGGTAACCATCATTCTGGCAATCTTGAGCCCTCCAAGTTCGACCGTCAGGTTCAGAAGCAACTTCTCCTCATCTCCGTAGCTGTTTGCTGCGCAGGAGAGAAGAGTCTCGGTATCTTCAAAAGAGCCGGTCTTGGACAAGACCTTGGCTGCGTCCAGCATTGTCAACCAATCGTTTCGCGCAAGCTCCACTCTGGCACGCTCAGCATCCTCGGAGCTTCGATCCTTAGCTGGAACACGAGCCAAGAGTGACAACGCTGACTTTCTGGCAGAAGAGCGTAGGTAGTTTTGGATACTTCTGCTCCAGCCGGCTTCTTCTAGCATCTTGGGATCTAGAAAGCCGCAATTCGTGTCAAGGATTTCGCGCGCCTCGTCAGCCATCGTCGAGCCATGTAGCCAAGAAAGCGCAGACCAAGCCTGGCCGTACGTCCATGGAAGAGTAAGCTCTGCGCGCAACTCTTCCTCGGTTTTGATAAAAGCTCGAAGGCGATCATTGTACTCGCCTAGGTGCTTGTCGTCCTTGAACTCCGCCACTGCGGCGAGGAGGTTGAGCTTGGCTTGATCCCCCCCTTGATCAACGGCATCGAAAGCTTGCCCGACAAGGTCACTGTTCTCGCTTTTCACGAGCTTGCCAAATTCTTCGACCGAAGGAGTCCGACGGCTCGAAAGAGTGCGGAAGGCTTCACTGAGCAGTTTATTGGGTAGATTGCGCCCTTGGAGGATAGAGGAAAGTTGCTTGGTTTCCATCTGCGCCAGTGAAGCGGAGACTATTCGCTCGTAACACGAACCCTCGGCGATAAAGCGCTGCGCAGCCATGTCGGCCACTTCGGATAGGCTGCCTTTAGCGTAGGCGACCAGGGTGAGGATATCTTGCGCGACTAGCTGTTCGCCGAGACGGTCACTTACGGCTCTAAACAAAAGGTAGTCCGAGTCGCGAATTACCGAAGAGATGTATTCGAGGGCCTCGGTCTCTAGCAGTGGAGTCTCGAGAATCTGGACCCAATTGTCAATTGCAGCATCGAGAGCCTGAGATGAAGCCAGTGAGAGGAGAGAGCGATCATCGACATTACCGGTCTCAATCCACAGCTCAGATGGTCGTGCCTTCATCGCCCTCAGAATTCGTAGAGAGCCGTTGGCTACCGAGAACTCAGCCTCTGGATCGATGACGTGATAGACAAGTGTTGACTCTAGGTCCCTATCGGAGCCGGCATCAATAATCATTTTGAATCCAGGAGCCAAGCTACGGATACTTCCGTCCTCTTCAAATCGGAAGTTCTCCGCGAGTGTCCAGACCAGCAAGCGATATTCTGCTACCGAAAGAACGTATTTGTCTCGCTTTCCGTAGATCCTGTTCAATGGATGGATCGGTATGCTGAGCATTTCCCTTTGAGCTGCCATGGAAAACAAAAGGAGTCGATCGGGGTCGGGACGGCTGGCCGTCTCCTCATCTCCCTGGGCAATTTTATAGAAGTCATTCAAGGTGGATGCAATTTGCATCCTTGCCTCATCGTTATTTTGAGGCGTGTGTTGGGTGGAAGGAAGCTCGGTAGAAGTAGTCTTGTCCACCGTCCCTTTGGGAGCAGTGGGCGTAATTGATTGAGACTTTTCTGCAATCAGAGAGAGAAAATAGTGCGTGATTTTTAGCTCGAAATCTTCGATTGTGGAGAATTGTCGATAGAGGGCGATTTTCTGGTTCTCGAGCCTTCTGCGAAACTTGAGAACTTGAGATAGGGAAGGTCCGGCATCTCGGACGATGTCTTCTGGCACCTTCTTAAAGTAAATTGCTATGCTTGGACCGTTGGATTTCTTGGCCCTTTGTGTCGCGCATTCGTATTCCTCCTCAAATCCGGAAGAGAATTTTCCGGTAGATGTCCCCCATGTTCGATTCAGTAGCCCTATGAAGATGTCGCATTGCTTGACCAGAGGATTGATCACCTCTTGGGGGCGGCCGAAAGCTGGTGAGGTTTGCTCCCAGCCCGTGACGTGCAGGCGCATGGAAAATTGACTTGCGAAGGTGGTGTTAAGGTTATCTGCGGCCCGGCGAACCGCTTCGCGCTCACCAGTTAGATCTCCGGGCGATGCAATAAATACCACCAGTTCCCGTACATTCTCCAAGTTGATGCCCTTCCGCTCCCGGTAATGCCAACACCTCGCCCACTCTAGTAGACGGTCGGCGCAAGTGTATGGCTGTTGAGTAGGTCAATCTAGCATTGATCGTCGGGCAACCAAGCTAGCTTCGTGTTGCACGATCCGTACGGCCTCCCGGAGACTCGGCTCTGCTTTCAAGAGGAATCGTGTCACTACATGTGCAGGGCCATAACGGGCTCGGATCTCGGCAAGCCGAGCATCAATGTCTACCAGCATGCCATCAGGGTCTGTGGTCATATCACAGTAGGTCAGTGCGCAGCTCAGGTTGGTGTTAACTGGTCGGAACCCTCCTGAGAGAAGCTCCGCAACTCCGCGTTCGCGAGCTTCAACGAGGGCGTTTGAGTGGTGTGCTACCAAGTGGCAGAGGTGGTTGTCGGCTTGGTGGGTGTCGCGGAGGTAGCGGGCCCCGTCTAGGGGGTGGAAGCCCGTGACTACGAGGTCGGGGGCGTAGCCGATGTCGTGGAGCCATGCGGCGGCCTCTAGGAGGTCGGCTTGGTCGCCGAGGATCGGGGCGAGGGTGCGCGCTTGGCGGGCTACGCCTTGGGTGTGGGCCCAGCGGCGGGGGAGTGGGGTTTCAAGGTGCTTGCGGGCCAGGTCACGGGCCCATGCTGCGGTGTTCTTGTTCATGGGTCCGAACGTATGAGGGCAAGCGCGGACGTCCACGGGCGTGTGCGGATCATCTGGGGACGTCTTCGCGGACGTAGCGTCCCTTGCCGTGGACGCAGGTCACCAGGCCAGCGGTTTCGAGTGCGATGAGCGCTGCGCGGGCCGTGAAGCGGGAGACGCCGTAGCGGTGGGCGGTTCGGATTTCGCTGGGCAGCGCGTCGCCGGGAGTGAGATGGCCGGTCTCGATCTGGTGGCGTAGGTCCTCAGTGATGCGTTCCGCGTTGGTGCGGGGTCGGGTGGCAGGCGCTTGGGCGAAGCGGCCTACGCCGGTCCGGACGGTGATGAGACCTTCGGCTTGTAGGGCTCCCAGAGCCCGCCGCACGGTGTTGCGGGCAACGTTGAACTCGGCGCAGAGGGCTACCTCTGCTGGTAGGCGGGTGCCGGAGGCGTAGGTCCCGTCTGCGATGCGTTGGCGCAGTACGCCGGTGATCTCGGCGTAGGCGCCCCATACCGTGCGGCGGGCCATGTCAGCCCTGGTCGTTCTTGTGCGGGATGGGTGCGAGGGAGATCCACGGAGTGAGCGCGTTGTTCAGCATCTCAGCGGCCGGTCCGGCGTGCGCGCATGCGGCCAACCACAGGCCGGTGCTGGACTGATACCACCAAGCTCCGTCTCGTCGGACCAACGAGACGCTCTCCCCGATGGTTGGTGCAGCCTTGGAGAACACGCGAAGCAGGGGCCGTGGTCCAGTGGTGCGGAGTTGTGTGGTCCACCCGTAGCGGCGAGTCGCGATGGCTAGGCGGGTGAGGTGGAAGGTCGCTCGCCATGAGCTGCTGTAGATCGGCTCAATGGGTGCGGCCTGCGAGTGCGGTCTCACTCTGGCGTTCGGCGTCGCGCTCCCACCGGCGGCGTGGCGAGGGGTGTGTTTTGGGCTCATCGGCGGATGGCTTTGGCTCGGGTCGCCTCGTCGCTGAGCGCCTCGCGGAGTTCGGTGGGGTCGGAGCGGATCACGGTGGGGTCGATGCCGGCGGACGGGTCGTGCAGGCTCGCCACCCAGTCGCCCAGTTGTCCGCCACCGCGCACGGCACGCCAGATCCGGTGGCCGGTGAAGTCTCGGCGGAGTTCGGCGAGCACTCGCTCCTCTGAGCGGTGGATGTTGGTGGTGTCCTGGCTCTGGGCGGCCTCCTCGGGCCTGTAGTGGGGCATGGTGGCTCCTTGTTCTGTGGGACCTCACCCGGGCGGCGCCCGGTGTTGGTCGGTGCTCAGAGCCTCGTGGCCGGGTCGGGGACCTCTCCATCGGCATCTAGGGACGTCTTGGGACGTCTTCTGTTAGCGTCGGTGGCGCGTCGTCCTCACTTGTGCCACGGGAGGTCTGGTGAACGACAGATTGCGGCGTGCCCTTGCGGACGCGCGTCTGACCGAGGCGGGTGTCGCCGGTCAGTTGGGCGTGGATCCCAAGACTGTTCACCGGTGGGTCGCCGGACGCGTGCCGTATCCGCGTCACCGGGCGAGGATCGCCGCACTGATCGGGTGTGAGGAGGTGGACTTGTGGCCCCAGCTTGCGGTGGTGAGCGTCCAGGCCGAGCCATCGACAGTCGAGATCCTTGCCAGCTATCCGCATCGGTCGGCCGTGCCTCGTGTTGTATGGCAGCAGCTCTTTCAGAGCGCAGAGCACGAGATCGGGGTCCTGGTCTATGCGGGGCTGTTCCTCGCCGAGGACATGGGCATCATGCGTGCCTTCGCAGCGCGGGCGCGGGCCGGTGTCAACGTGCGGATCCTGCTCGGTGACCCCGATGGGGCGTGTGTCGCCGAGCGCGGAAGTGATGAGGGCGTGGGCGAGTCGATGGCCGCGAAGATCCGAAACGCCCTCGTCCACTACCGAGCCCTGCGCGAGATGGATGGAGTCGAGATCCGGCTACATGACACCGTCCTCTACAACTCGATCTACCGTGCGGACGATGATCTTCTGATCAACCCGCATGCCTACGGCATCGCGGCATCCCATGCCCCTGTCTTGCATCTGCGTCGGGCGGAGGACGGTGACATGGCCAGCACGTACCTGGAGAGCTTTGACCGCGTGTGGGCCGGAGCGTCTCCGGTCACGTAGGTGCGGGCACGCGGAAGCCCCGGCCACGTCCGGTGCTGGACGAGGCCGGGGCTTCGTGGTTCACGCTCGGGCGGGAAGCTCCGTTGTGGTGATGATCTGTTTCACCTTGCGGCGGTCGATGCCGTACTTCTCGGCTAGGTAGCGCTGAGAGACGGGGCGACCTGGGCCGTCCAGGCTTGCTAGGTACTCGGCGAGTACCGCTTGTTCTGGGCTCTGCTCCGGTTCGGTGTTCGGCGGCTCGGGTTGTTCCACGGTGGTGCGTTCGTCGTTCCGTGGTGGTGCGGTGTGGGTTGTGGCGGTGCGGGTGAGGGTCATGAGGAGTTCGAACGAGCCGACGAGGGCGAGTGCTGGCCATGCGCTCACTACCGCGCCTATCGCGCCGTGGGACGCGCCGTGTGCCACGTTGGCGCCTACTGTCGCCACGATGCCTACGCCGAGGCTCCACTTGGCTAGGGCCGGTGCTGGTTGTTTCCGGCGGCTTGCGTCGAGGATGACCATGGATGCGGCCCAGATGAGGCCGTCCACGGTGAAGGGGACGAGGCGTGCGGTTGCGCCTGTCTCGCCGTGGGAGCGGACGAGTTCGTAGGCGTGGCGGTAGGAGATGATCGCCGCCACGCCCGCGACCGTCACCACAGCGAAGGCCGTTGTGATGCGAGTGAGGCGGTCAACCACGGGCCAGCTCCCTGCGCCACTCCATGACGCACGGGTCGTCCTCGCCGTGGGTGATGATCCGTTCGGCGAGTGACAGGGCCGTGATGGCCGCGTTGCGGTCTAGGGGCGTGGGCCACGTCGTGGTGTGCCAGACCTTGCCGGTGCGGGTGGCTGTGGCTATGACCTTGCCGTTGGTGGTGGCGGTCATTGTGGTTTCGGTGATTTCTAGGGCCATGGGGTGGCCTCCTCCCTGCTGAGAGGGAGGGAGCCAGGGGAGCCAATCTTGGGAGCCAACGTGGGTCGAGGGTGCTCGACTTGGGTCGACTGTGTCGGACGGTTCCCCTGGTCTCCCTTCCTTGTTTTCGCAGGTGGGCGGCTACCGGATCGACTTCCCCGGACGGTCCTGGACCGTGCCCGAATAAGGCTTGCTCAGCGGTTCCCTAAGTGAGGGTTAAGGGGGTGGGTGGGGTGGGGTGGGCGGATTAGCGTTCTGGGTGTCACATCCGAAGACGGCGGAGGTGTTCAGGCGGAGAGCAGAGTGAACGTCGACTGAGGTTCCTGTATGAGACAGGTTTCTGGCCCGCACGGCCCCGTTGACCCCGCTCGGGGGCCGTGCGGGCCAGCGGCTTATCGGGCGCGGAGGCCTTCGAAGAGGAGGGCCAGCATGCGGTCGGCGTATTCGCCCGGGTCGGGGGTTCGTTCGGCGGCGACGCCGATGGCGTTGGTGAGGCGGAGGAGGTCGCGGGGGTCGATGTCGGGGCGGATGGCGCGCGCGCGTTGGGCGCGGTCCAGGAGGTGGCCCAGGGCTTCGCAGATCGCGTCCGCGCAGGAGCCGAGGGCGGTGCCGGTCCAGCGGGGGGAGAGGGCGTCGATGATCACGGTGGACGTGCCGCGGGGCGTCGCGGCGCCCGCGAGGTAGAAGCGCAGCCATGTGGCCAGTGCTGGTTCAGGGGTGGGGGCGGTGAGGAGGTCCGCTGCGCGGGTCAGGAGGGAGTCGACGCGGTCGCGCAGGACGGCGTGGAGGAGGTCGTCGCGGGTGGGGAAGTGGCGGTAGAGGGTGCCGGAGCCGACGCCGGCGCGTTTGGCGATGTCGTCGAGGGACGCGCCGGTGCCGTGTTCCATGAAGGCCACGCGGGCGGAGGCGACCAGGCGGTCGTAGTTGCGGCGGGCGTCGGCCCGCATGGGCCGGGTGTCCATGGGCACCGTCCAGCGGTCCTTAGCGGGTCTTGCTGCCGGCCTCCATCCTGGCAGGACGCGATGGTCATGCGCCAGAGAGCGCGTCGCGGGAGAGGCGGTCGGCGCGGCGGGTCGTCTCGGGCAGGCGGTGGCGCGCGATCCTCAGGACGGTGCGGCACGCGTTGTCGAGGCTCATGCGGTGTCCGACGGAGACGAACACGGGCTTGACGTTGTCCTGGGTTCGGAGGGCGCGGCCTACCTCTTCGTTGTCGTTCACGACGGGGCTCGATGCGCCGCGCTGCGGGGCGGGTGGGGTGAAGGTGCCGACGAAGCTCGTTTTGGCGACGCCTATCGTCGGGAGGCCGGTGAGGACGCCGAGGTGGCAGGCCAGGCCGAAGCGGCGGGGGTGGGCGAGGCCGTAGCCGTCGCAGACGAGCAGGTCGGGGGTCGTCTTGAGGGCGCGCAGCGCGTCCATCAGGGTGGGGAGTTCCCGGAAGGCGAGCAGGCCGGGGACGTAGGGGAAGGCGGCCCTGCCCACCGCGACGGACTCCTCCAGGACGGCCAGTGTGGTCGTGTCCAGGACGACCACGGCGGCGGCCAGGGGCGCGCCGGTGCCGTCGCCCGCGTAGGAGACGTCCAGCCCGGCGACCGTGCGGGGTTCAGCGGGGCCCGGTGTGCCGAGGTCGAGGAGGGGGCGTAGGCCGTCCTGGATCGCCTTCGCCTCGGCGGCGCTGGTGGGCCATGGGTGCAGGTCGCGTACCTCCATGAACCGGCACGTTACCGGCGATGAGCGGTGCGCCGGTTCTGCGGGGCGGGGCGAACTCCAGGGTGAGCAGTGCCGCGGCCAGGCGTCCCATGTCGAACCAGGAGCGGAAGACGATGCTGCGCGGCTCGTAGGCGGGTCTGAACTTCTTGTCGAACAGGTAGAGCGACTCCACCGCGATCAGCGGGTCCAGGAGGTGGAGCGCCTGGTAGCCGAGTTTCTGCGGGACGCTGCGGTCCCGCGAGTCGAGCAGGGCGCGGAAGGCGGCGAAGTTCAGCGACACCGGGTCGTGGCCGTGCTCGGACGCGTACCCGATCATCTCGACGATCAGCAGTTCGTTGACGCCGTTCGGGGCTCCGGGGGCGCGGCGCATCGCGTCCAGGCTGACGGCCCGGCCGGAGGTCACGTACCGCTGGAAGGCGATCGGCGGGCCGTCGGGGCCGTAGGCGACGGCGACGAGCGCGCCGGGGTGGTGGCCGGTGAGCAGTTCGTCCAGGTTCATGGAGAAGCCGCGCTCGGCCGCGCCGCCCAGGGAGCGGGACGCGACGTCCAGCAGCGCGGCGCGCAGGTCGGGGGACAGGTCGCGTTCGGCGACGATCTCGGACGTGACGCCCGCGTTGGCGGTGCGGGCGACCGCCTGCCGGACGTTGCGCATCGGACGTCCCGCCAGCGTGAACCCGGACGGGTGCACGACGACCTCGTCCCCGTATCCGAAGGAGCGCAGGGGAGCCCAGGCGGGCAGCAGCGCGGTCCCGGCGCCGAGGACGGCGGGGCGCCAGCCCGTCCGGCGGCACAGGGCGAGGAACGCGCGGACGGCGGCCTCCCGCGAGCCCGGGTCGCCGACCGGGTCGCCGCCCGCCACCGCCATGCCGAACATGACGCGGTAGCCGATGGCGGCGCGGCCGTCCGGGCTGAACACATAGGTCTTGTCGCGGCGCAGCGCGAACGGCGCGAGCGTGTCGGAGCCGGAGCGCGCGACAAGGCGGGCGACGAGGGCGCGTTCGGCGTCGTCGCCGGGCGGCGGCGCGGGGGCGGGCGCGAGGAGCATGCCGACCAGGACGAGCAGCCCCGCCATGCCGAGGACGCCTGGCAGCCACGAGGCGCCGCCGAGCAGCACGGTCGCGGCGAGGGTCAGTGAGGCGCCGGCCCGGACGGCCGCGCGGACGCGCTTGGGGTGCGGGCGGACCGTGAACCGGTCGCGGAGTGTCCACAGCGCGGCGAGGGCGGCGACCAGCGGCGGCAGCCGCCAGGGCGCGTCCTCGCCGGCGAGGACGGCGAGCAGGCCCGTGGACACCAGCGCCAGCAGCCCGTACCAGGCGGCGCGGCGCCGCAGCAGCACGCCGCGCGCCACCAGGGCGAACACCAGGGCCAGGAGGACGGCGTGCGCCGCGGCGAGCGGACGGCCGGTGGCCAGCAGCGACAGCCGGTCGAGCCAGCGCGGGGCGCCGGTCGCCGGGACCGCGACCAGCGCCGCGACCGCGGCCGTCGCCGCCGCGAGCGGCAGCACCGGCCGGTCCGCGGGATCTGGCATGTGGGCACCTCCGCTGAGCCGACAACCACGGCCTCGGGGAACCCATTCCCGCGGCGTGGCTAGGCTCGTGGGATGAGGAGGCTGCTGATCGTCCACCACACGCCGTCGCCGTCGGTGCAGGCGATGTTCGAGGCGGTGCGCTCGGGCGCGTCCACCGACGAGGTCGGCGGCGTGGAGGTGGTGACCCGCCCGGCGCTGGCGGCCTCCCCCGTCGATGTCCTGGAGGCGGACGGCTACCTCCTCGGCTCGCCCGTCAACCTCGGGTACCTCTCCGGGGCGCTCAAGCACTTCTTCGATCTGATGTATTACCCCTGCCTGGAGGAGACAATCCGGCGCCCGTTCGGGGCGTTCCTGCACGGGAACAGCGACGCGTCGGGCGCGCTGCGGGCCCTGGAGTCGATCACGACCGGGCTGCGGTGGCGGGCCGTCCTGCCGCCGGTGGTCGTCACCGGCGAGCCGGGCAAGGCCGACCTGGAGGCGTGCTGGGAACTCGGCGCGACGGCGGCGGCGGAGATCGGCGAGGTGTGAGCCGGACGCCGCCGGGCGGACGGCGGTAGCGTGCCGCCATGAGCGGATTGCGCCATGTGGCGATGTTCATCTGGGCCGAGGGGACGACGACCGGGCAGCAGGAGGAGGTCGCGGCCCGGCTCGGTGAGCTGCCGGGGATCATCCCGCAGATCCGGGAGTACAGCGTCGGGGCGGACGCGGGCATCAACCCCTCCTCCTACGACTTCGTGCTCGTCGCGGACTTCGCCGACCGGGACGCCTACCTCGCCTACCGCGACCATCCGGCGCACCGGGAGGTGGTCGACAGGTATGTCACGCCGATCGCCGCGGCGCGCGCCGCGATCCAGTACGAGCTGTAGTGCGGGCCGAAACCGAACAAGCGCTTGAACCCGAACCTGTTTCGGGTTAGTTTCACCGGACGTCCACCGGGGGCGGATCGCGCCCCGCCCCCGGCGGACCGGACCTATGAAGTCGCCGCCCACGCGCCCCCTCGGTCAGCCACGCACTCGCGTGACGGTCGAGGTCCTTGTGCGGCGTACTCTCCGCGGACCCTGGTGTGTCCCTGAGGGGGCCCTGACTCGTCCCTGAGCGGGCGCCATACCGGGGTGGGATCGTCGTACGGTTGACGCGTGAAGATCCTCCGCCCGGTGACCTGGCGCGGGCCCCTGCTGGACGCGGGCGTCGCGCTGGCCGTCGGGGCGGTCACCACCATCATGATCCACGAGTCGGACGAGCAGCACGCGCGGCCCGTCGACGCCGGCGCCTACCTGGTCTGTGCCCTGATGACGCTGCCGCTCGTCCTGCACCGGCGGAAGCCGGTCGCGACGCTGCTGCTGAGCAGCGCGGGCCTGTTCGTGTACTACTCGCTGGGCTATCCGGGGATTCCGCCGACGGCGCTGCTGGCCGTCCCGTTCTTCTCGACGGTGTACGCGGGGCGGCCCCGCTGGGCGGTCGGCGTATGCGCCGGGTACTTCACCGTCGGCTTCGTCATCTTCTCGCTGAAGCACGGCAAGCCGCTGGAGGCGCTCGCCAACTTCCTCACGCACACGGCGCTGGCGGTGACCGTGATGCTGCTGGCGGAGGTGCTGCGCAGCCGCCGCGCCCTGGCCGCGGAGACGCGGGAGCGGCTGCGGCTCGCGGCCGAGGAGCGCGAGGCGGAGGCCGCCCGGCGGGTCGCCGAGGACCGCGTCCGCATCGCCCGCGAGCTGCACGACACGGTCGCGCACAGCATGGCCACGATCACCGTGCAGGCGGGCAGCGCGCTGCACGTCCTCGGCGAGGAGGACGAGGGGGCCCGTCCGGCGCTCGCCGCGATCCGGGAGACGAGCAAGCAGGCGCTCCGGGAGATGCGCGCGACGCTCGGCGCGCTGCGGTCCGGCGCGGACGCGGACACCCACGGGCTCGACCGGCTCCCGGCGCTGCTGGAGGCGGTCCGCGCGTCGGGCGTCCCGGTCGAGTTGGCGGTCACGGGCACCGTGCGGGACCTCGGCCAGCGCGCCGACCACGCCGCCTACCGGATCCTCCAGGAGTCGCTCACCAACGTCCTGCGGCATGCGGGGACGGACGTGCGCGTCCGCGTGCGCGTGGCCTACGACGACGCCGGGCTCGATCTGGAGATCGTCGACGACGGCGGCGGCCCGGCCGCGGGGGCCGGGGGAGGGCACGGCGTGAACGGCATGCGCGAGCGCGTCCAGGCCCTCGGTGGAACGTTCGCCGCCGGGGCCGGCGCGTCCGGCGGCTTCCGGGTGGCCGCGTCGCTGCCCGCCGCGCGGGCGCCGCTCGCGGACGTGGCGGGCGGCGTGCCGTGATCCGCGTCGTGCTCGCCGACGACCAGTCGCTGGTGCGGGCGGGCTTCCGGATGCTGCTGCGGTCGGCCGAGGGCATCGAGGTGGTGGGGGAGGCCGAGCACGGCGGCGCGGCGATCGCGCTGGCCCGCGAGCTGCGCCCGGACGTCGTGCTGATGGATCTGAGCATGCCCGGCGTGGACGGGCTCACCGCGATCCGCCGGATCACCGCCGACCCGGCGCTCGCCGAGGTCCGGGTCGTGGTGCTGACCACCTGGGCCGAGGACGAGAACCTCTACCGGGCGCTGCGCGCGGGCGCCGCCGGGTTCCTGGTGAAGGACATCGAGCCCGCCGACCTGCTGCGCGCCGTGCGGGTGGTCGCGGCGGGGGAGTCGCTGCTGGCGCCGGCGGTGACGCGGGCGGTCATCGAGGGGTTCGTGGCGCGGGCGCCGGATCCGGGCCCGCCCGGCGGCGGGGCCGGGCTCGGGGTCGCGCCCGCCGCGGCCGCGCTGCTGGACGTACTCACCGGCCGGGAGCGCGAGGTGCTCCGGCTGGTCGGGCGCGGGCTGTCCAACGAGGAGATCGCCGACGCGCTCGCGGTCAGCCCCCTCACCGCGAAGACCCACGTCAGCCGGACCATGGGCAAGCTCGGCGCGCGCGACCGGGTCCGGCTGGTCGTGCTGGCCTACGAGTGCGGGCTGGTCACCCCCGGTTCCGCGTGCTCATGATCTCTTCTCGCAGCTCCTGGGCCGAGGCCGCCTCCAGCAGCCGCGGACCGTCCCGCCGTGGGACCAGGGCCCACCACGATCCGGTGGCCTCGCCGTACCAGACCCGCACCCCCGGGAACTGCTCCTGCAATCCCCGCGCCGTGGCGGCGCGCAGCGCCGCCGGCGTGGGTTCCTCACGACCGGCGGCGCCCCGTTGAGCCGACATGTCGCCTCCCCCCGTAGATGTCTCCGGTAACAGCGTCCCCAAGGGCCAAAGCGTCACCCCTACTCGTCAAATTGTGACTAAGCACACTATGGGGGTTAGGGGGCCCATGCCGTGGGATACCGCGCCGGACGTACTCCAACCGAAGTACGCCGAAGATCGGGTGACGCCGTGCGCCGGATGTCCCGCGGCGCCCCGGGCGCCAGGCTCGACGGGTAGGCAATTCTCCCTGTGAGCGGCATGTCCGCGAAGGTGGTTCCCCATGAGACTGGCCAGACTCGCCCGGCTCTGCTACCGGAGGCGGCGTCTGACCGTGGCCGCCTGGGTGCTGGGCACGATCGTCGTGCTCGTCACCGGATTCGGCTTCGCCGCCGAGCCGCTGAACGACTTCTCCGGCGGCGACTCCGGCTCGGCGAAGGCCGAGCGGCTGCTGGACGACCACTTCCCCGAGCGCAGCGGCGACAGCATCACGCTCGCCGTCCGCGCGGACGCCGGCGTGCGCGCACCGGACGTCCAGGCGAAGGTGCGGCAGGCCCTCGACCGGATGGGCAGGACCCCGCACGTGACGTCGGTGGCCTCGCCCTACGGCCAGCCGGGCCAGATCTCCCGGGACGGCCGGACGGCGTTCGCCACCGCCAACCTCGACGTCACCTCCGAGGACATGCCCACCGGCGCCGTCACCGAGCTGCTGGACGACGTGCGCTCCAGCGACGGGCCCGTCCGGCTGGAGCTCGGCGGGTCGGCCGTGGACGCGGCGGAGACGCCGGGCGGCGGCCCCGCCGAGGGCATCGGCGTGCTCGCCGCCGTGGTCATCCTGCTCGTCGCGTTCGGGTCGGTGCTGGCGATGGGGCTGCCGATCGTGACGGCGCTGCTCGGCATCGGCTCCGGCCTCGGCCTGATCGCGCTGCTCGGGCACCTGCTGCCGGCGCCGTCGTTCAGCCCGATCGTCGCCGCGCTCATCGGGCTCGGCGTCGGCATCGACTACGCGCTGTTCATCGTCACCCGCTACCGCGAGGAGTTGCACGGCGGCGGCGACCCGGAGGAGGCGACGGTCACCGCGATCACCACCGCCGGACGCGCCGTCCTGTTCGCCGGGACCACGGTCGTGATCGCGATGATGGGCCTGTTCGTCATGCAGCAGAAGCTGTTCAACGGCGTCGCGGTCGCGGCGGGGCTCGCGGTGCTGATGACGATGCTCGGCGCGGTGACGCTGCTGCCCGCGCTGCTCGGCTTCACCGGCCGCGCGATCGACCGGTTCCGGGTGCCGGGCCTCGGCCGGGCGCGCCGCCCGCTCGCCGAGCGCTGGGCGCGGACCGTCCAGCGGCATCCGGTCGTCGCCGGGCTGTGCGCGGCGGCGGTGCTGCTGGTGCTCGCCGCGCCCGCGCTGTCGATGCGGCTCAGCCTGCCCGACTCCAGCACCCAGCCGCACGACACCAGCGGCTACGCCTCCGCCGAGATCCTCAGTGAGGGCTTCGGGGCGGGCACCGCCGCGCCGCTGGTGATCGTCACGCGGGGCGGGGACGCGGCGCCCGTCGCCGCCGCCGTCCGCGCGACCCCGGGCGTCGCCGCCGTCCAGCCGCCGCGCGCCAGCCGGGACGGCGCGGTCTCGGTGGTCATGGCGTTCCCCACGACGGGCTCGCAGGACGAGCGGACGCCGCGCCTCGTCCATGAGCTGCGCGACAGGGTCATCCCCGCCGCCACCGCCGGGACGGGCGTCCGCGCCTACGTGGGCGGGCCGAACGCCGCGTCCATCGACTTCGCCGACAGCGTGAGCGAGCGGCTGCCGTGGCTGATCGCGGTCGTGGTGGGGCTGTCGCTGCTGCTGCTGGTCGCGCTCGTCCGGTCGGTCACGGTGGCGGTCCAGGCCGCGCTGATGAACCTGCTGTCGATCGCGGCGGCCTACGGGGTGCTGACGGCCGTCGTCCAGTGGGGCTGGGCGGGCCGCGCGCTCGGGTTCCCCACGGACATGCCGGTGACCACGTGGGTGCCGCTGATGATGTTCCCGATCCTGTTCGGGCTCTCGATGGACTACGAGGTGTTCCTCGTCTCGCGCATCCGCGAGGTCCACCGGACGGGCGTGGAGACGCGGGAGGCCGTCGCGCAGGGCCTCACCCACACCGCCCGCGTGATCACCGCGGCGGCCGCGATCATGGTGATGGTGTTCCTGTCGGTGCTGCTCGGCGCGGACGTCGCGGTCAAGCAGATCGGCCTCGGCCTCGGCGTCGCGATCGTCGTGGACGCGACGATCGTGCGGCTCGTGCTCGTCCCGTCGCTGATGGAGCTGTTCGGCGAGGCGAACTGGTGGATGCCCCGCGCGCTGGCGCGGCTGCTTCCCTCCGGTGCCGGGCACGGGGACGCGGTGCACGTCGAGCCGGTCAGTGGGCGTTGACGCCGTCGAACATGACCTTGACGTAGTGGTCGGCGAGCGCGCCGGTGTCGAGCCGTCCGCCGGGCCCCGCCCAGCGGACGGCGAGCCGGATCGTGTCGCGGATCATCCGGTAGGTCAGCCCCGGGTCGATGTCGGTGCGGAACAGCCCCTCGGCCTGGCCCGCCTTGATGGCCCCGACCCACATCCGCTCCGCCTCGCGCTCGGCGTCGGCCAGGTAGGCGAACCGGTCCATGCCCTGGAGGTAGCTCCAGTCGTTCTGCAGCACGGTGACGGCGGCGCGGTGCGGCGCGAGGGAGGCGAACGCGGCGCGGACGAGCCCCTCGACCGTGGCGCGCGGGTTCCCGCGCTCGGCGACCACCTTGCGGTAGGCGGGCATGACCTCGTCGAGGTAGCCGGTGAGGATCTCGTCGACGATCGACTCCTTGGAGTCGAAGTGGTGGTAGAGGCTCCCCGACAGGATGCCCGCCTCCTGGGCGATGTTGCGCACCGTCGTGGCCTGGAAGCCCTTCTCCGCGAACAGGTCGGCCGCCAGCCTGACCAGGTGCTCGCGCCGCTGGGAGACCGGGGCGGGGGCGTCGCCCCCGTGGCGGCGGGCGGGAGCGGTGCGGCGCGGGCGGGGCCCGCCGGGGTTACCGCGCGTCGTGGTCACGCGGCCCATTATGCCGCCGCGTCCGGGGCGGGCGTGCCCGTTGCGCGTCCGCGCGGCGGGACGGCCGTGGCGGCGTTGACGGCCCATCGCAGGTCCACCGTGGTGGAGCCCAGGTCGGTCTGGAGGGAGGGCGGCGCGACGTTCACCACCGACACGTCCAGGACGACCATGAACTGCGCCGCGCACGTGTGGACGAGCACCGCCGGGTCATGGCCGGTCCATTATGATACGAATGTATTATTATGTTACGACCGGCGGGGCCGTGCGAGAGGATCGGGGGGTGCCGAGAACCGCGGATCACGACGCGCGCCGCGCGCAGATCACCGACGGGCTGGTCCGGGTGGCCGGACGGGACGGGCTGCACGCCGTCACCATGCGGTCGGTGGCGGCCGAGGCGGGGGTCTCGCTGCGCCTCGTCCAGTACTACTTCGAGAGCAAGGCGCAGCTCATGAACGCGGCGCTGGAGCGGCTGGAGCGGCTGAGCCGCGAGCGGTGGGCGGCGCGGCTGGCCGCGCTGCCCGCGCCCGCACCGCGCGCGTTCGTCGAGGCGCTGCTGGCCGAGGCGCTGCCGACCGACCCGGACAGCCGCGCGTTCCACCAGGTGTGGACGTCCTACGCCGTGCTGTCGATGACCGACCCCTCGCTCGCCGACCAGCCGTTCGTGGACGGCCCCGACCGGCTGGAGCGGCAGCTCGCGCGGGCCCTGGACGCCGCGGTCGCGGGCGGCTCGGTCGCGGCGTCGGCCGACACCGCGACCGAGGCCGCGCGGCTGCTCGCCCTCGTCCACGGGCTGGGGACGAGCGTGCTGGTGGGGCGGCGCACCTCGGAGTCGGCGATGGACGTCCTGCGCTACCACCTCGACGCGCTGTTCAGCGGCGGCGGGAGCGGTGTCAGCGGCAGCGGCCGAGGTCGAGGTACGCCTGCCGCCCCCGGTCGACCAGCACCCTGACCGTCGAGGAGTGGCCGCGCGCGGTGCAGGTGAGCGTCCACTTCTCCTGGAGCAGGCCGGTGACGGGCTTCTGCCCGGCCGGGGTGAAGGGCGGCTCCGGGCGCACCGACGGGTTCACGTCCCAGACGAAGCGGCCGTTCGCGGGCACCCGCATCGAGGACGTCAGGCGCGTCGGCACTGGCCGGGGCTTCCGCGCGCCGACCGGCGACGTCCACAGCGTGAAGCCCTTGGTGATGCTCAGCGTGGCGCCGCTGGGCGCGCGGCCGCGCAGCACCGAGTGCGCGCCGCGGTCGGCGGCGTTGCGGAGCGCGACGAGGAACGCGCCGCGCGCGCCCTTGCCCGCCGTCGGGCCGGTCCCGTGGTACTCGTCGACGAGGGTCTCGAACGCCGGGTGGAACGACTTGCGGCCGAACTCGATCGTGTAGCCGAGGCCGCGGGTGGCGTAGTAGGACCAGTCGTTGGTCTCGCCCGTCGTCTCGTAGTCGTCGCCCGACCGCATCCCCGTGTAGCCGTTCTGCGCGGACATCGCGTCGCTGAGCGCCTTGTAGGCGCGCTCGTCCGGGGCGACGCCCTCGGCCTTGGAGAAGTAGGGGCGCAGGATCGTCCCGCCGTAGGTGTGGTTGGTGATCAGCGTCGTGACCTGCCGGGAGGAGACCAGGTCGCGGATGTTGCGGGACTCGGGCTCGGAGAAGGGGCCCGCGCCGTGGTAGTCGCCGGCGGTGCGGTCCGCGCTCGACCCGGTGCCGCCCCAGCCGAAACCGTAGTTGCGGTTCACGTCCACGCCGAGTTCCTCGTTCGCCGGCTCGGCGCACAGCGGCGGCGGGGCGTCCTTCCCGTCCACGACGCGGCAGTTCTTCCGCTTGTACTCCAGCGCGCCGCCGCCGCGCGAGAGGTTGAAGCCGTCCGGGTTCACCACCGGGACGAGCACGACGCGGGTCGTGTCGAGCAGCCGGGTGATCTCGCGGTCCCGGCCGTCGCGGCGCAGCAGGTCGTAGCCGAACTCCATCGCCATCTCGCCGGACGGCCACTCGCGCGCGTGGTGCAGCCCGACCATGAGGAACACCGGGCGCCCGTCGCGGGCGGACACGTGGTGGCCGATCTCTATGCCGTGGACCCGGCGCCCTTCCAGGGTCCGCTCCGGCAGCGTGAACCCGCGGACCCGCGAGGGATGGCGGCGGGCGAGCGCCGCCATCTCCGACTCGTAGTCGCGCAGCGTCCGGTAGGACGTGCGGCCGCTGGGCAGCGGCGACCGGGCGGTCCGCGCGGCGTAGGCGCGGTCGCGTTCGCGGTCGGCGCCGAGGTCGGCGACGCGGACGCGCCAGGTGTACCCCGCCCCGCGCAGCGCCGCCGCGTCGGACGGGGAGCGCAGGACGACGTCCGCCCACCCGGGGCCGGACGCCTCGGCGAGGTCGAGGCCGAGCCCGGCGAGGCGCCGGGCCGAGGGCGCGTCCGGGACGTCCACCCGGACGATCTGCTCCTTCGCGGCCCCTCCCGGGGCCGCGTGGGCGGGTGAGACCAGGGCCGCGCTGAGCGCGAGCGCGGCGGCGGAGGCAGCGAAGGGCCGCATGGGATCACCTCTCGCGGGGGGAGAGGCTCATGATCCGCAATGCCGGGACGCGAGGCACGGGCAATGTCTGCCAGCGTTCGCGCCCCGGCTCGGGAGGGATTTCCTCTAGTCGCGGGGCCGGCGCGTGCCAGGGCTCGCGGGCCGCTAGGGCTTGCGGGCGACGCCGCCGAAGGAGTCGATCGCCTGCGGGTCGCTGATCTCGGGGAAGTCCGGCCGCCACAGCGGGGTCGAGACCACGCCGGGCTCCTCCAGCTCCAGGCCCTCGAACAGCGCCTCGATGTACTCGGGCGTGCGCGCGTGGTAGGGGACGGTCCCGGCCTCGGCGCACAGCCGCAGCGCCTCGCCCCTGGCGGTCGCCTCGGCGGGCGTCCACTCGTTGACGCCGAGCACGTTCGTGCCGTCGTTGATGGACACATAGCTGCCGGACGGCAGCGCCTCGACCAGCCGCCGGACGATCCCGGGCGGGTCGTCCTCGTCGGCCACGTTGCCGATGATGCCGAGCAGCAGCAGCCCGACCGGCCGGCCGAAGTCCAGCACGGCGGCGGCCTGCTCGATGATCGCCTCGGGCTCGCGTACGTCGGCCTGGATGTAGGCGCAGGCCCCGTCCGGGGTGCTGGTGAGCAGCGCGCGGGCGTGCGTGACGACCAGCGGGTCGTTGTCGACGTAGACGATCCGGGAGTCGGCGGCGTCGCGCTGGGCCACCTCGTGGGTGTTGTCGACGGCGGGCAGGCCCGTCCCGATGTCGAGGAACTGCCGGACCCCCATGGCGGTCATGTGGTGCACGACGCGGATCAGGAACGCCCGCGACTGGCGCGCCACGTCCGCGATCTCGGGATACACCGCCGCGATCCTGTCGCCGATCTCGCGGTCGACCGGATAGGTGTCCTTGCCGCCCAGCCAGTGGTTCCAGAGCCGGGCCTGGTGCGGCCGCGTGACGTCGATGGTCGGGCTGGCGGCGGGGGCGCCGTCGTCGGTCATGGGGACCTTCCCAGAACTCGTGACAAATCGGTGCTCATCACATTAAACCCACCGGCGGAACGATGATCGCGAAAGACGCGCGCTAGGGCGCGGGCGGGAGTTCCTCGGCGGCCTCGGCCGCCTGCGCCAGGCGCTCGCGCAGCGCCTGGACGAGTGCGTCGCCCTGGCCCGTGAGCCGCTCGATCGCGGGCAGCGCCAGGTCGTCGCGGACGGTGTCGGCGACCAGCTCGTCGTACTCGTGGGCCCGTTCGGCGAGCGAGTCCAGATGCCGCTGGGCGCGCAGCGCCTCGTCGGCCGCGCGGGCCCGCTCGGCGTAGCGTTCCAGCGCCTCGACGCGCCGGGTGACGGCCGCGACCGACAGCTCCAGCTTGCCGCGCAGCGGGCGGAGCGCCGCGTCCACCTCGGGGAGGTTCGCGGCGGCGGCGACCTCCTCCTGCTCGACCCGCAGCCGCGACTGCCGGGCCAGCACCCGCGCGATCTCCCACTCCTGGCGCGGCAGCGTGACGGCGTTGTCGACGGTGTCGAGCAGCCCCTCGCGGTTGACCTCGGAGTCGCGGACGGCGTCGACGGCGGCCTGCACGCGCACGAGCAGCGCGCGGCCGGGCCCGTCCAGCTCCTCGGGCGTGACGTAGCGGTCGCGGCGGCGGTGCAGCTCGCGGGCGCGGTGCAGGTCCAGCGAGACCGACGGGGTGCCGAGCGCCACCAGCACGGCGAGCATGCCGAGGCCGAGCAGCCACAGCGAGCCGAGCGCGGGCGACCCGACCAGCCCGAGCCCGAGGACGGTCAGCGGCGCCAGCCACACCAGCGGGCGGCGGCGCGCGACGAGCGTGTCGAGCTCGGCGCGCAGCGTCGGGTCGGCGACCGGGCGGGGCTCCACGGCGGCGCCGTCCTCGCGCGGGCGTCCGGGCGCGATCCGCCGCCAGTACGTCCCGACGTGGGTCTCGAACGCGAAGTCGGTGGGCGCGATCTCGATCTCGGTGGGCCCGGCGGGCAGCGGCCACGAGCCGACCGGGTCGCCGCCCCCGGGGCCGGTGAAGCGGACCCACCAGCCGCCCCTGCCCTCGTCGCACCGGTAGCGGCCCGGGGCGACGTCGATCCCGACGAAGTACGTCCCGATCCCGGGGATGGACTCGCTCCACGCGCCACTGGTCACCGGCGACCTCCGACCGGACTGCTCCGCCGCGCCGCCCCCGCCGACCGGTGAGGACCGCTCGCTCCGCACCAGGACTGACGTCCGGCGGACCGTAAGAGTTGCAGTACCCACATCCGGCGCGGGGAAGTCGCGTGCGGGGCGCCCTGTCGCGTTTGGAATACTCCAGGCGTGCGTCCCGACTACGACCCTCTCGACGATCCGCCCTGGGCGATGCAGCTCGTCGTCCGCGCCGAGAAGACCGATCCGCCTGGTCACGGCGCCGTCTGCGAGGCGGCGGCGACCGCGGTCGTCCGGCTGCTCACCGACCCGCGCGCCGCGGAACCCGACGGGGAATGGCGCGCGGCCGTCCACGCGTGGGAGTCGCGGCGCATCCGCAAGGTGACGCGGCGGGCGCGCGGGGTGCGCTGGCCCGAGGTGCAGGCGCTCCCCGGCGTCACGGTCGAGCACGACGGCGCGCAGGTCCGCGCGTTCGTGCCGGGACCGGTGTCGGACGTCCCGCCGGAGCTGGCCAGACTCCAGGTCGCCGGGCTCGACCTGGCCGAGACCGACCCCAAGCCGCCGCCCGGCCCGCCCTACGCGGCGATCACGCTCAACCCCGGCGTCACGATGACGACCGGGAAGGCCGCCGCGCAGTGCGGGCACGCCGCGCAGCTCCTGCTGCGCCAGGGCGGGCGCGCCGACGTCGCGGCCTGGATCGAGGCGGGCGCCCGCGTGCACCTGACCCGCGACGTCCCGTGGAGCCGCTGCGTGCGGGACGCGACGGTCGCCGTCCGCGACGGCGGCTTCACCGAGGTCCCGCCCGGCACGATGACCGCGATCGCCCGCCTCCTGTGACGCGGGCGGCCGGTCGGAGGCCGGATCAGCGGCGGGTCAGCGGCGGGGGAGGCGGTTGATCGCCGAGAGGGCGAACTCCTGGGTGCGGGTGAGCCCGCCCCCGCTCGGCGCGGCCGCGGAGCCGCCCGCCTCGCGCCTGGCCCGCGCGGCGGCGGCGAGCTGCGCCTTCGCGCTCAGGCCGTAGGACAGGAACAGCAGCACGACGAACCCCGCCAGGTACAGGACGTGCTCCAGCAGCCCGCCCCACCGGCCCTTGAGCACGTCCAGCACGGCGAACATCGCGAACCCCGCCATCCATCCGGCCAGCGCGGGGACGAACCACATGTCCCGGCGGCGCGCCAACCCGGCGGCGGTGACCACGACGAGCAGCACCTCGACCGCCTTGACGACGATCAGCAGCGTCCCCGCGGGGCCGGAGGCGAAGTACTTCTCGAACTCCTCGCGCCGGTCGTCCCACAGCAGGACGGCGCTCACGATCCCCGTCACCCCGTAGGCGAGGAGGAACACGCCGACCGCGTAGTGCAGGCGGTGCCAGCTCCGGCCGCCCTGGCCCTCGGCCGTGCCCGGCCCCCCGGCGGGCGGGACGGGCGCCTCGGGCGCGGGCGGCGGGGGGAGGGGCGGGTCCGGGACGAACGTCTCCCCGGCGTCGTCCGGGGCGTCGTCGGCGGGGGCGGGCGGTTCCGGAAGCCGCTGGTCCGGCCGGGTCTTCTCCGGATTCGCCGCCATGCTGACCGCCATCATCGCCCCCATGCTCCCGTACGCCTGTTAGGCGCAAGATATCCCGGATGATGGCGCCGACGCCCGGGACGCAGTGGCGCGTCCCGCCGCGCCGTCCGGCGCACCTGGGCTGACCAGCCCGAAGTGCTTGCGGTCGGGCCGCGGAAACGGAAGGCTGAGGGCTCGTCGGGCCGCGCGGAGTCCACGAGGAAGACGAGGATGACGCCTGACGATACGGGAACCGCCGCGCCGTCGAGGACGCGGATCGAATATCTGGAAGAGCTCGGCGACGAGCTGACGAGACGGGGCTTCCGGGTGCGTCTCACCCTGCCCCGAGGCCAGTCGCCCAGCCTGCACGTGATGAATCCGGACGCGTCCGCCCTCACGGAGAACATCCTGGCGGAGCAGGGCGCGGACGGGTGGTGGTACTGGTGGTCGTGGGCGGAGCGCATCGCGGCCGCCGCCGACGTCGCCGCCGCGGCCGACCGGGTCGCGCTGGTCCTCGCCGCCCGCTGACAACGTGATCATGCAGCACGGCCCCGGCCCACTCCGGTGCCCCCCTGCATGATCACGCTCTCATGTGGGCCCTCCCCCCGAAAATGTTGAGCGCTCGAACATTCGCCGCGCCGCCTCGGCGGGCGCCGCCCTCCCGTGCCCTCCCGCGAGGTGATCCACCCCTCGGAGGCGCTCGTCCGCGTTGATCTCGCGTTATGTGATTGTTACCGCTCACAACAAATCCGCGCGCCGGCGGGTATGGCGCGGCGGACAACGCCGACATAAGTTGCGGGACACAACATTCACGGCGAACTAGGCCGCGCGCCGCGGCCACCCACCCCCCGAAAGGACCCGGGCTATGCGCAAGGGGATCCTCAGCCTCGCCACCCTGTCGGCGGTCGCCGCGCTCGTCCTCACCGCGTGCGGAGACGGCTCCGGTGACTCCCAGGCCGCCTCCGATCCCGCCAAGGGCAAGGTCGGCGTGATCCTGCCCGACACGACGTCCTCCACCCGCTACGAGAGCTTCGACCGCCCCTACCTGGCGCAGGCGTTCAAGGCGGCGGGCGTCCGCTACGACATCCAGAACGCCGAGGGGTCCGCCCAGCGCTTCCAGACCATCGCCGACCAGATGATCACCAGCGGCGCCACCGTGCTGGTGCTGGACGGCCTGGACTCCGACTCGGCCGCCGCCGTCCAGCGCAAGGCGCGGGCGCAGGGCGTCAAGACCATCGACTACGACCGGCTCGCGCTCGGCGGCGTCTCGGACTACTACGTCTCCTTCGACAACGTGAAGGTCGGCGAGGAGCTCGGCAACGGACTGCGCAGGTGCCTGGGGGACAAGGCCGCGAACATCGCCTACCTGAACGGCGCCCCGACCGACAACAACGCCACGCTGTTCGCGCGGGGCGCGCACGCCGTCCTCGACAAGGTCCCCTCCTACCGGAAGGCCGCCGAGCAGGCCGTCCCCGACTGGAAGCCGGAGAAGGCCGCGACCATCTTCGAGCAGATGTGGACCGAGCAGAAGGGCCGGATCGACGGCGTCGTCGCCGCCAACGACAACCTCGCCAACGCGGTCGTGTCGATCGTCAACAAGAACGGCGAGGCCGGGAAGGTCGCCGTCACCGGGCAGGACGCCACCCCGCAGGGCCTCCAGAACATCCTGGACGGCAAGCAGTGCATGACGGTCTACAAGCCCGTCAAGCAGGAGGCGGACGCCGCCGCCAGGCTCGCCGTCGCGCTGCTCACCGGCGGCAAGGCCGAGACCAACGGCACCACCAACGACCCCGAGGGCAAGCGGGACGTGCCGTCGGTGCTGCTCACCCCGATCGGCGTCTTCGAGGACGGCGTCAAGCGGGTCGTGACCGACGGGTTCGTGAAGGCGTCCGAGCTGTGCAAGGGCGGCTACGCCGCGAAGTGCGAGGACGCGGGCATCCGGTAGTTCCTTCTCCGAGACACCGTGGCGGGCCCGACCCCGCCGAGGGCGGACGGCTCCCGCGCCTCCGCACCGCCCTCGTGGGCCCGCCACGGGCACGACCCGCCAGTCAGGCCCCTGGAAGGAGACTCGTGGCAGAAAACGGTGACCCCGTCCTCCGGGTGACCGGGCTCAACAAGAGCTTCGGCGCCGTCCACGTGCTGCACGACGTGGACCTCACCGTGCGGCTCGGCGAGGTGATGGCCCTCGTCGGCGACAACGGAGCGGGCAAGTCCACCCTGATCAAGTGCGTGGCCGGAATCCACCCGATCGACTCCGGGCGCGTGGAGTTCGAGGGCCGCCCGGTGCGGGTCGCGGGCCCGCGCGACGCCGCCGCGCTCGGCATCGAGGTCGTCTACCAGGACCTCGCGCTCGCCGACAACCTCGACATCGTCCAGAACATGTTCCTCGGCCGCGAGCGGCGCAGGGGGATCGTGCTGGACGAGGCGTCCATGGAGGAGGCGGCCAGGCGGACCCTCGCCCGGCTGTCGGTCCGCACCGTCAGGTCGGTGCGCCAGCGGGTCGCCAGCCTGTCGGGCGGCCAGCGGCAGACCGTCGCGATCGCCAAGGCCGCGCTGTGGGAGTCCAAGGTCGTCATCCTGGACGAGCCCACCGCCGCGCTCGGCGTCGCGCAGACCCGGCAGGTGCTCGGGCTCGTCCGGCGCCTCGCCGACACCGGCCACGCGGTCGTGCTCATCTCGCACAACATGAACGACGTGTTCGAGGTCGCCGACCGGATCACCGCGCTGTACCTCGGCCGCGTCGCGGCGGACGTCGCGCGCTCCGCCGTCACCCACGGGCAGGTCGTGGAGCTCATCACCGCCGGCCGCTCCGGCGATCTCGGTCTCACGCCGGCGACCGCCGCCGAGAACATCTGAAGGGGGACGCGAGGTGTCCACCGACATCCCCGAGCGCAAGGAGGCCGCCGTGAAGCTGGCCGACGCCGACTTCGCCGTCGACGATCGCGCACACGACCTGCGGTCGGCGCTGCTGGACTACCGGGACCGGATCCGCGCGGGCGAACTCGGCGCGCTCCCGGCGATCCTCGGCCTGATCTCGCTGGTCGCGCTGTTCACCGCGCTGAAACCGGACACGTTCCTCAGCAAGGGCAACATCGCGAACCTGTCGACGCAGGCGCTGCCCATCACGATCCTCGCGATGGGCCTGGTGTTCGTGCTGCTGCTCGGCGAGATCGACCTGTCGGCGGGCGTCGCCAGCGGCGTCTGCGCGGCGGTGATGGCCAAGCTCATGGCCGACTCCGGGCAGCCCTGGTACGTCGCGGTGCTGTCGGCCGTGGCGATCGGCATCGTCATCGGCACGCTGATCGGCTGGCTGGTCGCCGTGGTGCGGATCCCCTCGTTCGTCGTCACGCTCGCGCTGTTCCTCGGCCTCCAGGGCGTCACGCTGCGGATGATCGGCGACGGCGGGACGGTGCCCGTCCGCGACGAGGTCGTGTTCGCGCTCGCCAACAAGAACATGCCGATCTGGCTCGGCTGGACGCTCACCGCCGTGTGCGTCGCCGGCTACACCGGGACGCAGCTCCTGCGCTGGCGCCGCCAGCACGCCCGCGGCCTGCACGCCCGCCCGCTGGAACTGGTGCTCGCGCAGGCCGGGGCCGTCGCGGCGGCGCTGCTGCTCGGCACCTACCTCCTCAGCCTCGACCGCGCGCCCAGCCCGCTGATCACCCTCGGCGGAGTGCCGTGGGGCGTGCCGCTGGTCGGCGTGCTGCTCGTCGCCTGCACGTTCGTGCTGGGCCGCACGTCCTACGGGCGGCACGTCTACGCTGTCGGCGGCAACGCCGAGGCGGCCCGCCGCGCCGGGATCAACGTCACCCGCATCCGGATCTCCGTCTTCATGATCGCCTCGGGGATGGCGGCGGTCAGCGGCATCGTCGCCGCGTCCCGGCTGAACTCGGTCGCCACCGACGCGGGCGGCGGCAACACGCTGCTGTACGCGGTCGGCGCGGCCGTCATCGGCGGGACGAGCCTGTTCGGCGGGCGCGGCAAGGCCCGCGACGCGGTGTTCGGCGGCCTGGTCATCGCCATCATCGAGAACGGGCTCGGGCTGCTCGGCACCAAGGCCTACCTCCAGTACCTCATCACCGGGATCGTGCTGCTGCTCGCGGCGGGCATCGACGCGCTGGCCAGGCGCCGCCGGGCCGGCACCGGCCGATGACGGCGGGGGACGCGCCCGGCGAGCCCGCGTACGACACCCCGCGCGACCCTGAGGCGGGGTGGGCCGACTGTGCTTCCTGGGCGGTGAGCGCTGCTGATACGCTCGCGATCCAGGACCGTTCGGCGCGGGACGGCGGTGTGGCACGGTGGGAGCCTCTCGGCATGTCAGTGACACCCGTCCTCGACGCCCCCGTCCTCGACCTGCGCGGCATCGACAAGAGCTTCGGCTCGGTCAAGGTCCTGCGCGACGTGGCGTTCACCGCCCGCGCGGGTGAGGTGACGGCGCTCGTCGGCGACAACGGCGCCGGCAAGACCACCCTGGTGAAGTGCATCGGCGGCATCCACGCGCCCGACGCGGGGGAGTACCGCTTCGCGGGCGCGCCCGTCCGGATCGGCAGCCCCCGCGACGCCGCCGCGCTCGGCATCGAGGTCGTCCACCAGGACCTCGCCCTCTGCGAGAACCTCGACATCGTCGAGAACCTCTTCCTCGGCCGCGAGCGCCGCCGCGGCCTCGCCCTCGACGAGGACGCGATGGAGGAGATGGCCCGCACGACGCTGTCGGGCCTGTCGGTCCGCACGATGGGGTCGGTGCGGCGGAGCGTCTCGACGCTGTCGGGCGGGCAGCGGCAGACCGTCGCGATCGCCCGCGCCGTCCTGTGGGACAGCCGGGTCGTCGTGCTGGACGAGCCGTCCGCCGCGCTCGGCGTCGCGCAGACCCAGCAGGTGCTGGAGATCGTCCGGCGGCTCGCCGACCGGGGCCTCGCGGTCGTGCTCATCTCGCACAACATGAACGACGTCTTCGCCGTGTCGGACCGGATCGCCGTGCTCTACCTCGGCCGGATGGTCGCGCACGTGCGGACCGGCGACGTCACCCACCGGCAGATCGTCGAGCTGGTCACCTCCGGCGCCAGCGGCGACCTCGGGCTCCGCCGATGATGCGGGCGGGCCCGTCGCAGGAGGACGTCCGGCGGCACAACCTCGGGACGCTGCTGCGCTTCGTGCACCTGCGCGGCCCCGCCTCCCGGGCGACGCTCGCCGAGTCCCTCGGGCTCAACCGCAGCACGATCATGGCGCTGACCGCCGATCTGACCGCCGCCGGGCTCGTCCGCGAGGAGCTGCCCCGGGGGCCGGGCCGCCGCGCGGGCCGCCCCTCGCTGGTCGTCCGGCCGGAGTCGACCCGCGTGTACGTGCTCGCGTTCGAGGTCGGCGTCGACCGGCTCGTGATCGCGCGGGTCGGGCTCGGCGGCGTGGTCCTGGACCGCCGCGAGGCGTCCCGCACCCGCGGCTCCGACCCCGCCGAGATCGTCGGGACGCTCGCGGCGGGCGCCCGCTCGCTCGTCCGCAAGAGCGAGCGGGACGCGGTGTGCGTCGGCGCCGCCCTCGGCTTCCCCGGCACCGTCCGCCGCGCGGACGACGCCATCCGGTTCGGCCCCAACCTCGACATCGGCGACCTCGCCCTCGGCGACGCGCTGTCGCGCCGCCTCGGCCTCGGCCTGCCCGTCTCGGTCTGCAACGACGCCAACCTCGGCGCGCTCGCCGAGCACGCGCGCGGCGCGGGCGTCGGCTGCGACAACCTCATCTACCTGCACGGCGACGTCGGCGTCGGCGGCGGCATCATCGCGCACGGGCGGCTGCTCGGCGGCGACGAGGGCTACGGCGGCGAGATCGGCCACATGGTCGTCAACCCCGGCGGGCGGCCCTGCGCCTGCGGGTCGCGCGGCTGCCTGGAGGCCGAGGTGGGGGAGCGGACGCTGCTCGCCCACGCCGACCGCGCGGAGGCCCACGGCCAGAGCGGGCGCGACGCCGTCCGCGCCGTCGTGGACGCCGCCGACCGGGGCGACATCGTCGCCCGCGAGGCGCTCCACCGGGTCGGCACCTGGCTCGGGTTCGGCGTCGCGAACCTCGTCAACGTCCTCAACCCCGGCCTCGTCGTGTTCGGCGGGACCCTCCGCGACATCTACCTCGGCGCCGCCGCCCAGATCCGCAGCGTGCTCGCCACCGGCGCGCTCGCCGCGCCGCGCGAGAAGGTCCGCCTCCGCACCGCCGCGCTCGGCGACGACACGACCCTCGTCGGCGCCGCCGAGTTCGCCTTCGCCGACGTCCTCGCCGACCCGATCCAGGTCCTCGCGCGCCTGCGCGCCCCCGAGGACAGCAGTGTTCATTGAAGTCCCGGCCCACGTCCCTCGCCTGGCGGCTGTGTTCATTGAAGCCCCGGCCCAAGGCACTCGCCTGGCGGCTGTGCTCATGAAAGTCCCGGCCCAAGGCACTCGCCTGGCGGCTCGTGCCTTGACCGTGCCTTCGGCGAGTGCGGCATCGCTTCGCGATCTTCCCGGTGGGGGGCTCGCCTTCGGCTTCGCCCCCCACCGGTCAGCTACGCACTCGCGTGACGGCTGAGGTCGGCGCGCGACGTGCCCCGGTCGGCGCTCTCGGGCTGGTGTCGGGTGCGTTCTAGGTGAACGTTCCGTAGGTGCCCTTGTAGAACAGCAGCGGGTCGGCGTCGTGGTGGTGGTCCAGGTCGTGGACGCGGGCGACGACGATGACGTGGTCGCCGGCGACGTGCTCCTGCTCGACCGAGCACTCGATCCAGGCGAGCGCGCCCTCGATGAGCGGGCCGCCGTTCGGCGTCCGCCTCCAGTCGATGCCGGCGAACTTGTCGCCGCCCCTGAGCGCGAGCCGCTCGCAGACCTCCAGTTGCGGTTCGCTCAGGATGTTGACGCACAGCCGCGCGGCGCCGCGCAGGCGCGGCCAGGTCGTGCTGGTGTGCGCGACGCAGAACGCCACGAGCGGGGGGTCGAGGGACACGGAGGTGAAGGAGTTCGCCGCGAGGCCCGCCGGGCGGTCGGTGCCGTCCTCGACGGCGGTGATCGCGACCACGCCGGTCGCGAACCTGCCGAGCACCGAGCGGAACCGGGTGCCGTCGACGCCGGGCGGCTCCCGGTCGGAGGGTCGTGCGGCCGCGTCGCCCGCGAGCGTGGACGCGGACGCGCCGGCTCCGTGGCCCATGTGACCCGATCCCTTCTCTCGGCCGGGCGCCTGCCCGGGCGGGGGGACCGCGCGGGACGCGCCGTCGGGCGTGCGCGTGCCGTGCGGCACATCGCCCACTAAAGCCTGAATTCGGGGACGCTGATTCCCCGCGTGGCGCATCTCGGTCAATGGTCCTGGTGGGGGTCGGTCTTCCGGCCGATCCCCGGGCACCGGCGGGGGTTCAGGGGCGGCGGGCGTCGGCGGGGGCCGGGAGGTGGATGTTGGTGCAGGGGTGGTTGAACGCGGTCGCGGACAGCCCGTCCAGCAGGAGGCGGCCCGTGCGGGCCAGGCGGAGCCGGGAGCGGGCCGACAGCCGCGGGCCCTCGCGCAGGCCGATCCACGCGATCCAGCCGATGCCGACGACCGCCCAGTAGGAGACGAGGCGGTACACGCCGACGGCCGCGGCGGCGGGCGTCAGCGTCGCGCCGAACGCGACCAGCGAGGCGGCCATGCTGCTCTCGATCGCGCCGAGCCCGCCGGGCAGCAGCGGCAGCACGCTGCCCGCCGCCTGCGCCGCGAAGTAGGCGAGGGTGACGCCGTGCGGGTCGACGTCGACGCCGACCGCGCGCGCCGCCGCCAGCAGCGCGAGGATGTCGCAGACCCAGTTGAGCGTGGCGAGGACGGTCAGCGCCGCCCAGTCGCGCGCCGTCGGGCGCAGCACGTCGCGCGCCCCGGCGAGCTGCTCGGCGTGCGGGGCGATGCGGGGGTGGGCGAGCGCGGCGCGGTAGGCGCGCCGCACCGGCGCCGTCACGACCGCGCGCAGCGGCCGCCAGCGCAGCGCGGGCACCAGCAGCAGGAGCAGCGCGGCGGGGGCGCCCAGCGCCGTGACCGCGAGCGCGCGGGCGTGCGGATCGGCCATCAGCGCGACCAGCCCGATCACCGTGTAGGCGGTCGTGGTGATCACCCCGCCCGCCAGGATCACGGCGGTGGCCAGCTTCGCGGACGCGCCGCCCCGGCGGAACTGCCGGAACGTGTAGACGACGCTCACCGCCGGCCCGGCCGGGAGCGTCGTCGAGAGCGCGTTGCCCGCGTAGGTGATCGCGAAAGCGCGGCGCAGCGTCATCCTCAGCCCGCCGATGCGCAGCAGGCGCCGCTGGAGCCGGGCGAACGCGCCCATCGAGCCCGCCTCGGCGAGCACGACCACGGCGAGCCAGCCCGGTTCGGCGCTGGTCGCGGCCGACCACATCGCGCCCAGGTCGGGAAGCCGGTCATGGACGAAGGGGAGCGTCGCCGCTGCGGCGGCCAGCACCGCCCACTGGAGCAGGAGGCCCGCCCTGCGCCGCCACCAGGAGCGCTCGTCCGGGGGCTCGTCGGGCGTGTGGGGGTGGGACTGCTCGTCATCGGCGACGACCGCGGTCGTCGCCCCGCCGGCCGTGAAGGGGCCGCCTCCGTCCCGGACGGAGTGGGGCGCGGCGCCGACCGGGGGGTCGGCCGGTGCCGCGACTGCCTCGTACATGCCCCGGTCACCTCGCAAGTTCGCCCACTACGCGCAACCTACGGCGTACCTACGACATTCCCCGTGATCGAGTAACGGAACCGTAAAGTCACTTTCGCCACCCTGGTCACCGGCTAAGGCCGTCGGGTGGGGTTCACAGCGTCGGACTCGGCGGGCCCGTCGGCATCCGGCCAGGGCTCGTCCTCCCCCTCCCGGGTCATCCGCCGCTCGTAGTCGGTGATGCCGACCCCGTCCTCGCTCTCCTCCGGCTCCTCGATCACGTGGTCGTCGGGCGGGTCCTCGACGTACTGCTCGGTCAGGGCGATCTCCTCGGCCTGCTCGTCGTCCCCCATGTCGTCCAGGCCGTCCGCGCCCACGCGGGGGTTCTCAAGGGGGTCACGGTCCGCGCCGGGATCGCGCATGCTCATCGGCTCCTCCGGTCTCGGTTCGACTTTCCGCTTGCCCGGCCGGTATCCCCGTTGCGGTTCGCCCTATTCGCGGTGCCTCGCCATGCGGTTACCATCCGGGCATGGGCGTACACGCGGTGATCTTCGATTGGGGCGGCACGCTGACCCCCTGGCACGACATCGAGCTGGCCGACATGTGGCGCGGGATCTGCTCGGCGCACCTTCCGCCGGACGAGGTCGAGCGCGCCGCCATCGCACTGGTCGAGGCCGAGCAGGAGCTGTGGCGGCGCGGCACCGAGGAGCACCGCAGCGCCACCTTCGCCGAGGTCTTCGAGCTGGCCGGGGTCAGCTGCTCCGACGCCCTCCTGCACACCCACTTCGAGGCGTGGACGCCCCACACCCACACCGACCCCGCCGTCCCGGGCCTGTTCGACGCGCTGCGCGAGCGCGGCATCAAGATCGGCGTGCTGTCCAACACGATGTGGAGCCGCGACTGGCACGAGCGCGTCTTCGCCCGCGACGACGTCCTGCGCCACCTCGACGGCGCCGTCTACTCCAGCGAGATCCCCTGGACCAAGCCCCACGCCGAGGCGTTCCGCGCCGCCATGGACGCGGTCGGCGCCACCGACCCGGCGTCCTGCGTCTTCGTCGGCGACCGCCCCTACGACGACATCCACGGCGCCAAGTCCGCGGGGCTGCGCGCCGTCCAGGTCTGGCACCAGACCACGCACGCGTTCAGCCGCCCCGGCCTGACCCCGCCCGACGCGCTCATCCACGGCCTGGACGAACTGCTCCCGCACGTCGAGCGCTGGGCCGCCGCCTAGTCCCTGCGGGCGACGATCAGGTCGCGGGAGATCGCCTGGTCGACGCGGTGGCGGAAGCCCAGGTAGCCGCCCGAGTCCTGGACGGTGAGGCCGCTGGAGGCGAGGATGCCGGCCAGCTCGTCCCGGCGCCCGACGAAGGTGTTCCAGGAGATGCCGATCGCGCCGCCGGGACGCAGCAGCCGCGCCCACTCCGGGACGGCCGCCGACAGCAGCTCGACCGGGCTCCGCGACAGCACCGGCTTCCCGGTGCCGCGACTGGGGCGGCTGCCCTTGGGGCGGCTGCCGTGCTGCACGCCGTACGGCGCGTCGGTCACGATCAGGTCGAACGAGCCGGGACGGAAGAACTTCCCCGCCCCGGCGGAGTCGGCGTTGACGACCGTGATCTCCATCGTCTCGCCGCTCTTGTAGCGCTCCTTGGTCGCGCCGAGCGTCACGTGCAGGCGGCGCCCGAGGACGGCCTTCTCGCGCCGGATACTGGTGGTCTCCGCCTGGTGCTTGACGCGGTTGTTCTTCAGCCACGTCCGGATGAACGCGGCGTAGGCGTCGAAGTCCTTGCCGTCGATGTCGATCCCGGCCGCGTCCAGCCCGTACATCATGGCCTGGTTGAGCGTCGTGCCCCGGCCGCACATGGGGTCGAGCACGCGGGGGCGCCCGGTGACGAGGTCCATGGGGGAGTCGGTCGCCATCGCCGTCACGTTCAGCAGCAGCTTGGTGAAGTTCTCGTTGGTCTTGCCCGCGTACTTCTGGATGGTGAGCAGGTCGCTGCCGAACAGGTCGAGCGGCTCGACCGTCACCGGGCGCAGCAGCCCGCCGTCCTCGATCCGGAAGAGCGCGTACAGGGACGACAGGTTCGACAGCAGGCGGAGGTCGGTCCCGCTGAGGTCGTCCGCCGAGAACGTCACGTAGGGGACGCCGCCGATGGACGATTCCGCGATGTCGGCGATCCGGCCGCCGAGGGCCCGCTCGCCGAAGACCGACAGCTCGGCCCTCACCAGGCCGGCGGCCGCCTGCGCGTAGACCCTGTTGTGCGATGGGGAGACGAGGAGGCCGTACGCGGTCATTCGATGGACCTTAGCAGCGTCCGGGAGGTGCCCGAGGAGGCCGCCGGGGTGTGCCCCGGCGGCCCCGCGCGGCTCATGGCGGGCCGCTCTCTCCCGGTCAGCCCGCCCGGACGGGTCGCCTCTTGGCGCTCCGGGCGGGGCGCCGGTCACCGCCCTTGCGCTTGGGCTCCTGGGCCGCCGGAGGCGCGACGGGCCGCGCCTCCGCGTCCGGGGCCTCCAGCGCGCGCGGCGGCCCGGCCGGGGCCTCCAGGGTCGGAAGGTCGGGCAGATGCCGCGCCGCGGCGGCCAGCAGCTCCTGGACGCGGCTGGTGAGGCTCGCGAGGTCCGCGCGCGCCACCGCCGCCTCGTTGCGGGCGCGGCGCGCCTGCCGCCGGGCCTCGTCGCGCTCGGCCGCGAGCTGCGTCAACTGGTCGTGGTAGGCGGCGCGGAGCTCCTCCAGCGCGCTGCGCCCACCGGTCTCGCTCCCCTGCGGCGTCGTGGTCATGCCGGTCTGGGCTCCTCCCCCGAGTGATCCAGTACAAAAAGGATCAACGTGCACTCGGAGACCTTTCGTTCCCGGAGTGCGGGAGATCACTCACCCGGTTCGGGACGAGGTGACAGCGCGCCCGACGGCAGCCCGGGAAACGCCGCCGGCGGGGCGGGCTCGCCCGCGGCCGACCGCCAGCGCGCCGAGCGGGCAGCCGCGATCTGGGCCCCGTCGGCGGCGAGATGGCGCAGGTCAGGGGACGAGGCGCCGGCGAGACCCACGTAGGCGGGGACCAGGCCGTCCTCCAGCGCCGCCGCGAGTTGGACCGCGCTCCGGGCGGAGGCGACCCGCACCGGCAGCCGGTAGGCCGCCGACGCCGGGACCGGCGGGACGGACAGGATCGCGCTCAGCCGGTCGCGCTGGGCGCGGTGCGCGTTCCACGCGTCCTTGGCCGCCTGCTGGAGGCCCCCGCGCAACCGCGCCCCGAGCGTCCCGTACCCGTACACGGCGGCGTGCTCGGCCGCGAGCGCGGTCTGGAGGGCCTTGGAGTCGGACTTCGGGGCGTCGCGCGGCGCCGGGGGCCGGACCGTCCCGGCGTGGCCGGACTCGCACGCGCCGATGCTCGCCATGAGCTGCGCCAGCCCCGGACGGCATCTGCCCGCGTCCTCCCCGCGGGCCAGCGCCGCGCGCTCCTCCGCCTTCCGCAGCGCGGCGATGATCCGCTCGCCGCCGGGCGGGAGCGGGATCGCCCTGGGGGACGGGATGGCGCCGCCCTCGTGGGCCCGGTCCCCCGACCCGGGCACGTAGTGCCGCCGCAGCACCGCCAGGTGCTCGCGGTGGTGTGCCAGGACGGGGTCGATGCGGCGGGCCAGCGCCGCGTCCGCCGCACGCGCGGCCTCGTAGGAGGCGACGAGGTCCTGCTCGGAGGCGATCGCGCCGGCGAGGGACGCGACGTCGCGGCGCGGGGACGCCTCGGCGGAGCACCCGGCCAGCCAGGGCAGCGCCAGCGCCGCGGCGCCGCCGAACACGGCCCGGCGGGAGACGGCGCCGGCGGGCGCGGGCAGGGGCACGGGCGGGCGCGCGAGCGGGCGCAGCCGCGGAACGACCGCTGGCAAGGGCGTCTCCTCACCCGATGACATGTGGTGGCGGCCCATGGCGGTCCCGGCCCGGACGCGTCCATCAGGCCAGCTCAAGCATTCCATATCCGGCGCGCCGGTGAGCTGTCCGGAGGACCATCGCGGTGCCCGGCTGTCGATAGTCTTGAGGAGTCAACGGGCGCGCGGTGGTTTCAGCGTGGCCCGCGCCCGCCGCACCGGCGGGCGGATTCGCGCGGAAAACAACAGGAGGAGGGTCCCATGAGCGTCGAGTCCCGCGGTGGCCGCGCTCAGGGGGGCCGCGGCGAGTCGCCGGCGCGGCCGACCCGCGAGGCGGCCGTCGCCGAGCTGACCGGGCTGCTCGCGCCCGCCGTGGCCGAGGCGGGCTTCGACCTGGAGGAGGTCGACGTCCGGCCCGCCGGCCGGCGCCGCCTGGTCAAGGTCGTCGTGGACGGCGACGACGGGGTCGGGCTGGACGACATCGCCCTGATCAGCGAGGCCGCCTCCGCGCTGCTGGACGCCTCCGAGGTGATGGGCGCCTCGCCGTACGTGCTGGAGGTGACCTCGCCCGGCGTCGACCGCCCCCTCACCGAGCCGCGCCACTGGCGCCGCGCCGTGGGGCGGCTCGTCGCCGTCCCGCTGGCCGAGGGCGGCGAGATCGAGGGCCGCGTGGTCGCCGCCGACGAGGAGGCCGTCGAGATCGACGTGGCGCCGCCGCGCCGCGGCAAGGGCGGCAAGGGCGCGAAGCCCGCCGGGCGGAAGGGCACCGGATCGAAGGACGCCGCGTCCAAGGGCGCCGAACCGCCGGCGGGCCGTCGCCGGCTGGGTTTCGGCGAGCTCGGACGCGGCAGGGTGCAGGTGGAGTTCAAGGCTCCGGCGGGCGGTGCCCGGGGGGACGGCGCCGGCGCGGCCGAGGAAACGCGTTCTCCGGCTGAGCCGGACTAGAGGGGGGACACCTCGTGGACATCGACATGACCGCCCTGCGGGGCCTGGAGAGCGAGAAGGACATCTCGCTCGACGTGGCCGTCAAGGCCATCGAAGACGCGCTGCTGATCGCCTACCACCGGACGGAGGGCGCGGCGACGCGGGCCCGCGTCGAGCTGGACCGGCAGAGCGGGCACGTGACGGTCTGGGCGACCGAGACCGACGAGGAGGGCGCCGCCCTCCGCGAGTACGACGACACCCCGACCGGGTTCGGGCGCATCGCGGCGACCACCGCCAAGCAGGTGATCCTGCAGCGGCTCCGCGACGCCGAGGACGAGTTGACCTTCGGCGAGTACGCGGGCCGCGAGGGCGACATCGTCAGCGGCATCATCCAGCAGGGCAAGGACCCGCGGAACGTGCTGGTCGACCTCGGCAAGATCGAGGCCGTCCTGCCGCCGCAGGAGCAGGTGCCCGGCGAGCGGTACGAGCACGGCGAGCGGCTGCGCGCCTACGTGGTGCAGGTCCGCAAGGGCCACCGGGGCCCGTCGGTGCAGCTCTCGCGCACCCATCCGAACCTCGTGCGCAAGCTGTTCGCGCTGGAGGTCCCAGAGATCGCCGACGGCACGGTCGAGATCGCCGCGATCGCGCGCGAGGCCGGCCACCGCACCAAGATCGCGGTCCGGTCGCGGAAGGCGGGCGTGAACGCCAAGGGGGCCTGTATCGGCCCGCTCGGCAGCCGCGTCCGCAACGTGATGGCCGAGCTGCACGGCGAGAAGATCGACATCGTCGACTTCTCCGACGAGGCGCCGGAGTTCGTCGGGAATGCCCTCTCTCCCGCGCGCGTTTCGGCGGTCGAGGTCGTCGACGCCGACGGACGGGTCGCCCGGGTGATCGTTCCCGACTACCAGCTCTCCCTCGCCATCGGCAAGGAAGGGCAGAACGCCCGCCTCGCCGCGCGGCTGACCGGCTGGCGGATCGACATCCGATCCGACACCGAGCCGGCGCCCGCCGCGTCCGGTTCCGGAGCGGCCACGGCCGACACGGCCGGTAAGTCGGCGGGTGAAGCCGCTGGTGACGCGGGTGGGGCGGCCGGCGCGGCGGCTCCTGAGGCCGCGCGGCCCGGCTCGGACGAGTCCGGCGAATCCGGATCTTCTACGCCGGGGGAGCATGCGACAGGTCCCGCCGACGCCTCGGCGCGGTAGACTCATGGGACGTGGCCGGGTGGCTCCGCGACGCATGTGCGTGGGCTGCCGGGTTCGCACGGTCAAGTCCGACTTGCTGCGCCTGGTGGTGGTGGGGGACGTCATCGTCCCCGATCCCCGAGGGCGGCTCCCGGGACGGGGCGCTCATCTGCACCCCGACCTGGCGTGTCTTGAGCTCGCAGAGCGACGTCGGGCGTTCCCGCGGGCATTCCGCCTGCCGGGGCCGCTCGATGGCACCGCGCTGCGGGCGCGGCTTGCGGAGCGGGCGGTGCAGCAGCAGGATGGCCGAATGGTAAGCGACGTCTAGTCGGAAGCAGGTCGAGATTGCTATGAGCGCTCGATGAGCACGCCGCGATGAGTACGGCAAGTTAGCGACGGTCCGGAGGCCGCACCCCCGGACCGAGTAGGGAGTGCAGTGGCCAAGGTCCGGGTTTACGAACTCGCCAAGGAGTTCGGTGTAGAGAGCAAGGTCGTCATGGCCAAGCTCCAGGAGATGGGCGAGTTCGTACGGTCGGCGTCCTCGACGATCGAGGCGCCCGTCGTTCGCAGGCTAACCGAAGCCTTTTCCAATTCCTCCTCCAAGCAGGGGGACAAGCGTGTCGGGCCGAAGCGGCCCGCGGGGCCCCGCCCGTCCGGGCCGCGCCCCGGCCCGCCCGGAGGCCCCTCCGGCGGCACGTCCGACGGTCAGGGCGCCCGCCCGCAGGCCCCCCGGCCCGCGGCGCCGCGCCCGCCCGCGCCCAAGCCGGGTCCGGGCGCCCCCGCCGGTGGTCCGGCGGGTCCGAAGCCGGGCCCCCGCCCGCCCGTCCCGCCGGAGCCGAGCACGCCGGTGAACGCGCACGCCGCGCAGGCGCCG